>DATKKT010000001.1:0-18457 GCA_035542795.1 Burkholderiales bacterium
CGGTGCGCAGGCGTCCGGACCGGCTCGCGCGCTCGATGTCAGGATCGAGGAGGGAAACGGACCGGCGGCCGAATTCGAAGGATCGCCCGCAGCCGGAGCCGGGCCGGCAGGCATGCCCGGGCGCCCTCTGGCCGACGAGACGGCCGCGGCTTCGCAGCAGCTGTCGCGCGGAATCGAGCTGCTGCCGGGTTCCGGACCGGTCTTCTACACGTCCGAGCAGCTGACGAAGCGCCCCGAGCCGACCTCGCGGCCGGAGCTCGACGTGCCGAGAACGGTGGCGCGCGTGGTGAGAGGCAGGGTCGAGCTGAAGATCTGGATCGATGAGCTCGGCAGCGTCGTTTCGGTAGAGGTCGTCCAGAGCAACGTGCCGAAAGCGGTGTCCGACCTGGCGGCGGAAGCGTTCGGCAAGCTGCGTTACGAGCCGGGCGAAATCAACGGCCGGCGCGTGTCCGCCCAGATTCTGGTCGAGGTGGTCTACGACAATCGCTTGAAGCGTCCGTGAGCGTCGAGCGCGCTGGAGCTTGCGGCAATCGTCGGCGCGTGCAGGAGCGGTACAATCTCTGCAACCGGGAGAAAGCCGCGCCCGGACGTGCTGATGTAGCTCAGCTGGTAGAGCAACTGATTCGTAATCAGTAGGTCGCCCGTTCGATTCGGGCCATCAGCACCATCGCCTCGCTCGGAGGCGGCCGCCCGGCCGAGGCGCGCAATGCGCCGGTGGTATGATAGACGCATGATTCGTCGCGTATTTGTCTGCGGTGCGCTGCTCGGCGCGGGGCTGCTCGGCACGCCGGCGGCGAACGCGCAATCGTACCGATGGGTCGATCGCGACGGCAACGTGCACTTCACCGACACGCCGCCGCCGGCGTCGGCCAAGGACGTGCGCAAGGTAACCGCGCCCGCCACTCCGGGTGGCGGCAGCGACCTGCCCTACGTAATCGCGCGGCTGCAGAAGGATTTTCCCATCACGCTCTACACTACGCCGAGCTGCAAGGAAGCCTGCACCGACGCGCGCAACGTGCTCAATCGGCGCGGCATCCCGTTCAAGGAGGTATCGGTAGGCGATGCGGCGACGTCGGAGGAGCTCAGGAAGGTCTCCGGGGGGCTGCAGGTGCCGACGATGCTGGTCGGGCGTCAGGCGGAGGTGGGCTTCGAGGCGTCGTCATTCAACGCCGCGCTGGACAGTGCCGGCTATCCGGCGGAAGGCACCGTGCCTGCGCGCACGCCGAGCGCCGCGAGTGCGCCCGCCGCAAAGCCTGCGCCCGAGGCGCCCAAGGTCAAGCGCGGTCCGTATGACCCGAGCCCGGTGCTGGGCGAGGAGCCGGCGAACGGCCAGGACGGCGCGTCCGGCCAGGGCGGCAGCCAGGGCACGTCTGGAGGCAAACCATGAGATTGACGTGGATTCTCGCGTTGTCGCTTGCGGTGGCGGGTAGCGCCGCAGCGCAGATGTACAAGTGGGTCGACAAGGACGGCAAGGTGCGCTACGGCGACACGCCGCCGCCGGGCGCGAAGACGAGCACGGTCGCCGCGCCGTCGCCGCCGGCAAGCGGCGCGCCGGCCGCGAAGGACGCGAAGGACGCGGGCAAGCGGCCGCTCACGGCCGCCGAGCAGGAGCAGGCGTACCGCAAGCGCCAGGCGGAGGAGAAGAAGGCGGCCGAGAAGGCCGACGTCGCACGCGCCAAGGAAGCCGAGCGCGCGGGGAACTGCGAGCGCTCGCGCGAATGGGTTCGCACCCTGCAGACCGGGCAGCGCATCGCGCGCACCGATGCCAACGGCGAGCGCATCTACATGACCGACGAGCAGGTCGCGGCGGAATTGGGCAAGGCGCAGAAATCGGTTCAGGACAACTGCAACTAGAGCCGGTACGAGGCTCGGTACGATCGCTACACAGCCGATGGCGGCCCGCATCCTGGTCGTTGACGACGACGAGAGCCTGCGCGAGCTGCTGCGCATGCATCTCGCCGCGGCGGGCTACGAGGTGAGCACGGCGGCCGACGCGATCAGCGCCGGCTATCAGGTGCTGAAAAGCCCGCCGGATCTCATCCTCACCGACATCAACATGCCGCACATGGACGGCTTCGAGTTCCTCGCCGCGCTGAAGGCCGACACCACGCTGCCGTACATACCGGTGATCTTCCTCACCTCCCTGGAGGACGGCGACCACCGCGGCAAGGAGCTCGGCGCGGTCGGCTACCTCACCAAGCCCGTGCGCGCCGACCGCCTGCTCGCGCTGGTCGCCCAGCACGTGCCCGGCGGCGCGATCCCCATCGGCTAGGGTTGCGGCGGGCGGCGCGAGCGCGCCCGCCCGGCGATCATTGGCAGGGCCGCAGGTCGGTTCCCGGGAAGCCCTGCACCGTCTCGCGCAGCGCCGTCAGCTGCGCCGCGTCGCCGCCGCGCAGCTGGAACCAGACCTTCGCCACCTGGGTGTCGCGCTCTCCCGTCTGCGCGCTGCGCACGCCCTTCGCGCGCAGCGCTTCGAGGCGCGATTTCGCGGCCTCCTCGCTGCTGAACACGCCGAGCGACAGCGCCCAGCGCATCTTGCCTTCGTCCTGCAGGACGAAGTACTCGTCCACGCCGAGCGCCTTGAGCTCGGCCGCCTTCTTCATCGCCGCGGCGCGGCCTCCCTGCGGCGGGATGAAGACCCACCAGCCGGCCGTCTCCTCGCTGCGCCGCTGCGCGAGCTTCGGCCCGAGCGCGAGCGGCGCGAGCGCCTGCTCGGCCTTGGGCGCCTCGGCAACCGCGAAGCCGCCCCATTCCACGCAGGCCGCGGGCGGCGCCGGCGCGGCGGCGGGCACGGCGGCGGGCGCCGGCTTGACCGTGGCGAGGCTCTTCAGCTCCTTGCCCTCCAGCAGGCGGATCTTCTCCGCGTTGAGCTGGCGGCGCGCGGGCGCCGGATCGCTCGCGCTGTCGGAGGGCGAGTAATAGCCGAACCACGCGAACAGCGCGAGATTCGCCGCCAGCAGCAGCAAAAATACGGTCCTCATGCGCTCATGCGGTGCCGATCCGCGCCAGGCCCTCGAGCACGAGATTTTCCACGTAGCGGCAGGGCAGGTCGAGGCGCTCGATGAGCGCGGGCCCGCCGCCGCCCGACACGAGGCATTGCGCGCCGGACCCCATGGCGCCGAACATGCGCTCGACCGCGCCTGCCTGCGCGAGGCGGCAGCCGGTCTCGATTGCGTCGGCGGTCCGGCGCGGCGCAGCGACGAAGCTGCCCTCCTGCAGCGGCAGCCGGCCGGTGTGCTCGTGCAGCACGAAGCGCATGAGCTCGATGCCCGGCAGGATAAGGCCGCCCGTGAACTCGCCGCTCGCGCTCAGCATGTCGATGGTGGTGCAGGTGCCGGCGTTGACGACCAGGCAGGGGCGACCGGGCTCGAGCGCGCGCGCCGCGATGAGCGACGCCCAGCGGTCGGGCCCGAGCTGCTCGGGGCGCTCGTAGAGGTTGCGCACGCCGCACTGCTCGCGCTCGCCGTGGATCCATTCCGGCGGCGCCTCGAAGACGCTGGTCCAGTTGACGATGAGCTGCTGCGCGCCGTCGCCCGCCACGTTGGAGATGAGGATGCGCTCGGGATTCTCGTGCGTCGCCGAGAACGGGTTGACATGGTCGCTCGAGGCCGCGAACTCGATCAGCGAGACGTTGGCGATCGACGACCAGCCGTCCGCGTACCAGCCCCACTTGACCCGCGAGTTGCCCGCGTCGATGGCGAGGATCATGCCGCGCTTCCCCCCGCCCGCTCCCATGCGCAAAGCGCGCCCAGCACTTCGCGCGCGACCGCGCCGATGACTGCGTTGCGCGAGACCGGGCGCGCGAGCACCTCGTCCAGCGCGGCGACGCCCCGGCCCAGATGCGCGCCCAGCCGCGGCTGCGCGCGGCAATTGATGCCGATGCCTACGATCACCACGCTGCGCGGCGCCGCAGGAGCCGCGCCGGCGCGCGGCAGCGGCCGCGTCTCGATGAGGATGCCGCCGAGCTTGCGCCGCTTCACCATCAGGTCGTTGGGCCACTTCACCGCCACGCCGCGCGCGCCGAGCCTGCGCAGCGCGCGCGCCGAGGAGACGCCCACCGCGATCGACAGCCCGGCCAGCCTGCGCTGCTCGCAGCGCATCGGCCGCCGGATCGAGAAGGTGGCGCCGGCGCCGCGCGCGGAGCGCCAGCGCTGCCCGTGCCGGCCGCGGCCGGCGGTCTGCAGCTCGGCCGCGAGCAGCGCAGCCTCCGCGGACTGCTCTTCGCGCAACAGCGCATTCGTGGACGTGCAGCGCTCGATCACGCGCACCTTCAGCCCGGGCACCCGGATGTGCTCCTCCGCCAGACGATCCATGCCCCGGATTCTAAGTTGTTCCGAACGCAAAACCGCGGCCGGGCGCCGCCTCGAAGAGCGCGCGGGTGTACTCGTGGCGCGGCCTGAGGAAGACCTGCTCGGCCGCGCCGTACTCGACCACGCGGCCCTGCTGCATCACCGCGACATGGTCGCAGACCTGCGCCGCCACGCGCAGGTCGTGCGTGATGAACAGCATCGCCAGGTCGAGCCGCGCGCGAATCTCCTCCAGCAGCGCCAGCACCTGCGCCTGCACCGAGACGTCGAGCGCCGAGACCGCCTCGTCCGCGATCAGCAGCTCCGGCTCCATGGCGAGCGCGCGCGCGATGCAGATGCGCTGGCGCTGCCCGCCCGAGAACTGGTGCGGGTAGCGCCCGAGCGCGGAGCTGTCCATGCGCACGAGCTCGAGCAGCTTCTTCGCGCGCTCGAGCGCCTCGGCGGCCGGCACGCCGTAGTTGCGCGGCCCCTCGGTGATCGCCTCGCCCACGGTGCGGCGCGGGTTGAGCGAGCGGTAGGGATCCTGGAACACGATCTGCACCTTGCGGCGCATGCCGCGCAGCGCGCCCGAGCGCAGGTGCGCGATGTCCTCGCCGTCCAGGCGGATCTCGCCGGCGCTCGGGTCGACGAGGCGCACGATGCAGCGCGCCACGGTGGACTTGCCCGAGCCGGACTCGCCGACGATGCCGAGCGTCTGCCCCCGGCGCAGCTCCAGGTCGACGTCCGCCGCCGCCAGCACCTCGCGGCGCGGGCCGAGCCAGCTTCGCGCCGTGTAGGTCTTCGAGAGCTTCCTGGTTTCGAGGACGATCCTTGCATCGGGCCTGCTCTCCCGGCCCAATGGCTTGAGCGCCGGAACCGAGGCGATGAGCATCCTCGTGTACTCGTGCCGCGGGCGGCGCAGCACCTCGTCGCGCGCGCCCAGCTCGACGAGCTCGCCCAGGCGCAGCACCGCCACGCGGTGCGCGATCTCCGCGACCACGCCGAAGTCGTGCGTGATGAACAAGACGCCCGTGCCATGTTTTTTTTGCAATGAAAGAATCAAACCCAAAATCTGAGCTTGAGTCGTTACATCCAGCGCCGTAGTGGGCTCATCCGCGATCAGCAGCGCGGGCTCGAGCACGAGCGCCATCGCGATCATGACGCGCTGGCGCTGGCCGCCCGAGAGCTGGTGCGGGTAGGACGCGACGATGCGCTCCGGGTCCGGCAGCGCGACTTCGCGGATGATGTCCAGGATTCTTTTCTTTCTTTCGGTCAAGGAGAATCCGGAGTGGAAGCGCACGACCTCGTCGATCTGCTCGCCGCAGGTCATGACCGGGTTGAGCGCGGTCATCGGCTCCTGGAAGATCATCGACATGCGCGTGGCGCGGTGCTCGCGCAGCGCCTCGGCCGGCATGCCGACGAGCTCCTCGCCGTTCAGCCGGATCGAGCCCGCGGCGAGCGGCAGCGTGCGAGGCAGCAGGCCCATCACGCCCTGTGCGATCACCGACTTGCCGGAGCCGGACTCGCCCACGAGGCAGACGATCTCGCCGCGCCCCACGCCGAAGGAAACGTTCGTCACCGCGGACTTGCGATCCCCGCCCGAGGGAAGGTCGATGCTCAGGCCCGCAACGTCCAGGACGTTCATACGCGCTTCGCCATCTTCGGGTCGAGCGTGTCGCGCAGGCCGTCGCCGAGGATGTTCACCGCGAGCACGGTCACGGCGAGGAACACGCCCGGGAAGAACACGTTGTGCGGGAAGGACACGAACTGCGCGCGGCCCTCGGCCATGATGTTGCCCCAGGTCGGGATGTCGGGCGGCAGCCCCACGCCGAGGAAGGACAGCACCGCCTCGACGAGGATCGCGAATGCGCAGGTGAAGGTGCCCTGCACGATGAGCGGCGCCATGCAGTTGGGCAGGATGTGGCCGAACAGGATCTTCGGCGTAGGCGTGCCGAGCGCGATCGCCGCCTCGACGTAGGGCTCCTCGCGGATGCTGAGCACGAGCGAGCGCACGAGGCGCGTGACACGCGGGATTTCCGGCACCGCGATCGCCACGATCACCGTGGCGAGGCTGCCGCGCCAGAGCGCGACCAGCGCGATGGCGATGAGGATCGCCGGAATCGCCATCACGCCGTCCATGAAGCGCATGAGAATGCCGTCCAGCCAGCGCAGGTAGCCCGCGCCGAGGCCGCAGGCGATGCCCGCGGCGAGCGCGAGCAGCGCGGTGGCGATGCCGACCACGAGCGACACGCGCGTGCCGTAGAGCACGCGGCTGTAGATGTCGCGGCCGTAGGAGTCCGAGCCCATGACGAAGGTGTGCCGCAGCGTCTCGCCCTCGAGCGTGGTGATCTCGCCCGTCATGCCCGGCAGCAGGTCGCGGCTGCCGGCGTCGAACAGCGACGGATCCACGGTGCCCAGCCAGGGCGCGGCGAGCGCGACGAGCACCATCAGCACGAGCAGGCTTGCGCCGATGCGAACCGACCAGCTGGCGAGGACGCGGCGAAGCACGCTGTCCTGCATCGCCTCAGTAGCGGATGCGCGGGTCGAAGAACACGTACGACAGGTCGACCACCAGGTTGACGAGCACGTAGATGAACGAGAAGAACAGGATCAGTCCCTGCACCGTGGGAAAGTCGCGCGCGAGCACGGCGTCCACCGTAAGGCGGCCGAGGCCCGGGATCGCGTACACCGACTCGGTCACCACCACGCCGCCGATCAGCAGCGCGATGCCGATGCCGATCACCGTCACGATCGGGATCGCCGCGTTCGCCAGCGCATGGCGCACGAGCACGCGGGCCTCGGTCAGGCCTTTGGCGCGCGCGGTGCGGATGTAGTCCTCTCCCAGCGCTTCCATCACCGACGCGCGCGTGACTCTTGCTATCAGCGCGACGTAGATCACCGACAGCGTCAGCGCGGGCAGGGCGAGGTGGCGCAGCCAGGGCCCGGCGCCGTCCGCCAGCCGCTGGTAGCCCTGCACGGGCAGGACGCCGAGCTTGAGCGACAGCAGCCAGATGAGGATGTAGGCGAGCACGAACACCGGCACCGAGAAGCCGAGCACCGAGAAGCCCATGAGCGCACGGTCCAGCCAGCCGCCTTGGCGCCAGGCGGCGACGACGCCGAGCGGCACCGCCACCAGCACGGCGATCAGGATGGTGAGCGCGGCGAGCGACAGCGTCGGCTCCAGGCGCTGGCCGATCAGCGCCGCGACCTGCGTCTTGTAGTAGAAGGACTGGCCGAGGTCGCCCTGCAGCAGGTGGGCGAACCAGATGCCGAACTGCACGGCGATCGGCTTGTCCAGGCCCAGGCTCGCGCGGATGCCCGCGATCTGGTCGGTGCTGGCGGCATCGCCCGCGAGGATCGCCGCCGGGTCGCCGGGCGTCAGGCGCAGCAGCAGGAACACCAGCACCGCCACCACGAGCAGCACCGGGATCGTGGCGAACAGGCGCCGCGCCAGGAAGTTGAGCATGGTCAGAAAAAGAAACGGCTCCGGGACCCTAGGCCGGAGCCGTCCGGGGACCTGCCGCGCTCAATTCTTCTTCAGGTTCCAGTAGATGTTGCCGTTGGTGATGAAGAAGCCGCTGATGTTCTTGCGCGCGGCCATCGGCTGCTGGTACTCGCCGAGAGGCACGTGCGTGCCGATCTCGAACGCGCGCGTCTGGATCGCGGCGGCGAGCTTCTTCTTGGTCGCCTCGTCGGTCGCGCGCATGAACTTCGCGCGCAGTGCGAGCAGCTCGTCGTCCTTCGCCCAGCCGAACCAGCCCGAGTCCACGCCGCGCGTGTCCATGGTCGGGTTGGCGATCGGGTTCCAGATGTCGTGACCCTGCCAGGCCGTCATGAACATGTTCCAGCCGCCCTTGTCGATCGGGTCCTTCTTCGCGCGCCTCGCGACCAGCGTGTTCCAGTCCATGGCCTGCAGGTCGACCTTGAAGCCGGCCTGGCGCAGCAGCTGCGCGCCGACGTCCGGCAGCTTCTGGATCGCCGCGAGGTCGGTCGGCTTCATGAGCACGATCGGCGTGCCGTCGTAGCCGGAGGCCTTCAGCAGCTCCTGCGCCTTCTTCATGTTGGATTTCGACTGGATCTCGCTGCCGGCCGGGCTGCCGTAGGGCGTGCCGCAGGTGAACATCGACGGGCAGGTGTTGTAGAGCTCCTTCACGCCGACCTGCGCCTGCAGGAACGGCAGCTGGTTGAACGCCGCGAGCACCGCGCGGCGAACCTTGACGTTGTCGAAGGGCTTGTTGAGGTGGTTGAAGCGGGCCATGTACTGCAGGTTGACGGTCGCGTACTTCGGCAGCTGGATGTTCGGATCCTTCTTGGCGACCTCGTAGAATTCGAATGGCAGCGCCTCGATGATGTCCACTTCGCCCTTCTGCAGCGCGTTCATCTGCGCCTGCCCGTCGCGCAGCGCGAGGTTCCATTCGACGCGGTCGACGTAGACGTGCTTGCCGCCGGTGGTGCCCGAGGGCGGCTCCTTGCGCGGCACGTATTTCGGGTTCTTCACGTAGACCGCCTTGTCGCCGGGCTTGAACTCGTCCCTCTTGAAGATGTAGGGGCCCGAGCCCGTGTAGTCGTCGATCTGCTTGAACGCGTCGGTGTCGGCCACGCGCTTGGGCATGATGAAGGGCACGTTGGAGGAGGGCTTGCCGAGCGCCTCCAGCACGAAGCCGCAGGCCTCGCGCAGGAAGATGCGGAAGGTGTCCGGCGCCGGCGTGTCCATTCGGTCGATGAAGGTGAACAGGGCCGAGCCCATGGCGTCGCGCTTGCCCCAGCGCGCGAGCGACGCCACCACGTCCTCGCTGGTGACGGGCTTGCCGTCGTGGAACTCCAGGCCCTTGCGCAGCTTGAAGGTCCAGAGGCGGTGATCCGGGCTCTCGGTCCAGGTGTCCACCATCTGCGGCTTGATCTGGTTCTTCTCGTTGGTGCCGAACAGCGTGTCGTAGATCATGTAGCCGTGGTTGCGGCTGATGTACGCGGTGGTCCAGATGGGATCGAGGATCGCCAGGTTCGAGTGCGGCACGATGCGCAGCGTCTTCGCGTCGCCCTGCGCCTGCGCGGCGCCCCCGGATCCGAGCATCGCCGCGGCGGACAGCACGGCGGCGGCTGCCGCGATCGCACGTTTGATCAGCATGGCTTCCCCTCAGGTGAGTGAACCGGTGCAAGATATCGCAAAGCGCCGGAATCCGGCAAGCAAGGAAAGGCTCCGATGCACGATCTCGTGATCCGCGAAGCGACGCTCTACGACGGCAGCGGCGCACCGCCGGTGTGCGCCGACGTCGCCATCGACGGCGACCGCATCGCCCGGGCGGGGGCGGTGCCCGGCGGCGCGCGCGCCACGCTGGACGGCCGCGGCCTCGCGCTCGCGCCGGGCTTCATCGACGTGCACACGCACGACGACTTCGCCGCGCTCGTGTACCCGGACATGGCCTTCAAGCTCGCCGGCGGCGTCACCACCTGCGTGGTCGGCAACTGCGGCTTCGGCGCCGCGCCGCACGCCGCGGCCGCGGTGATGGCAAGAACGCTGCACCCGAAGATCGCGCTGCCCGAGTGGCAGGGCTACGCGGGCTACCTGCGCCGCCTCGAGGCGCAGCCGCCGGGCGTGAACATCGGCCTGCTGGTCGGCCACGGCACCGCGCGGCTGGCGGCGATGGGCACCGAGCGGCGCGCGCCGACCGGCGCCGAGATGGCGGCGATGAAGGCCATCGTCGCCGAGGGGCTCGAGGCGGGCGCGCTCGGGCTCTCCTCGGGCCTGGTCTACGACCCGGGCCGCTTCGCGGCCGCCGAGGAGCTCGTGGAGCTTTGCGCCCTCATGCGCGGCAGCGGCGCCCTTTACGCGACGCATATGCGCGACGAGGGCGCGGCGCTGCTCGATTCGGTGCGCGAGGCGATCGACATCGGCCGGCGCGCGGGCGTGCCGGTGCAGATCTCGCACCACAAAGCCTCGGGGCGCACCGCCTGGGGGCGCGTAAAGGAGTCGCTCAAGCTCATCGAGGCCGCGCAGGCCGAGGGGCTCTCGGTGCACGCCGACCAGTATCCCTATACCGCGGGCAGCACCATCCTCTCGGCGGTCTACCGCGACGGTAGGCTGCGCGGCGTGGTGGGCGACCTCACGGGCGAGGACGTGGTGATCGCCTCGACCGAGTCGCACCCGGAATGGGAGGGGCGCTCGCTCACGCAAATCGGCACGCGGATGGGTTGCAGCGCCGAGCAGGCGGCGCAGCGCGTGCTCGCAGCCGACCACGGCGTGACCTGCTTGCTGCACGCGATGAGCGAGGAGGACGTGCGCACCGTGATGCGCCACCCGAGCACCATGATCGGCTCGGACGGCATCCCTACGCTGGAGGGCAAGCCGCATCCGCGTTTGTACGGGACATTCGCGCGCGTGCTGGGGCGGTATGCGCGCGACGAAAGGCTCTTTGCCATGGAGGAAGCGGTTCATCGCATGACCGGATTCGCCGCAGCGAAGTTCGGCCTGCGCGAGCGCGGTCTCGTGCGCCCGGGCGCGTTCGCCGACCTCGTGCTCTTCGACCCGGTCCGGATCATCGACCGCGGCACGTTCGAGGACCCGAAGCGCCTGCCCGAGGGCATTCGCGCCGTGTTCGTCAACGGCGCGCTCGCCGTCGAGGACGGCACGCCGACCGGCGTGCGAACCGGCCGAGTCCTGCGCCGTTCCCGGGGTTAAGCTTTTTCTTTCAAATTCAAGTTCAAGACAAAACACAATGGCCCGAATCGCACTGGGCGGACTGCAGCACGAGACCAACACTTTCGCGCCGTCGAAGGCCGACTATGCCGCCTTCGAGGCGGGCGGCGGCTGGCCCGGCGTGCAGTACGGCGAGGCCGTGTTCGGCGCGGTCGCGGGCGCGAACATCCCCGCCGCGGGCGCGATCGAGGCGCTGCGCAAGCTGGGCCACACGCTCGTCGCCACCGCCTGGGGCGCGGCGAGCCCCTCGGCGCACGTCACCACCGACGCGTTCGAGCGGATTGTTGGAGGTTTGGTTTCAGAGTTAAAGAAATCCCTTCCTGTGGATGCGGTCTACCTGGACCTCCATGGCGCGATGGTCACCGAGGCGCACGACGACGGCGAGGGCGAGATCCTGCGCCGCGTGCGCGAGGTCGTCGGCCCGCGCGTGCCGGTCGCCGCGAGCCTCGACCTGCACTGCAACTTCACGCGCGCGATGTTCGAGCGCTGCGACGCGCTGGTCGCCTACCGCACCTATCCGCACGTCGACATGGCCGAGACCGGCGCGCGCGCCGCGGAGCTGCTCGACCGCATGCTGCGCGCCGGCAAGCCGCTCGCGAAGCACTGGCGCGCGCTCGATTACCTCACCGGGCTGCCCTCGCAGTGCTCGTTCATGGATCCCTGCAAGAGCGTCTACGAGGCGATCGGCCGCGACGGCGACGTCACGCTCTCGTTCACGCCCGGATTTCCGATGGCCGATTTCCCGGAGTGTGGCATGGCGGTTTTCGGCTATGGAATTGAAGACAAATCGACCTCGCAAGCGGTCGAAAATCTGCATCGCATCGTCTCCGACGCTGAGAAGGACTTCGCGCTCGAGCTGCACATGCCGGACGAAGCGGTGGCGCGAGCGCGCAGCCGCGGCGAGCCCGGCCGGCCGGTCGTGCTTGCCGACACGCAGGACAACCCGGGCGCCGGCGGCAACGGCGATACCACGGGGCTGCTGAAGTCGCTCATCGCGCAGAACGCGCCGGAGGCGGTCTTCGGCCTGCTCATCGACGCCGCCGCGGCGAAACAGGCGCACGAAATGGGGACGGGTTCCGCTTCGAGCTTCAGGCTCGGAGGGCGCTCGGGCATTCCGGGCGACTCGCCGTGCGAGGGCGAATTCACGGTAGAGCAGCTCGGCGACGGCAAATTCACCTGCACCGGCCCGATGTTCAAGGGTTTCCGCATGCAACTGGGCAACATGGCGCTGCTCAGGAGCAAGGCCGCGCCCGGCGTGCGCGTGGTGCTCGCCTCGCGCAAGGTGCAGGCGGGCGACCAGGAGATGTTTCGCCACCTCGGCGTCGAGCCGCGCCGCAGCCGCATCCTCGGCCTGAAGAGCTCGGTGCACTTCCGCGCCGACTTCGAGCCGATCGCGAAGGAAGTGCTCGTCGTCAAGGCGCCCGGCCCGGCGCTCGCCGACCCGACCGAATTCCGCTGGACCCGGCTGCGCAGGGGCCTGCGGCTGCGGCCGCTCGGGCCGGCGTTCGGGGGCTAGGCTTGCGCAGCGCGGCGCTCGCCCTCGCGCTCTCGCTTGCGGGCGTGCCGGCGAGCGCGCAGCAGCCCGTGCACCCGGCCGCGACGCTGCCGCGCGAGCCGCTCACCTCCGTGCCGCAGACGGGCTCGCCGGCCGTCGTTCCCTCGCAGGACGGCCCGAAGGCGCCCGACAAGCCGCGCGGCGTCTACGCCGCGATCGAGATCCGCAGCCAGCAATCGACGATCGCGCGCCTGCGCCAGCTCGTTCCCGTGCCGCGGCGCGAGGCGATCAGCGCGGCGCTCGCGAACCCTGCGTCCCTTTCTCCGCCTGCGCTCTACGCGCTCGCCAACGCGATATCGCAGGACGACGCCAACATCGATCAGGCGGTGTTCTGGTACCACGTCGCGCGCATCCGCGCGGTGTACGACGCGCTGCGCTGCAAGGACGCCACCGCGCGCTACGCGGTCAACATTTTCGGCCGCAACCTCAACCCCGACGTCGCGCGCTACCAGCGCCAGCACCGGCCGCGCACGCTCGTGATCGCGCAGCTCGCGCTCGAGTGGGACGACGCCAACCCGCGCGACTACGACTACCGCTGGATCAACCTCTACGGCAAGGTCGCGCGCGAGTCCGACGGCGCCGACCCCTCCGAGCTCACCGTGCCCGAGGCCGAATGGCCGGCGATCCTCGCGCATGTGCACGCCGCGCACCTGCAGAGCGTGCGGGCGTTCGCGGCGAGCGAAACGAAGAACTAGCTAGAGCGCGGGCCAGGGCAGCTGCAGCGGGCGCAGCTGCTCGAGCACGCGCGAGAGGCGCAGCACGCCCAGGTCATCGAAGCGCTGGCCGATCACCTGGATGCCGATCGGCAGCTTGTCCTTGCTGAAGGTCCAGTTGAGCGAGGCGGCGGGCTGCTCGGACATGTTCCAGGCCACCGTGAAGCAGATGTGCGGGAAGGCGTTGCGCGGGTCGTTGCCGGGCGCGGGCAGCTCGGCCTCATAGGGCAGGATGGGCGAAGTGGGCGAGATGACAAAGTCGAAAGCCTGCGTCGCCTTGGTCGCGGCCTCGCGCAGGCCTACGTAGGCGCCGTAGGCGGCCATCACGTCGCGGCCGGTGAAGTCCTTCGCGCGCCAGCTCGACCACTCGACGATGAAGGGCAGCACCTTCGCTTGCTTCGCGGGCGGCAGCTGGCAGAAGTCGTTGTACGAGCGCGCCTCGAAGAAGCGCGACATGCCGTCCATGAGCGCTTCGGTCAAGAAGGAGGGGATCTCCTCCACGATCGCGCCCGCGCCTTCGAGCGCCTTGGCGGCCGCGGCCGCTGCGGCCGCAACTTCCGGGTGCGGCTTGAAGCCCACGTTCATCTCGGGCAGGAAGGCGACGCGCAGGCCCTTCGGCTTCAGCCCGTCGATGTCCGAATAATCGGCGTCCTGGTAGGGCAGGCTCATGTAGTCGCGCGCGTCGGGCTTGGCGAGGATGTTCATCAGCGCCGCGCTCGAAGCGACGTCGCGCGTCATCGGGCCGGTGACGCGGCCGATGTACGGCGGGTAGACGGGCACGCGGCCCAAGCTGGGCTTCAGCGCGAAGATTCCGCAGTGCGTCGCCGGCAGCCTCACCGAGCCGCCGATGTCGGTGCCGAGGTGCAGCGGCGCATAGCCCGCGGCGGCGGCCGCGCCCGCGCCCGAGCTCGAGCCCGAGGTGTTGCGCGCCGTGTTCCAGGGATTGCGCGTGACGCCGTGGATGCTCGACAGGCCCGACGAGAGCATGCCGAAGTCGGGCATCGTCGTCTTGCCGAGGATCACGCAGCCGGCCTCGCGCAGGCGCGCCGCCGGCGGCGCATCCGCCGTCTGGGGCGGCGCGTCCTCGTTCGCCCTGGTGCCGATCGGCGCTGGGTCGCCCTTGGTGTAGATGTTTTCCTTGATGGTCACCGGCACGCCGTCCAGCGGCGACAGCGCCTGCTTCGCGCGCCAGCGAGCTTCGGAGGCTTTCGCCGCGGCGAGGGCGCCTTGCGCGTCGATGCGATACATCGCGTTCAGGCGCGGCTCGCAGGCGCCGACGCGCTCCAGGCAGGCGCGCGCGACGTCCACGGGCGACAGCCGGCCCGCCGCATATTGCGCCGCAACCTGCAGCGCATCGAGCTCGTGCATCGTGGCCATCGCCCGCATCATACAATTCGCAGCTTATGCGACGCCTGATCGTTTCGATGCTGCTCTGGACCTTCTGCGCGGCCGCGCTCGCGCAGCAGGAGATCGTGCTCTGGCACGCGATGGACGGCTCGCGCGGCCGCGAGCTGGAGACGCTGGTGCAGCGCTACAACGCCTCGCAGACGCAGGTGCGCGTCAACGCGGTTTACAAGGGCTCCTACGAGAAGACGATGAAGGAGGCGCTCGCCGCCGAGCCCGCCGGCCAGGGTCCCACCGTCGTGCAGGTCTACGAGCTCGGCACCGCCGACATGATGTACGCCGCCCACGCGGTGCGCCCGCTCTGGCAGGTCTTCCAGGAGGCGGGCGAGCGCGTCGACGCCAAGAGCTTCCTGCCGGCGGTGGCGGGTTATTTCGCCGACCAGCACGGCAACCTGCAGGCGCTGCCGTTCAACGTGTCGACGCCGATCCTGTTCTACAACAAGGACGCGTTCCGCAAGGCGAAGCTCGATCCCGAGAATCCGCCGAAAACCTGGTACGAGATGCCCAAGGCGATGGGCGCGCTGCTGGACGCGGGCTACACCTGCGCCTACACGACCGCCTGGCCGGCGTGGATCCAGGTCGAGAACATGAGCACCTGGCACAACCGCGACTTCGCCACCAAGGACAACGGTCTCGCTGGCCTGGACACGACGCTCGTGTTCAACACGCATCTCATGATGCGGCACATCTCGATGCTCGCGTCCTGGGCGCAAGCGGGCTATTTCACGTACAGCGGGCGCGGCGCGGGCGGCGAGCGGCGCTTCGCGCGCGGCGAATGCGCGATGGTGACCTCGTCCTCGGCGAGCTACGCCGAGCTGCGCTCGCAGGCCAGGTTCGATTTCGGCACCGCGCAGCTGCCCTATTACGACGACATCAAGGGCGCGCCGCACCACTCGCTCATCGGCGGCGGCGGCCTGTGGGTGATGGGCGGCAGGAAGCCCGCCGAGTACCGCGCCGCGGCGCGCTTCCTGTCCTGGCTCGCGCGACCGGAAGTGCAGGCCGACTGGAGCCAGGTCACGGGCTACGTGCCGCTCACGCGCGCGGCATACGAGCACATCGCGCAGAGTGGCTTCTACAAGGCGAACCCGGGGCACGAGATCGCGGTGAAGCAGCTCCTGCTCAACGCGCCGACGCGCGAGTCGCGCGGCATCCGCCTCGGCGACTACCCCGAGATCCGCGCGATCCTCGAGCAGGAGCTCGAGCAGGCCTGGGACAACAAGGTGCCGCCGAAGCTCGCCCTCGACCGCGCCGCCGAGCGCGGCAACCAGCTGCTGCGCAAGTTCGAATCTCAGCACCGCCCGAGGAGATAATTCTGTAGTATTTCCGTAACAAGGCGGCCGTAGAGTCGCTCGTCTTTTACCTTTCGGCTCACAGGAGAAACCGATGCGCATCAAATACTTGACGCTTGCCCTGGCGGCGGCCGGCATGGTCGCGACGCAGGCCCAGGCGCAGACCGAGATCCAGTGGTGGCATTCGATGACCAGCGCAAATAACGACAAAGTGAATGACCTAGCTGCCAAGTTCAACGCGAGCCAGAAGGAATACAAGGTCGTTGCGACTTACAAGGGTGGCTATCCGGAATCAATGACTGCCGCCATTGCCGCTTTCCGCGCCGGCAATGCGCCACACTTGCTGCAGGTCTTCGAGGTCGGCACTGCCACGATGATGGCGGCCAAGGGGGCGATAGTGCCGGTGGCCAAAGTGATGGCCGATTCCAAGGAACCCTTCGATCCTAAAGCCTATCTGCCGACAGTTGTCGGCTATTACAGCGACATGCAGGGGAACATGCTGTCCTTCCCCTTCAACAGCTCGACAGTCATGTTCTACGTCAACAAGGACGCCTTCAAGAAGGCCGGCCTCAATCCAGAGAAGGCGCCCAAGACATGGAAGGAGTTCGTTGCGGCGGCCGACAAGCTCAAGGCCTCGGGGCAGGAGTGCGTCTATACGACCGGCTGGCCCTCTTGGATGCACATCGAGAACTTCAGCGCCTGGCACAACGTGCCGATCGGCACCAAGCAGAACGGCATGGGCGGCCTGGACACGCAGTTCACGATCAATTCGCCGCTGCACGTTCGGCACCTGACGATGCTGGGCGATCTCGCGAAAAAGGGAGAGTTCACTTACGCGGGCCGGCAGAACCAGGCCGAGGCCAAATTCGCAAGTGGCGAGTGTGCGATGCTCACGTCCAGCGCCGGCGCTCAAGGAACGATCAGGCGCACAGCGAAGTTCGCGTGGTCTATCAATTTCATTCCGTACCACGACGATGTCAAAGGCGCGCCGCAGAACTCGATCATCGGCGGCGCGACGCTTTGGGTGATGGGCGGCAAGAAGCCCGAGGAGTACAAGGGGGTGGCCAAGTTCCTCGCGTTTCTGTCCAGGCCCGAGATTCAGATGGACTGGCACACGAGCACGGGTTACGTGCCGATCACCATGGCCGCTTACGAGCTGACGAGGAAGTCCGGTTTCTATGACAAGAACCCGGGCGCGGACATGCCCGTGAAGCAGCTCACGCTGCACAACCCGACCGCGAACTCCAAGGGCTTGCGCTTCGGCAACTTCGTGCAGGGCCGCGAGGTGATCGAGGAAGAGATGGAAGCCGTGTTCGCAGGCAAGAAAGACGCGAAGACGGCGCTCGACGATGCGGTAAGGCGTGGCAATGAAATATTGCGGAAGTTTGAAGCCGCCAACAGGTAGTAAGTAGTCGAGTCATCGGAAGCGTGCTGTAGGTGGAGAAAAGGGTCGTTTTCCGGTCGGCGTGGCTGCCGTACGCGTTGGTAGCCCCGCAGATTGCGATCACGATCCTTTTTTTCTTCTGGCCCGCCGTCCAGGCGGTCTGGTACTCGTTCCAGCTGCAGGATGCCTTCGGTCTGAAGACCCAGTTCGTCGGGCTGCAGAACTTCGCCTCGCTGTTCACGGACGGCAATTACCTCGCGTCGATCCGGGTGACCGCGCTGTTCAGCGTGCTGGTGGCAGCGGCGGGAATCTGCGTCTCGCTGCTGCTTGCGGCCATGGCCGACCGCGTCGCGCGCGGGGCGCTCGCGTACCGGACGCTGCTCATCTGGCCATACGCGGTCGCGCCTGCCGTCGCTGGAGTGCTGTGGCTGTTCCTGTTCGCGCCTTCAATCGGCATCGTCACCTACGCGCTCAAGCAGTTCGGCGTGCACTGGGACTGGGTGCTGCAGGGCGATCAGGCGATGCTGCTGGTGGTCATCGCCGCGACCTGGAAACAGATAAGCTACAACTTCCTGTTTTTCCTCGCCGGGCTTCAGTCGATCCCGAAGTCGCTCATTGAGGCGGCGGCGATCGACGGCGCGGGCCCCGGGCGGCGCTTCTGGACCATCGTGTTTCCGTTGCTGTCGCCGACCACCTTCTTCCTGCTGGTCGTGAACATCGTGTACGCGTTCTTCGACACCTTCGGCGTGATCGACGCGACCACGCAGGGCGGCCCGGCGGGCGCCACGCAGATCCTCGTCTACAAGGTCTATTACGACGGCGTGAAGGCCGCCGATCTCGGCGGCTCATCGGCGCAGTCGGTGATCCTCATGGCAATCGTCATTGCTCTGACGATCGTGCAATTCCGCTACGTCGAGCGCAAGGTGCAGTACTAAGCCGGGAGAACCGTGGTCGAGAATCGTCCCTGGCTTACGTTCCTCGCGCACGCGGTGCTGATTGTCGGCGTACTGCTGCTCACTTTTCCGCTCTACGTCACGTTCGTCGCCTCGACGCGCAGCCTGGAGGAGATTGTCAGCGTACCCATGCCGCTCGTGCCCGGGGACCATCTCTGGGAGAACTACGCGCAGGTCCT
>DATKKT010000002.1:0-20252 GCA_035542795.1 Burkholderiales bacterium
CCCCGAGCGTGCGGCTGCCCATGCGGTCGCCCGAGAGCAGGCGCTCGATCACTTCTGTCCCACCGCGTACAGGCCCTGCGGCCGCCACAGCAGCACGAGGACCATCAACAGGATGTTCGAGCCGAGCGCAATCTTGGGAGACAGGAACCCGATGTAATTCGCCACCAGACCGACGAGCAGCGCCCCGGTAAAGCAGCCGAGAACCGAGCCGAGGCCGCCAATGATGATGACGATGAAGATCAGCACCATCATGTTCGCGCCGATGTGCACGGTGACGCTTTCCTGATACATGCCCCAGAGCGCGCCGCCCAGGCCCGCGAGCGCGCTGCCGGCAACGAAGACCGCGACGAAGAGCCGCCGGATGCGGTAGCCCATTGCCTCGACCATCTCCTTATTCTCGACTCCGGCGCGGATCAGCAGGCCGATCTTGGTGCGGTTGAGGATTACGAGCATGGCGACGAAAACGGCGAAGCCGATCACCACCGCCGCGAGGCGATATTTCTCGAGCGCCACGTCGCCGAAAACGAATGAGCCTTTGAGTGCCGAGGGCCGCGTGAGCGGAAGGATGTCCGGCCCCCACAGCACGTGGATCAGCTGCTCGGCGACGATCATGCCGCCGGTGGTGATGAGAATTTGCTTCAGGTGCTGGCCATAGACCGGCCGGATGATGACCCGCTCGAAGAACAGGCCGAGCAGCCCGCCGGCGAGCGCCGCCGCCAGCATCGCCGGGATGAGCGCGCCGAGATTGACGAAGAGGCTGTCGGCGCCTGCGGCGCCGCTGAAATACTTCATGGCGGACACCGCGACGTACGCGCCCACCGCGATGAATACGCCGTGCGCGAAGTTCATCACGTCCATGAGACCGAAGACCAGCGTGAGGCCGGAGGCCATGAGGAAGATGAGCAGCCCCATGGCGAGGCCCGCGACCGTGAGCGTCAGCCAGGTCGACGGATTGCCGACCAGGAGCAGGGCGCCCAGCAGCACCGCGAGAACGACAAGCGGCGGCTTCCAGTCGATGCGGCTCACTGGTGGGCCTCCAATGACAGGCCGAGCAGCTTCGTCTGCAGCGCCTCGTCGGCGGCGAGGTCGGCCATGCGCCCGGTGTGAACAATCCGCCCCGAATCCATCACCGCGACCGAGTCGCCGAGCGTTTTCGCCGCGTGGAAGTTCTGCTCGACCATCAGGATCGTGGTTTCCGACTTCTTCAGCTCGGCGAACGCCGCGATCAGGTTCTGGATGATCGCGGGCGCGAGGCCCTTGGTCGGCTCGTCGATCAGCACCAACTTGCGCGGCTCGACGATCGAGCGCGAGATCGCGAGCATCTGCTTCTGACCGCCGGAGAGGTTGCCGGCGGGCAGCTCCCAGAATTTCTTCATCGGCGGAAAGAAGCGGAAGATCCACTCGAGGCGATCCTCCTTGAGCGGTCCATCGCGCGCTGCGAGCAGCAAGTTCTCGCGCACCGTGAGCCCGGCGAAGATGCCCATTGACTCGGGCACATAGGCGACGCCGAGCGAGGCGATCGCCGGCGTATCGAGATGCGTGACGTCCCGGCCATCGAAGCGGACCACACCGGCGGAGGCGCGCCACAGGCCGAGGATCGTGCGCAGCGTCGTGGTCTTGCCCGCGCCGTTGCGGCCGAGGAGCATCGTCAGCTCGCCGCGCGGCGCGACGAGGTCGACGCCCTGCAGGATGTGGTAATGCCCGATATGGGTGTGAACCCCGCTCAGGCTGAGGAGCGGCTCAGCCACCGGGAGCCTCCTTCGCTACGCCCAAGTAGGCTTCCTGCACAATCGGCGAGGCGATAACCTCGGCAGGTGCGCCATCGGCAACGAGCCGGCCCTGGTGCAGCACGATGATGCGGTCGGCGAGCGATCGAACCACGTCCATCTTGTGTTCGACGAGCAGGATCGTCTTGTCCTTCTGAGCCTTGATCTCGTGGATGAGGTCGAGGACCACGGGCACCTCGTCCACGCTCATGCCCGCGGTCGGCTCGTCGAACATGAAGATCTCGGGCTCCAAGGCGAGCAGGATCCCGACCTCGAGCTTCCTCTGGTCGCCGTGCGAGAGCTCGGCGGCGAGCGTGGCGCGCCGCTCGGCGAGCGAGACGCGCTCGAGGCAATGCTCGGCGCGCTCGATCAGCTCGATGTGCGTGCTCCACAGCGAAACAAGGTTGAGGCCGAGCCCGGCGCGCGCCTGCACTGCGAGGCGCACGTTCTCAAGCACTGTGAGGTTCGGAAAGAGGCTGGTGAGCTGGAAGGCGCGGCCCATGCCTTTGCGCGTGCGCAGCGGCGCCGGCGCGCGCGTGACGTCCTCGCCGTACAGCAGCACCTGCCCGCTCGTTGCCGGCAGCTGCCCGGAGACGAGGTTGAAGTAGGTGGTCTTGCCCGCGCCGTTCGGGCCAACGATCGCCGTCAGCGTGCCCGGCTGGAAGCTGCAGCTGACGCCATCGACGGCGACATGCCCGCCGAAACGGATCGTGAGGTCGCGAGTCTCCAGGACAGGATGGATCCCCGTCACGACAACCTCCTGTCCTGGAAAGTCCTGCCTAGCGCTTGTTCTTGATCGGGACCGGAATCTGGCTTGCCGGGATCTCGCGCACTAGTTCCAGAAGGTCCCACTCGTCCTTCTGGTTCTTCTTGATGCGGAACTGGTACATGGATTGCATCGCCTGGTGATCTTCCTTGCGGAAGGTCATGGTTCCCTTCGGCGTCTCGAAACTCATGCCCTCCATCGCCGCGATCAGCTTCTCGGTATCGGTGCCGCCCGCTTTCTTGATCGCCTCGACCGTCGCGATGCCCGCAGCCATGCCGCCGGCGGTGAAGAAGTCAGGCAGCGCACCGCCGAAGCGCTTCTTGTGCTCGGCGACCAGCCAGTCGTTCACCTTATTCTTCGGGAAGCCGTAGTAGTAGTAGATCGCGCCTTCGGCGCCGGCTAGGTCCTTCCAGCCCTTCATCACCGGCAGGATGTTGCCGCCCGGCGCGAGGATGATGCCGAAGCGCTCGGGCTTGAGGTCATGGATCTTGGTGGCGGGGTGCGCGCCCGCCCAGATGATCGCGATGATCCGAGTGCCCTTCCTGTCCTTGAGCGCGTCGAACATGCGCTGCGCTGGCGCGGTGAAGTCGGTGGTCTCTTTCGGCACGTATTCCTCGTGCACGATAGTCGCCTTGCTCTTGACCGCCGCCAGCGTGTCCTTGAACGCTTTCACGCCGTCGCGGCCGAAAGCATAGTCCTGCGCGAGCATGGCGATCTGGGCATCCGCGGGCAGCGCCACCGCGCCGGCGACCGCGTCCTGAGTCGAATTGCGCCCGGTGCGGAAGATGTAGCGGTTCCACTTGTCGCCCGTGATGGCGTCGGCCACGGCCGGCTCGACCAGCAGAATCTTCTTGTATTCCTCGGCGACCGGCAGCATCGCCAGCGCGTTGGCCGAGAAGGTCGGGCCGATCGCGAGATCGACCTTGTCGTCTCCGTACGCCGCGGCAAGCAGGGACTTCGCGACGTCGGGCTTGAGCTGGCTGTCTTTCTCGATGACGACGATCTTGCGGCCCAGCACCTGCATCGTGCCGCCGGTGGCGTATTCAAGCCCCATCATGAGCCCGGTCTGGGTCTGCTTGGCGTAGGCCTCGAGCGCGCCAGTCTTATCGTAAATGTGCGCGATCTTGATTTCCTGGGCGGCGGCCAGGGCCGTGGTGCCCGCCAGCGTAGCCGCGGCGAGCAGGGTGGTCAGGCGTTTCATGCTCCCTCCTTGGAAGATATGTCCGGGAGAGCCTTCGCAATCCGGATGCCAGCGCGCATCTCCTTGATTACAAAAGGAAGGCTAAATGTGAAGGCTTGCTTCGTCCGGAAACAAGACAATCGCGCGTCCGGAATCCGGACACAGTGCCTTATTTCCGGACAGTCAGCTTTTCGTAGAGCGTGGCGCGCGAGATGCCGAGCAGCTTCGCCGCGGAGACCTTGTTGCCGCCGGTGGCGGCGAGCGCCGATTCGATCGAGCTGCGCTCGAGCTCGGCGATGAGCTGCGGCAGCGGCCGCAGCGGCGCGGCCTTGCGTCGCTCGGCCGGCGCCGAAGGCGCGGGCAGCACCTGCGCGAAATCCGCTGCCGACAGGCGCGCGCTGTCGGTGAGCATCGCCGCCTGCTCGAGCGCGTTGCGCAGCTCGCGCACGTTGCCGGGCCAGCGCTGCGCGGCGAGCAGCGCGAGCGCGGAGGGGTCGAGCTCGCGCTGCGGCAGGCCGGTGCGCACGGCGATCGACTCGAGCAGGTTCTCGGCGAGCACCGGCAGGTCCGACAGGCGCTCGCGCAGCGCCGGCAGGCGCACCGGCAGCACGTTCAGCCGGTAGTACAGGTCCTCGCGAAAGCGCCCCTCGGCCACCAGCGCGCGCAGGTCGCGGCCGGTGGCGGCGATCACGCGCGCGTCCACCTTGATCACCTTGTTCGAGCCCAGCGGCTCGATCTCCTGCTCCTGCAGCGCGCGCAGGAGCTTCGCCTGCAGCGCGAGCGGCATGTCGCCGACCTCGTCGAGGAAGAGGGTGCCCTTGTCGGCGAGCTTGAACTTGCCCTCGCGGCCCTTGCGGTCGGCGCCGGTGTAGGCGCCCGGCGCGACGCCGAAGAACTCCGCCTCGAGCAGCGTCTCGGGCACCGCGGCGAGGTTCACGCCGACGAACGGCCGGCCGGCGCGCGCCGAAGCCGCGTGGATCGCGTGCGCGAGCAGCTCCTTGCCGGTACCGGTCTCGCCCAGCAGGAGCACCGTCGTGTCGGTGTGCGCGGCGCGGCGCGCCTGGCGCTTCACTTCCTGCGCGGCGGGGGAGGAGCCGAGGAAGCTCGCGAACGTGTACTTGCTGCGCCGCTGCGCGGAAAGCTCGCGGCGCGCGTCGTCGAGGTCCTGCTGCATGCGCGCGAACTTGGCGATGAGCGGCTGCAGCGTGGTCTCCGGGTGGTCGAACAGCACCATGCCGATCGCGCCGATCACCTCGCCCGAGGCGTCGCGCAGCGGAATGCGGGAGACCACGAAGGTGCCCGCCTTGTTGGTGAGCAGGTCGATGAGGATCGGCTTGCCGGTCTCGATGACGTGCCGCATCAGCGTGTTCGGCACCACCTCCTCGACCGGGCGGCCGACGAACTCCTCGGGCCCCTTGAAGCCGAGCGCCGGCAGGAAGCGCTTGTAGCCTTCGTTGATCCAGACCACGCGACCGGCGCGGTCGACGAGCATCATGCCCTCGCTGATGCTGGAGAACAGATCGAACATCGAATGCACCGCGAGCTCGCGGATGCTCGCCGCGTCGTGCGGCAGCGCAGCCGGCGCGCGCTTGGTCCGCGTCATTCCGGCTGCGGCTGCGGCTTGGGCCGCCGCCCGACGGTGAGCGCGAGCTCCACGTCCTCGCCCTTGCGCTTGAGCTTCACCTTCGCCGAGCTGCCCGGCGCGAGCAAGGTGACCGTGTTGAGCACCGCCTGGGGATCGGCCACCGGCTTGCCGTCGATGGACAGCAGCACGTCGCCGGGCTTCACGCCCGCGCGGTCGGCCGGGCCGTCGGTGAGCACCCCCTTGATGATGGCGCCTTCCAGAGCGCCCAGCTTGAAGGACTCGGCGAGGGCCGGCGTGAGCGGCGCGAGCTCCACGCCGATCCAGCCGCGCGTCACCGAGCCCGAGCTGATGATCTGCTCGAGCACCGATTTGGCGGTCGAGACCGGCGTCGCGAAACCGATGCCCATCGAGCCGCCGCTGCGCGAAAAGATCGCGGTGTTGACGCCGACCAGGTTGCCGCCGCCGTCGATGAGCGCGCCGCCGGAATTGCCGGGGTTGATCGCGGCATCAGTCTGGATGAAGTTCTCGAACACGTTGATGCCCAGCCCCGAGCGGCCGAGCGCCGAAACGATCCCGGCGGTCACGGTCTGGCCGAAGCCGAACGGGTTGCCGATCGCGAGCACCACGTCGCCGACGTGGAGCGATTCCGACGAGCCGAAGGTGATCGCCGGCAGGTCCTTCGCCTCGACGCGCAGCACCGCGAGGTCGGTCTCGGGGTCGTTGCCGACCACCGTGGCGACGAGCGTGCGGCCATCGGAGAGCGACACCTGGATCTCGTCGGCCGCCTCGATGACGTGGTTGTTGGTGAGGATGTAGCCGCCGGAGCTCACGACCACGCCCGAGCCGAGGCTGGTGGCGCGCTGCGCGTCGTCGCCGAGGAAGCGGCGCAGCTCGTAGAGCGGCGAATTGCGCGGCAGGCGCACTTCCTTGGAGGTGGAGATGTTCACCACCGAAGGCATGGCCTTCTTCACCGCTGCGTGGTGCGAATCGGGTCGCAGCGCCGCGGCCGTGGCGCCGGCGGGCGCTTCCTGCTGCTGCAGCACCGCCACTGGAGCGCTCGCCGGCGCGCGCGTCGGCAGCCATTCGGGCTTCAGCGTCGAGACCACGAACAGCACCGCCACGCACACCGTGGTGGCTTGCGAAAAGATGCTCCAGAGACGCCGCATGGGGGAGGCCGGTCCGGGGGCCGCCAATCTACCATGTTTCGCCTTTTGTTTTAAGAACTTAGCCTCGAAAACGTGGACTTTCCGCAGGTGTGCCGATAAAATCCCGTTTCCTTTCAACGCCCCTCCCGTCCCCGAATCCCGACATGAGCACTTCCAAGATGGACTCGACGCGCCGCAATCTGCTCGTCGCCACGGGCGCGCTGAGCGCCGTCGCCGGCGCAGCGGTGGCCGTGCCCTTCGCCTGGAGCTGGTGGCCCTCGGAGCGCGCCAAGGCGGCCGGCGCGCCGGTGGAGGCCGACATCTCCAAGCTCTCGCCCGGCGAGATGCAGATCGTCGAGTGGCGCGGCAAGCCGGTGTGGATCATGCGGCGCACGAAGGAGATGCTCGAAGCGGTGAAGGCCGCGGACGACAAGGTCAGCGACCCGAAGTCCGAGGTGGACCGGCAGCCCGATTACGCGAAGAACGAGTACCGCTCGATCAAGCCCGAGTACCTCGTGCTGGTCGGCATCTGCACGCACCTGGGCTGCTCGCCGCAGCTGAAGGGCGCCGACGCCAAGGGCGAGATGGGCGCCGACTGGAGCGGCGGATTCCTCTGCCCGTGCCATGGCTCCAAGTTCGACCTCGCGGGCCGCGTCTACAAGGGCGTGCCCGCGCCGGTGAACCTCGACGTGCCGCCGTACATGTACCTGTCGGACGGCACGATCCTCATCGGCGAAGACAAGAAGGGAGCGTAAGCCATGGGCCGCCTGATGGCGCTGTGGGACTGGTTCGATGCGCGCATGCCCTCGGTCGCCGAGGAGTTCCGCAAGCACGCCGCCGAGTACTACGCGCCCAAGAACTTCAACTTCTGGTACTTCTTCGGCGCGCTGTCGGGCATCGTGCTGGTGATCCAGATCGTCTCGGGCATCTTCCTGACGATGAACTACAAGCCCGACGCCGCGCTCGCCTTCGGCTCGGTCGAGTACATCATGCGCGACGTGCCGGGCGGCTGGATCATCCGCTACATCCACTCCACCGGCGCATCCGCCTTCTTCATCGTCGTCTACCTGCACATGTTCAGGGGCCTCCTCTACGGCTCGTACAAGCAGCCGCGCGAGCTCGTCTGGATCTTCGGCGTGCTGATCTACCTGACGCTGATGGGCGAGGCGTTCTTCGGCTACCTGCTGCCCTGGGGGCAGATGTCCTTCTGGGGCGCGCAGGTGATCGTGAACCTGTTCGGCACCATCCCCTTCATCGGACCGGACCTCGCGGTCTGGATCCGCGGCGACTACGTGGTGGGCGACGCGACGCTGAACCGCTTCTTCGCGCTGCACGTGATCGCGATCCCGCTGGTGCTGCTGGGCCTGGTCGCCGCGCACATCCTCGCGCTGCACGACGTCGGCTCGAACAACCCGGACGGCATCGACATCAAGAAGCTGAAGGGCGCGGACGGCCATCCGCTCGACGGCGTGCCGTTCCACCCGTACTACACGGTGAAGGATTTCGCCGGCGCGGTGGTGTTCCTCGCCGTGTTCTGCTTCGTGCTGTTCTTCGTGCCGGAGATGGGCGGCTACTTCCTCGAGGACAACAACTTCATCCCCGCCGACCCGCTGAAGACCCCGTCGCACATCGCTCCGGTCTGGTACTTCACGCCGTACTACTCGATCCTGCGCGCAGTGCCGCCGCTGTTCAACTCGCAGTTCCCGGGCGTGCTGGCGATGGGCGTGGCGACGCTGATCCTCTTTTTCCTGCCCTGGCTGGACCGCGCGCCGGTGCGCTCGATCCGCTATCGCGGGCCGATCTACAAGACGGCGCTGGCGGTCTTCGTGGTGGCCTTCCTGTTGCTGGGCTACCTCGGCACCGAGCCGGTCACGGTCTGGGGCCAGGCGGGCGCCTGGCTCGGCCACGCCGATCGCGCCACCGTCGCGGCGCGAGTGTTCTCGCTGATCTACTTCGCGTTCTTCTTCCTCATGCCCTGGTACACGGCGATCGACAAGGTCAAGCCGGTTCCGGAGCGGGTGACGATGTGAGCGCGCCAATGAAGAAACTTCTCGCCGCCGCGCTGCTCGCCCCGCTCCTCGCCGCAGTGACGCCGCTCGCGGCGCGGGCCTCGGAGGGCGGCTACCGCCTCGACCGCGCGCCGATCGACCCGAAGGACCTCGTCAGCCTGCAGGCGGGCGCGCGCACCTTCGTCAACTACTGCCTGAACTGCCATGGCGCGCAGTTCATGCGCTACAACCGCCTCGGCGACCTCGGCCTCAGCGAGTCCCAGATCCGCGACAACCTGGTCCTCACCGACGCCAAGGTGGGCGAGACGATGAAGGTGGCGCTCGCGGCCAAGGACGGCAAGGCGATGTTCGGCGCGGCGCCGCCCGACCTGTCGGTGATCGGCCGCTCGCGCGGCGCCGACTGGCTGTATACGTACCTGCGCACGTTCTACCGCGACGACAACTCGCCCACGGGATGGAACAACGCGGTCTTCCCGCAGGTGGCGATGCCGCACGCGCTCTGGACGCTCCAGGGCGAGCGCAAGCTCGAGCTCGTCGAGGACAAGGAGCACCACGGCGCGCCGGAATACAAGTGGACGCAGCTCTCCCCCGGCTCGCAGAGCGAGGTGCAGTACGACGCCACCGTGCGCGACCTCGTCAACTACCTCGTCTACATGGGCGAGCCGTCGGCGGTGAACCGCAAGCGCGTCGGCATCGTCGTGCTGTTCGTGCTCGGCGTGCTGTTCATCTTCGCCTACGCACTGAAGAAAGAGTATTGGAAGGACGTTCACTGAGCCCTGTGCGGGGCGGCGAAGGCCGGGCGCTGCCCGGCTTTTTTCTCTGTCCCGGGACTCGCGTTAGGAACCCAGCGTCATGATGCAACTGTATTCCGGCACCACCTGTCCCTTCAGCCACCGCTGCCGGTTCGTGCTGTACGAGAAGGGCATGGACTTCCAGGTCATCGACGTGGACATGTACAACAAGCCGGAAGACATCGCGGTGATGAACCCGTACAACCGGCTGCCGGTGCTGGTCGAGCGCGACCTGATCCTGTACGAGTCGAACATCATCAACGAGTACATCGACGAGCGCTTCCCGCACCCCCAGCTCATGCCGGCCGACCCGGTGATGCGCGCGCGCGCGCGCCTGATGCTGTTCAACATGGAGGTCGAGCTGTTCTCCCAGATCGAGGCGCTCGAGTCGGGCAAGGAGAAGCCGATGGAGAAGGCGCGCGCGCTCGTCACCGACCGCCTCATCGAGCTCGCGCCCATCTTCACCAAGACCAAGCACATGCTGGGCGACGACTTCACGATGCTCGACGTCGCCATCGCGCCGCTGCTCTGGCGGCTGGATCACTACGGCGTCAAGCTCGGCAAGCCCGCGGCGCCGCTCATGAAGTATGCCGAGCGCATCTTCTCGCGCCCGGCGTTCATCGAGGCGCTCACGCCCTCCGAGAAGGTGATGCGCAAGTGACCATGGCGGCGGCCGAGATCTCCACCAAGCCGTACCTGCTGCGCGCGCTCTACGAGTGGTGCGTCGACAACGGCTACACGCCGCATCTCGCGGTCAAGGTGGACTCGCGCTCGCAGGTGCCCTCGGAGTACGTGAAGAACGGCGAGATCACGCTCAACGTCTCGCCCTCGGCGGTGCACAAGCTGCAGATGGGCAACGAGCTCATCGAGTTCTCGGCGCGCTTCGCGGGCGTGGCGCGCCAGATCTCCGTGCCGGTCGCCTGCGTGTACGCGCTCTACGCGCGCGAGACCGGTCACGGCATGACCTTCGACGTGGACGCGCCCAAGTCGCCGGTGCAGGCCGAGGCCGAAAAGGAGGGCGGCAGGCCCGGGCCCTCCAACGAAGCCGGCCCGGCGTTGCCCGCACCCATGAGCGCGCCCGCGCCGTCTTCGCCCACTACAGAACCGACCAAGCCCACCGGCGGCAAGCCGCAGCTGCGGCGCGTCAAGTAGGCGCATAATCCGCCGGCATGCCGGTTTAGCTCAGCTGGTAGAGCAGCGGTTTTGTAAACCGAAGGTCGGCGGTTCGATTCCGTCAACCGGCACCACTCCTACCTCCGCAAGCATGGCTGACGCGTGGATCCGCGGGCGAAAAGCCTGAACGCCCAGGGCAACGAGTGCAAGGCCGCCGGCGAGGTCGGGGAAGCCGAGCGCCTGTACCGCGAGGCACTTTCGATCCAGCCCGACTTCGGCGCGGCCCTGTACAACCTCGCTCTTTGCCTGCGCGAGGGCAGGCGCGAATCCGACGAGGCCGAGCGTCTGCTGCGCCGCGTTGTCGAGCTCGACCCCGCGGACCACGACGCCCTCTTCCACCTCGGCGAGGCGTGCTTCGAGCGTTCCGCTTTCGCGGAGGCGATACCGGCGCTGCGCTCGGTCGTCGCTGCCAGGCCGGACAACGCCATGGCGTGGCTCTACCTGGGCGTCGCGCTCGCGCGCGGCTATGCCCTGGGCGAAGCGGAGGCAAGCTTGCGGAAAGCGGTCTCTCTGGAGCCCGGCGCGGCCGAAGCGCATCTCTGCCTTGGCCACGTGTTGAGCCTGAGCGGCGCGAAAGATCGGGCGCTTGGCAGCTACGAGACGGCTGCGAGACTTGATCCGGCCAATGCCGCGGTGCTCGGCGCGCTCCTGTTCGAGTCGCAGCAGCTGTGCGAGTGGACGCATTTCGACGGCCTGGTCGAGCGCCTGCGCCAGGCGCTGGAGGCGCGGACCGACACGCCGATCCTGCCGTTCCTGCTGCTCTCGCTTCCGTTCACTCCCGCCGAGCAGCTCGCGCATGCCCGGCGCTACTCGCGCCAGCTCGAAGCCTCGTGCGCGGCCGAACGGCGGCTGCTCGATCTGCGGCTCGACCGGAAGCCGGGCGGCCGCATCCGGATCGGCTACTTGTCCGGCGACCTGCGCGAGCACGCGGTGGCTTACCTCGCGGCCGAAATGTTCGAATTGCACGATCGCGGGCGCTTCGAGGTCCGCGCCTATTCGTACGGCCCGAACGACCGCAGCGCGATGCGCGCGCGCCTGCAACGCGCGTTCGATCAGTTCACGGACGTCGGCGCGCTCTCGAACCGCGACGCTGCGCGCGCGATCCACGCCGACCGGATCGATATCCTGGTGGATCTCGCGGGCCACACGCTCAACGCGCGCACCGAGATCATGGCGCTGCGCCCGGCGCCGGTCCAGGCGAGCTATCTGGGCTACGCCGGAACGACGGGCGCCGACTTCGTCGACTATCTGATCTGCGACCGATTTGTCGCGCCGCCCGGACGCGAGTCCGATTTCGCGGAGCAGCTGGTCCGCCTGCCGCGATGCTTCCAGGCGAACGATCGCAGGCGGCCCGTCTCCTCGACGCCGCCGCGATCCGAGCTCGGCCTTCCCGAATCCGGCTTCGTGTTCTGCTGCTTCAACCAGCCGTACAAGATTCTTCCGGGCGTCTTCGACCTGTGGCTCGGGCTGCTGGCAAAGGTTCCGGGCAGCGTGCTATGGCTTGCGGAGGGCGGCTCCGGCGTGACCGCGAATCTCCGCGCGCGCGCCGAGAAGCGCTCGGTCGCGCCCGAACGCATCGTCTTTGCGCCGCGGGCGCCGCGGCATGAATCGCACCTCGGCCGGCTCGCGGCTGCGGATCTGTTTCTCGACACCTTTCCCTTCAACGCGCATACCACGGCGAGCGATGCGCTCTGGGCGGGATTGCCAGTGCTCACTTGCACGGGCGACACGTTCGCTTCGCGTGTCGCGGGAAGCCTGCTGGATGCGTGCGGCCTGCCGGAGCTCGTGACGCGCGATCCGGCGCAATACGAGGCGGTCGCCTTGCGGCTTGCGCGCGAACCGGTCGAGCGCGCCGCGGTGCGTCGCCGCGTCGAAGCGCTGCGCCCATCCTGCGGCGGCGCATTCGACACCCCGCGTTTCGTGCGCTCGCTGGAAGCGGCGTATGCGTCCATGTGGGACATCCACCTGGCCGGACGCCCACCCAACCCGATCGATCTCCCGTCATGAAGAAGCTCGTCCGGAAGCTCCTCCCCGTCGTGCTTGGTCTCGCGCTGCTCGCGCCCGGCGCAACGCTCGCTCAGTCGGCAGACTGGCGCGCGCTGCTGCAGGAGTCGACCGCGCTGTTCTTCGAGGGCAAGTTCGCCGGCGCCACCGAGGTCGCGAGGAAGGCGCTCGAGGCCGCCGAGAGCGCGAACGGCCCGCGGCATCCGAGCGTCGCCGCGGCGCTCAACCGCCTCGCGGAGTGCTACCGCGTGCAGGGACAGAACGCCGCCGCCGAGCCGCTCTACCGGCGCTCGCTCGAGATCCGCGAGCGCACGCGCGGCCCGCAGTCTGCGGAGGCGGCGCAGTCGCTGAACAACCTCGCGCTGCTGTATTCGACCGAGGCGCGCTACGCGGACGCCGAGCCGTTCTTCAAGCGCGCGCTCGAGATCCGCGAGCGCGTGCACGGCGACGCGCATCCCGACGTCGGCATGACGCTGAACGGCCTCGCCGATCTCTACCTGGAGCAAGGCAGGATAGCGGAGGCCGAGCCACTGTACCGGCGCTCGCTGGCGATCTGGGACAAGGTGCGCGCGGCGGACAATCCGCCGCCCGCGTCGGTCAACCAGACCCTGTTCTCGCTCGTCGGCCTCGGCGCGATCGCGCGTCAGCGCGGGGATTACGAGGCGGCCGAAAGCCTGTACAAGCGCGCCGTCGAGCTCGTCGACGCGGCACGCGACCGCAATCACCCGCTGATGGCGCGCGCGCTCGGCGGCCTGGCGGCGATCTACGCGCGCAAGGGCGAGGAACAGTCCGCCGAAGTGCTTTACAAGCGCGCCATCGAGATCCTGGAGGATTCGTTCGACCGCAACCATCCGCGCATGGCCGTGCTGCTCTACGGCCTGGCGCTGGTCTACGAGGCGCGCGGCCAGCTCGTCGCCGCCGAGGCGCTGCTCAAGCGCGCGCTGGAGATCCGCCAGAAGGCGCTCGGCCCGTCGCACCCGGACGTCGCCGAGACGCTGGAGCGCCTGGCGGGCGTGTACGCGGCCGCGGGCAAGAGCGTGGAGGCGAGCGCCGCGAAACAGCGCGCCGCGGCGATCCGCGCGGCGCAGCCGAAGAGCTAGCCGGCACCGGTCAGCGCTGCGGATCGAGCCGGATGCCGTCCCGCGGCGGCACGATCGGCTCGGGCTTCGGCGCCGGTCTGGCCGGAACTTCGACGATGGGGCCGCGGAATGGCGCGCGCTCGGTGTCGGTCTTCTGCATCTCATAGGGGCGAAGCTGCGGCGGGAGCTGCGCGTCGGGCTTCACGTCGCGCAACTGGTCGCTGGAGACGTTCTCCAGGCGCTGGCGCTCCGAGCGCTGGCGCGCCTCCGTCTCGCCGCGTGCCGCCGGCGGCGCCTTGAGCGCCTCCTGCGACTGCCTGAGCTGCAGCTCGAACGCGTCGGTCGCCTGGCGCCGCTGCATGAGTTCCCTCTGCACGCCGGCGTCCTGGGCGAGCGCGGGCGCGCTCGCCATCAGGAGGAGCAGGGCGGCGCGCATCCTAGGCCGGCGCCGCGAGACCGGCGCAGAGCTCGCGCAGCCGCGCGCGCTCCGCGGCCGAGATGCCGTCGGGGTCGAAGCGGTAGCGCTGGTGCAATTGGAGTGCTTGTGCTACCCGGGAGACGGCTTCAGACGATAGATGCGAAGAGATCCTTCGCAGCCATGCCGCCTGCGTTTCGCTCGGCGCGCGCGCAGGCAGGCTCTTTTCGAGCGCGTAGAACTCGGAATCCTCGCCGGGCCAGCGCCGGCGCGCCGCCGCGGCGGCCTGCCGCTCGCGCACCACGCGCCGCCCGCGCAGCACGCTCCAGCCCAGATAGACGGCGAGAACCGCGAGCACCGCGTACCAGCTGTCGCCGGCGCGGAATTCGCCGCGCTGCGACCAGCGGAAGCCCGCGTAGCGCAGGAGGTCGGCAACGCCTTGCCATAGCGGCGCCTCGTTCGCCTCCTCGGGTCCCCAGACCGCGGGCGTCGTATCCACGTCGAGCCAATGGCCATCCACCCAGGCGCGCGCCCAGGCGTGGGCGTGGCGCGTGCGCACCACCCAGGCGCCCTCGAGCGCGCTGTACTCGATGGCCGCGTAGCCGGTGGCGTAGCGCGCCGGCACGCCGGCGGCACGCGCGAGCAGTGTCGCCGCGGTGGCGAAGTATTCGCAATGGCCCTTGCGCGTGCGCTCGAGGAACTCGCCGAGCGCGGTTTCGCCCGGCGGCACCGCGTGCTCGCGGTAGGTGGAGTACGTGAAGCCGCCGAGGTAGCGCTCGATGCTGCGCAGGCGATCGGCGGGCGAGAGCGCGGCGAGCCCGAGCCGCCGTACCGTGCGCTCCAGCACGTCGCGCTCCTGTGCGGGCACCGCGAGATCGTCGTCGTCCGGCGGCGCGTAGAGCGTGATGCCGGGTACGCCCAGCGTCTCGTAGTTCGCCCAGTCCACGGCGAGCTTCGCGTGCACCGAGCCCAGCGCGTTGCGCTCGACCGCGGCGGCAGGGAATTTCGCCAGCCGCGTCGTGCCGGGGGGCAGCGGCAGCATCGCGCGCCCCGCGTCCAGTCGGACCGCCAGGCGCAGGTGGCGCAGCGGCGCCTCGGGCACATCGGTCTTCTTCAGGATCCAGGTCTCGTTGTCGGCGAGCGACTCGAGGCTCTGCATGCGAGCGCCACGCGCCACCCAGGTGCCGCCGAGATAGGTGTTGTAGCTGGAGCGGTGCAGGAGCTGGAAATCGGCCGCGTCGCGCCCCTGCGCATACACGCGCAGCACGATCGCGTCGTACTTCTTCAGGCGGCCGACTGAGCCCAGCTCGGTGCGCGTCCGGTAGGGATCGGTGTCCATCGAGCGCAGGTTGAAGTCGAGCACCCAGTCGACGAGCGCGAGCTGCGCCTGCTGCAAGCCGACGTGGCCGGCGTAGCCGAGCGCCGCCGCCGCCGCGAGCATCGCCGCGCCGGCGGCGAGACCCGCGGCGCTGCGCCGCGGCAGCGAGGCATAGAGCAGGCAGCCCGCACCGGCGATCACGCCCAGGTAATACTCCGGCCCGCGCTGATTCGCCACCCCGGCCGAGAGCAGCGCGAGCGCGGCATAGACCGCGCTCACGTCGACCTTCGGGTCCTTGATCTCGGGATGCTCGCGCCGCAGCTTGCGCATGTAGCGGAACAATGCGGACAACGGCAGGCGACGCTCGCGCGTGACCAGCTGCGCGGCGACGACCGGCGAGATCGCCACCGGCAGCCAGATGAAGGCTTGCAGGATGCCGGTGCCGATGCCGCGGTTCGTGGCCAGCAGCACCGCGAGCAGAACGAAGCCCACCGTGGACAGGTCGGCGATCGACGAATGCTGCGCGGTTCCCAGGTCGATGCGCAGCCGCAGCGCGCGCAGCGCCTCCAGCGCCGCGCCGAGCGCGAGGCCGACCACGAGGTGGCCCGTCTGCCAGCCCCAGAAGGCGAGCGCGGCGCCGATAAAAAGCGGCGGGGTGCTCATCGCAGACCCGCCAGGCCCTTCTCGATCTCGCCAGGGTGCAGCACCGCGACCCAGCCCGGCAGATCCGCGGGCCTCGTCTCCTTCGCGCAGACGAGCAGCGCGCGCACGTTGGCGCCCGAAGCCTGCAGCGCGGCGGCGAGCTTGCGCCGCTCCGCGTCCCAGGCGAGCAGGATGAGGATCACGCTCGACAGCGTCTCGCGCCGGCCCGCCACCGAGCGCGACAGCTCGGCGAACGCCGCGGGCTCGCTCGGTGCCAGCGCGGCCAGGACTTCGAGCATGTGCTCGGCCTGCATCTGTCCGCGGCCTGCCGTGTAGGCGCGCACACCACCGCCCACGAAAAGGAGGTCGAGCAGGCATTCGTGGGTATCGATGGTGTAGACGAACGAGGCCGCCAGCGCCACCGCGTCCTCGAAGGCGGCGTCCTCGCCCTGGACGCTCCCCGTGTCGAGCACCAGCGCATGGCGCTCGAAGAACTCGTCCTGGTACTCCTTCACCACCGGCTTGCCGGTGCGCGCGTAGCTCTTCCAGTGCACGCGATGCAGAGGGTCGCCTGGCCGGTAGTCGCGCAGCGCGAGAAACTCCTCGGAGTCGCCGACCGAGGCGGCGAGCGAGACGCCGCCGGGCTGGAACTTGCGCCGTCCGGGCAGCACGATCTCGGGCAGGCGGTAGCGCCGCGGCAGCGCCACCAGGCGCGCCTCGAGCGGCAGGCGCGACAGCGCCCGCACCAGGCCGAGCGGATCCGGGCGCGACACGGTGAGGCCCGCCATCTCGATGCGCCCGCGCCGGCGCGGCGTGAACGCGAGGCGCAGCTCGCGGCTCTCGCCGGCGGCGAGCGGCTCGAGCGCGCCCGGGTCCGCGTCGCGCGGCACGCGGCGCTCGATCAGACAGCGCCAGCGGAAATAGCCCACCGTGCGGTCCCACCAGTTGCGCCGCTCCTCGCCCGGCTCGCGCGCGCGCCGCCATTCCTCGAAGGCCGGGCGCGGGTCGCGGAAGCGCTCCTGCACGCTGGCGGCCGGCAGCGCGAGCGCGGCGCGGTTGACGAGCAGCACGCGATACTCGCAGCGCTCTCCCGCGGTCGCGTAGCGCGGCAGCTCGCGGCGCGCCTCCAGGCGCGGCGCGAGCTGCCGCGCGAGCGCGAGGCTCGACAGCCAGCAGAGCCCGAGCAGCGCGACGAGAAAGGTGAACGCGCGATAAGTGACGGTCTGGTTGGTGTCCAGGCCGGCGGCGGCGGCCGCGCCCGCCATGCCGAGCGCGAGCCAGCCGGCGTAGGTCAGCCGCTCGCGCAGCCAGTGGTCCACCGTGCTGGCGAGGCGCAGCGAGCGGTAGATGAAGCGCTTCACGGGCCGCCCCGGCGCCTCAGGCCGGCACCGGCACCTCGCGCAGGATGTCGCCGACCAGCGCCGCGGCGCTCGCGCCGGCGAACTTCGCCTGCGGGTCGAGCACCATGCGGTGCGCGAGCACCGGCACGGCGAGCTCGTGCAGGTGCTCCGGACGCACGTATTCCTCGCCGTCGAGCAGCGCGAGCGCCTTGGCGGCGCCCGCGAGCGCGATCGAGGCGCGCGGCCCGCAGCCGAGCGTCACCTGCGGCGCGCCGCGCGTGCGGCGCGTGAGCTCGACGACGTAGCGGCGCAGCTCGGCGGCGAGACGCACCCGGCGCACGCGCTCCTTCAGCGCGATCACCTCCTCGCGCGTGGCCACGGCGCGCAGGGCCGCGAGCGGGTGACCGAGGTCCTGGGCCGCCAGCACCTCGGCCTCGGTGTCGGCGTCCACGTAGCCGAGCGCGAGGCAGAGCGCGAAGCGGTCCATCTGCGCCTCGGGCAGCGGGTAGGTGCCGCGGAACTCGACCGGGTTCTGCGTCGCCACCACGAAGAACAGCTCGTCCATCGCGTGCGTGCGGCCCTCGACCGAGACCTGGCCCTCGGCCATCACCTCGAGCAGCGCCGACTGCGTGCGCGGCGAGGCGCGGTTGATCTCGTCGGCGAGCAGGATCGAGGTGAACACCGGCCCGGCGCGGAACTCGAAGGTCTGCTCGCGCTGGTTGAACACCGACACCCCGAGGATGTCCGAGGGCAGCAGATCGGGCGTGAACTGCACGCGCGAGAACTTCGCGCCGATCGAGGCGGCGAGGCTCTTGGCGAGCGTGGTCTTGCCGGTGCCGGGATAGTCCTCGATGAGCACGTGGCCGCCCGAGGCGAACGCGGCGAGAAGCTTTCGCACCCCCGCGCGGCTGCCGCGCATGACCTTCTCGATGTTGCCGGCGATGCGGCCGAACAGCTCGCTCGCCTCGCGCGCGGGCATCACCGGGGCGGAGGCGGCGTCCATGGCGGCCTAGGCTTCCTGGAGCCGCCGCTCGCGGATGGTCTGCGCGAACGCGAGCACCGTGCGCGCGAGCGTCGAGCGGTCCTCGGGCGTGCGCATCACGGTGTTGGCCACCAGCACCTCGATGCCGCTCGAGCGCACGTCCGGCGCGCGCGCCGCGTCCTCGCTGTCGATCACGAAGCCGTCGATGAGCTTGAGGTACTCGAGCGCCACGCGCCGCGCCGAGGGCTCATGGCCGAGCTCGCCCATGATCTTGCCGGCCGAGCCCTTGAGCGCCTTGCCGCCGACGATCGGCGTCACCGCGATCACCGGCGCGCCGCGCTTGCGCAGCAGCTCGCGCATGCCCGGAACGGCGAGGATCGGGTGGATGCTGTGGTAGGGATTGCAGGGGCAGATCACCACCGCCTCGAGGTCCGGCGAGTCGAGCGCGTCGGCGACCTCCTGCGTGAGCATCGCCTCCTCGGCGCCGGCATACTTGAAGCCGGTGACCACCGGGCCGCAGGCGAGCACGCTGAAGTACTCGGGGAACGGGATCTCGCCGTCGGCGGTGAGCACGTAGGTGCGCACCGGGTCGTCGCTCATCGGCAGCACGCGCGCGCCGATGCCCAGGTGCCGGCAGAAATCCAGCGTGATCGCCGTGAGGCGCCGATCCTCGGCAAGCCAGGCGGTGCGCAGCAGCGGCGCGGCGAGCGAGCGGTCGCCCATCTGCACCTGCGGGCCGCCGAACTGCTTGAGCGTGCCGTAGAGCGCGTGGCTCTCGTTGGCGGGCTCCCAGGGGGCGGTGGCGCTGCCGATGCCCGAGAGCATGTACAGCGTGGTGTCGATGTCGGGCGAGAAGCGCAGCGTCAGATGTTCGTAATCGTCGCCGGTATTGACGATCGCCGCGAGGTCCTTGCCGCGCAGGCGGTACAGCCCGTCCACGAGCTTTGCCCCGCCCACCTGCCCGGTCAGCGCTACGACGGTTCCCATGACGCTAGTTTACCGGGAGTGCCTGCCGGGGCGCCGGCGCCGCTCACAGGCGTGCGGCGAGCTCGGCGCCTTCCAGCATCGCGCGCTTGGCGTCGAGCTCGCCCGCTTCCCGGGCGCCGCCGATCAAGTGGGCCGTCTTTTCTTTCAAAACAAAGGGCACAAGAGGCTGCTGTCCCGCGCAGACCACCACGGTGTCCGCGGGGATGACCGTTTCCTTGCCCTCCACGGCGATGTGCACGCCCGCATCGTCGATGCCGAGGTACTGCACGCCGCCCAGCATCTTTACCCCGTTGCGCGCGAGCTCCGCGCGGTGCACCCAGCCCGTGGTGCGGCCGAGCGTGGCGCCGAAGGGGGTCGTCGAGCGCTTCAGCATCGTGATTTTGAATCTTCCATTGGAATGCTTTTGAGGTTCTATCAGGCCCCCGCGGGTGTTTCCGTCCCGCGTAATGCCCCAGTGCCTGTCGAACTCGGAAGGATCGAGCGTAGAGCGGCTCGATTGCTCGAGCAGGTAGAGCGCCACGTCGAATCCGATGCCGCCCGCGCCGATGATCGCCACGTTGCGGCCGGCCTGCGCGCGGCCGGAGAGCAGGTCCACGTACCCGACTACGCTCCGGTGCTCGATGCCGGGGATTTCGGGACGGTGCGGATCGATCCCGGTCGCAAGCACTATTTCGTCAAACTGATTCAAGTCCTTTTCTGAAGGAGAATTTCCCAGCAACACGCGTACGCTCGCGCGCCGCAGGCGCTCGGCGTAGTAGGCGACCGACTCGGCGAACTCCTGCTTGCCCGGAATGCGCTTGGCGAGGTTGAACTGCCCGCCCAGCTCGCCCGCCTTCTCGAACAGCGTCACCTGGTGGCCGCGCTCCGCCGCGACCGCGGCGCACGACAGCCCGGCCGGGCCGCCACCGACTACGGCGATGGTTTTTTTCGATTTTGTCTTTTCGTACTTCAAGAGATTTTCCCGGCCGGCGCGCGGGTTGACCACGCAACTGGCAGGCTGGCCGATGAAGTAATGATCGAGGCAGGCCTGGTTGCAGGCGATGCAGATGTTGATGCCGGCGCGGTCGCCG
>DATKKT010000003.1:0-5569 GCA_035542795.1 Burkholderiales bacterium
CGGTCCGATCCTCGGCGGCTGGATCAGCGACAACTACCACTGGTCGTGGATCTTCCTCATCAACCTGCCGGTCGGCGTGTTCGCCTCGATCATGACCTGGCTGCTGCTGCGCGACCGCGAGACGCCGACGCGCAAGCTGCCCGTGGACGGCGTCGGCATCGCGCTGCTGGTGCTGTGGGTGGGCGCGCTGCAGGTGCTGCTCGACAAGGGCAACGAGCTCGACTGGTTCCGCTCCGACTTCATCGTCGCGCTCGCCGTGGTCGCGGCGCTGGGCTGCGCGCTGTTCCTCGCCTGGGAGCTCACCGAGGACCACCCGGTGGTCGACCTGGCGCTGTTCAAGTACCGCAACTACCGGCGCGGCATGATGACGCTGGGCCTGGGCTTCTCGCTGTTCTTCTCCAGCCTGGTGCTGGTGCCGCTGTGGCTGCAGACGCAGATGGGCTACACCTCGCAGTGGGCGGGCTACGCGATGGCCCCGGGCGGCGTGTTCGCGGTGCTGTTCGCTCCGCTCGTCGCGCGACTCATGGGCCGCTTCGACCTGCGCCTGCTCGCCTCGATCGGCTTCGTCGTCTTCGGCAGCGTGGCCTTCCTGCGCTCGCAGTTCACGACGAGCGCCGACTTCTACGCCATCGCGCTGCCGCAGTTCCTGCACGGCGTGGGCATCGCCTTCTTCTTCACGCCGCTCATCTCGATCAACCTGGGCGGCATCCCGCCAGCCCGCATCGCCAACGCCGCCGGGCTGCAGAACTTCCTGCGCATGATGATGGGCAGCTTCGGCGCCTCGATCGCGGTCGCGGCCTGGGACAACCGCGCGGCGGTCCACCACGCGCAGCTGGCCGAGCATTTCAACGCCTACGGCGCGAGCGCGCGCGCCTACGTGGACCAGCTGACCGCGCTCGGCGCCGCGCCCGAGCAGGCCTACGCGCAGGTCGAGCGCGCGATGTCCGGCCAGGCGTACATGCTGTCGACCAACGAGATCTTCTGGGTGGTAGGCTGGCTGTTCATGCTGATGATCCCGCTCATCTGGCGCACGCGCCCGCCGTTCAGCGGCGCGCCCGGCGGCGCGGCGCACTGAGCTAGCGCGCGCCGAGCTTCGCCTTCACGCGCAAGCTGAACTTCTCGACGTTGACGACGACGCGCTCGTGCAGGCCGTCGCCGATGACTTCCTTTTCGTCCCGCGCCTCGACGAACAGGTGCACCGTCCTGCCTTCAATCTTTTCTATCCGGGCAACCGCCAGGACTTTCATCCCTACGGGAGTCGCCGCGATGTGCCGCACGTTGAGGACCGTGCCGAGGCTCTGGTAGCCCGCGGGCAGGTGCTGGTCCACCGCGTCGAGCGCGGCGGCCTCGAAGAGGTTGATCATCACCGGCGTGGCGAGCACGTGCACCAGCCCGCTGCCCACGCGGGGGGCGGTGTGCTCTTCGCCTACGACGAGTTCCGCCCGCCCGCGCTTGCCAGGCGGCAGCAGTGCCGCGAGATCCATGGCTCCCGGCGGAGTGTAGCCGACTCAGCGCCGCGGGGCGCCCGTGCCGAGCCTGGCCGGCTCGCCGCCCTGCGTCGCGTACGGGTTCGGCGTGCCGCCCTGCGTCGCGTACGGGTTCGGCGCGCCGACCTTCGGCTCGTAGGGATTCGGCTCGCCGATCTTCGTGACGCCCTGCGGATAGCTGCCGCGGCGATGGCTGCGGCGGTCGCTCGTGCGGTGCTTCTCGGCCTCCGGGTCGACGCTGCGCTGCTGGTCGACGGTGCCGAATTTGCGCTCTTGCGCGGGCGCGGGCGCGGACGCGCCGAGCAGGATCCCGGCAAGGCAGAGGAAGACGAGCGGCTTCATGGGCGCATTCATTCTAGTGATTTCGGCCGGGTCCCCGCGCGCCGTTACACTCTGTTACTCATGCCCCAGCACGTGCTCATCCTGGGTTGCGGCTTCGGCGGCCTGTTCGCCGCGCGGGCGCTCGCGCGCGCGCCGGTGCGCGTGACCATCCTCGACCGCACCAACCACCACCTCTTCCAGCCGCTGCTCTACCAGGTCGCCACCGCGGGGCTGAGCGCGCCCGCGGTCGCGGCGCCGATCCGCCAGATCCTCGCCGGCCAGCGCAACGCCACGGTGCTCTACGGCGATGCCGTGCGCATCGACGCGCAGCGCCGCGCGGTGGTGCTCGCCGACGGCGGCGAGATCGCCTACGACCGGCTCATCGTCGCCACCGGCGCGGCGAACAACTATTTCGGCCACGACGACTGGCGGGCGCACGCGCCGAGCCTGAAGACGCTCGAGGACGCCTACGAGATCCGCCGCCGCGTGCTGCTCGCCTTCGAGTACGCCGAGCGCGAGACCGACGCCGCGAAGCGCGCGACCTGGCTCACGTTCGTGGTGATCGGCGGCGGCGCCACCGGCGTCGAGCTGGCGGGCGCGTTCGCCGAGATCGCGCGCCACACGCTGCGCGGCGAGTTCCGCAATTTCGACCCGCGCAACGCGCGCGTGGTGCTCGTGGAAGGGGCCGAGCGCGTGCTGGGCAGCTATCCGCCGCGCCTCTCGGAGCGCGCGCGCCTGCAGCTCGAGCGCCTCGGCGTCACGGTATGGCTCGGCAAGACGGTCACCGGCATCGACGCCGACGGCGTGACCATGGGTCCGGACCGGCTCGCGGCGCACACGGTCGTCTGGGCGGCCGGCGTCTCGGCCTCGCCGCTCGGCGCCAGCCTCGGGGTGCCGCTCGATCGCGCCGGGCGCGTCATCGTGGGCGAGGATCTTTGCGTGCCCGGGCATCCGGAAATCTCGGTGATCGGCGACCTCGCCGCGCTGCCCTGGCACACGCCTCCCGTGCCGGGCATCGCGCCCGCCGCCAAGCAAATGGGTCGACACGCCGCCTTGAATGTTCTCAACTTCCTGGAGAACAAGCCCCCGGAACCGTTCCTCTACCGCGACGTAGGCATGCTCGCGACGATCGGCATGAACTCCGCGGTCGCGGTGCTCGGCCGGCTGCGGTTCTCGGGCTACCCGGCCTGGCTGCTGTGGCTGGTCGCGCACATCTACTTCCTGATCGGCTTCCGCAACCGGCTGGTGGTGCTCATCGACTGGGCATGGGCCTACTGGACCTACGAGCGCAGCGCGCGCGTCGTCATCTCCGACCGCAAGGCGGAATAGGCTACTTCGCCGCGGCGAGCTCCTTGAGCGTGAAGAGGAAGCTCTCCTTGTCGTGCGGCTTGTGGCAGGCGAAGCACTCGGCCTGGTTGATGGCGCGCGGCTTCTTGTCCAGCGTGAAGACCGCGTAGTTCCAATTGCCGTTGCGCAGCATCCCGGGAATCGCATCGCCCCAGCCCTTGCCGCTCGCCATCGCGCTGTAGCCGATCTGCTTTCCCGGCACGTAGAAGCCGTCGCCGCCCGTGACCGGCTTGCCCGCCGCATCGAGCTTCGCGGCGTAGATCTCCGCGAAGAGGAACGAGCCGTCCGGCAGCGGCTTGCCGGCTTTCGCCGCCTCGAGCGCCACCTTGTTCGCGAGGAAGTAGCGCACCTGCTTCGTCGCGGGGAAGTTGATCGTGAGGTACTTCACGAACGAGTCCCTGTAGCCCTCCGGAAACGGCACGTTGCTCTTCGCCACGTTCGGCAGCTGCGCCGATCTGGCCCCCGTGGCGGCCCCGGGCTGCGAGGCGAAGAAGGCCGCGACGTTCTCGACGTCGGCGGCGCTCAGCTGCGCGGCCATCGCGTTCATCATCGGGTTCTTGCGCGCGCCGTCCTTGAGCGCCCTGAGCTGCGCCTCGAGATAGGCGGACTTCTGCGCCGCGAGGTTCGGAATCGTGTCGCTCACGCTCACGCCGTTCGCGCCGTGGCATGCCGCGCACACCGACTCGACCAACGCCTTGCCGGCCGCGAGATCGGCCGCCCGCAGCGTCGGCGACGTGAGCGCGAGCACGGCGGATATCGCCAACGTCTTGTTCATCGGACCCTCCCTTAGGTCTCTGTAAGCGATCGTCCCCACAACCAGGCCGCGCCGCGGACCCCGCTCGCGTCGCCATGCGCCGGCGGCAGCAGCCTCGTCGCCACCTGGTCCGAGAACACGTATGGGCGCCAGCGGCGCGGTACGTTGGCATACAGCCGGGAGAGGTTGGATATTCCGCCGCCCAGGACGATGACATCCGGGTCGAGGATGTTGATCACCCCTGCCAGAGCCCTGGCCAGGCGCTCCTCGTAGCGCTCCATGTTCCCGCCGTCCCGCTCCAGCGCCGGCCCCGACAGATAGGTCTCGATGCAGCCCTTGCGCCCGCAGTAGCAATCGGGCAGCGGCAGGTCCTCGCCGCGCGGCAGCGGCAGCGGGTTGTGCCCCCACTCCCCGGCGATGGCGTTGGGACCCGCGAGCACCTCGCCGCCCACCACGATCCCGCCGCCCACGCCCGTGCCCAGGATCACGCCGAACACCACCCGCGCGCCCTTGCCCGCGCCGTCCACCGCTTCGGAGAGCGCAAAGCAATTGGCGTCGTTCGCGAGCCGCACCTCTCGCCCGAGCACTTTCTCGAGGTCGCCTTTCAGGTCGCGGCCGATCAGGCAGGTCGAATTGGCGTTCTTTACGAGCCCGGTAGCTACCGACAGCGCGCCCGGCATGCCGACGCCCACCGTCGCCTGCTGTCTCGATTTTGATTCGAAATCAAGCACCAGTTCCGCGACCGCCCTGACCGTGGCCCCATAGTCGCCCTGCGGCGTGGGCACGCGCTTGCGATGGACTTCCCTGCCCGCGCCGTCGAGCGCGATGCCCTCGATCTTGGTGCCGCCCAGGTCAATGCCGATGCGCAAGTTCATGATCCATCATAGCGGCAGGATCTTCCGCCCCTTGCGGCGCATAATCATGGGCTGAAAGGGGGCTACGAATGTTCAGGTCATTCTGCATTGGCATCGCCGTGTCGGTGTCCGCCACGCCAACCTTCGCGCAAACGCCCGGAGCACCTGCAACAGCGGCTCCGGCGGCCGCCACCGTCACGATCAAACAGGACAAAAGCAGCGCTCCGGCCCCTGCGCAGACGCAGCGCGCGCACACGAGCACGAATCCGGGCGCCGCGCCGCCGCCGCTGATGATCCGCATCCAGGGCGAAGGCATCAAGCTGCCCGATTGCACGGCGGAGAGCCGCGAAGGCGAAGCCTGCAAGAAGAAGTAACACCGGGCGACGGGCGGCGGCGACACTGTTCAGGCGCCGCCGCAGCCGCTAGAGTGCGCGGCCATGAGCAATCTCTGGCGCGCGGCATTCGTCCTGGCGCTGACTCTCCTGTCCGGCTGCTCGACGATTGAAAGCACCTGGAAGGGCCTCACCGGAGCGAGCGTAGAGCGCACGTTCAACGCGCCGATCGCACGCGTCAAGCCCGCCTTCATCTCCACGCTCAGTCAAATGGGCATGCCGATCGCCGCCATGGAACTGCGCGGCAAGGCCGAAGTCGTGAAGGCGCGCAAGGCCGACAAGAGCGTGGAAGTCGAAATCGAGCGCCTGAGCGCCAGCTCCACGCGCGTGCGCGTCACCGGCAGCGACGACGCAATCGCAGGCCAGGTCATGCGCGAAACCGAGCGGCGCCTCAGCGCAAGCTGAATGGTGTAT
>DATKKT010000004.1:0-10525 GCA_035542795.1 Burkholderiales bacterium
CGTAGCGGAGCGCCGATACCAGGGCTGCGAGCTTTTCCTCCACCCGGGAAAGAATCTTCCTGTGGACGAGAAGCAGCTGGATCGAGGTGCAGACCTGGCCCGCCTTGCGGTAGCCCGCGTTGACGACCTTGGGCAGCGCGCTGTCGAGGTTCGCGTCGTCGCAGAGGATGCAGCAGGCGATGGAGCCCAGCTCCATCTGCGTGCGCCGCAGCCCCGCGCGGCTCTGGATGCTGCGGCCGACTTCGGTGCTGCCCGTGAACGCGAAGAAGCGCACGCGCGGGTCGGCGATGATCGCGTCGGCGACCGGCGCGCTGCCCGGCAGCAGCGAGAGAAATCCCTTCGGCAGCCCCGCGGCGAGCAGCAGCTCGGCGAGCAGACAGGCGGTGAGCGGGGTGGCGGAGGCGGGCTTGAGCACGACGGCGTTGCCCGCGGCGAAGGCGGGCGCGATCTTGTGCGCGACCGTGTTGAGCGGCGAATTGAACGGCGTGATCGCCGCGACCACGCCGAGCGGCACGCGCAGCGTGAAGCCGATGCGCCCGGACTGCTGCGGCGCGCCCGCGAGCGGAATCACGTCGCCGCCGAGCCGGCGCGCTTCTTCCGCCGAGAGGCGCAGCGTCTCGGCGCAGCGGCGCACCTCGCCCGCGCCGTCCGAGGCCGTGAATCCGGCCTCCATCTGCATGGTGCGGACGAACGCGTCCGCTTGCCCCTCGATCATGGCCGCCGCGCGCTGCAGGATGGCGCCGCGCTCGTACGGATTCGGCGGCCCGGCGCGGAACGCGGACTGCGCGCCGTCGATGGCGCGCGCCACCTGCTCGCGGTCGGCCGAGCCGAAGCGCGCGCCGGGCCGCAGGCGGAACTTGTCGATCACCTCGATCGCGGCGCCTTTGCCGGCGATCCATTCGCCATCCATCAGCACGCGGTTCGGCGCGTCGAACTTCATCTCTGCGGGCTTGTTCATATCCAGAGCACCTCCCTTCCGGTCTTCAATTCGCCTTGATCCCCGCTTCGCGGATCAGCTTGCCGTAGCGTTCGGTTTCCTTGCGGACCAGCACGCCGAGCTCTCTCGGCCCGGTGGGCGACACTTCCGCGCCTAGCCCGGCCAGCCGCTCCTTCACCTCGGGCGAGGCGAGCGCCTTGCGGACCTCGGCGCTCAGCTTTTCGACCGCCGCGGGCGGCGTGCCGCGCGGCGCGATGAAGGCGTGCCACACCGACGCCTCGAAGCCCGGATAACCGGACTCCGCGATGGTCGGCGCCTCGGGCAGCGTCGAGATGCGTTCGGCGCTCAGCGCCGCCAGCACGCGGAGCCTTCCCGCCTTCACGTGCGGCAGCACCTCGACCGCGTTCACCGCGACGAGCGGGAGCTGCCCGCCGAGAACGTCGTTGATCGCCGGCGCCCCGCCCTTGTAGGGGACGTGCTGGAGCGCAATTCCCGCGGCGCGCGCGAACAGCTCCACCGCGAGGTGCGGCGTAGAGCCGTTCCCCGGCGAGGCGTACGGCACCGTGCCCGGTCGCGCCTTCGCCGCCTCGACGAGCTTCGCTAGGCTCGTGATCTCCGACTTGGCGTTCGCCGCGATCACCACGGGCAGCCGCGCGACGAGCGCCACGGGCACGACGTCCCGCTCGGGGTCGAACGGCACCGGCTGGTAGAGCGCTGGATTCGCCGCGAGGCCGTTGGCGACGAGCATTACCGTGTAGCCGTCCGGCGGGCTCTCGATCAGCGCGCGAATGGCGATGTTGCTGCCGGCGCCGGGCTTGTTGTCGACGACCACCGGTTGCCCGATGCTTTCGGAGATCTTCTGCCCTACCGTCCGCGCCACGATGTCCATGGCGCCGCCCGGCGCGAACCCGACCAGGATCCGGATCGGCTTCGACGGAAACGACTGCGCCTGCGCGGCGCTGCAAAGGATGGCGGCGAGCGCCGCGAAAAGCAGCCTGGTCATGTTGCGTGCTCCTTTCATAGCCAGAGGATCTTCTTTCGGTAATCGAGGTTCTTGAGTAGCGGCTCGGCGGGCCCCTGGTGGAACACCGCGCCGCGCTCGAGCGCGAACACGCGGTCGGCGAGGGCGAGCACGAGATCGAGGTTGTGCTCGACGATGATGATCGAGGCCTGGCCGCGCAGGCGGTCGAAGACGCCGAACAGCTCCTGCACCACTGCGGGCGCGAGGCCCTCGAAGGGCTCGTCCAGCAGCAGCAGCCGGACGTTGCCGGAGAGCGCGCGCGCCACCGCGGCCATCTGCTGCTCGCCGCCCGACAGGTAGTCGGCGGCCACATGCATGCGCTCGCGCAGGCGCGGGAAGTGCTCGAAGATCTTCTCCTCGCTCCAGACGACGCCGCGGCGGCCGTCGGTGGCGCGCGCGAGACGCCCGAGCGCGAGGTTCTCCGCCACCGTCATGCCGGCGAACAGTCCGCGGCCCTGCGGCACGTAGCCGACGCCCCTCCGCGCGATCTGCGGCGCCGACAGCCCCGCGATGTCGCGCCCTTCGAATTCGATCGTGCCGGAGACGGGCGCGAGCAGGCCGCAGAGCGTCTTCAGCAGCGTGGATTTGCCCGCGCCGTTGCGGCCGAGCAGAGCGACGATCTCGCCTTCGCGCACGTCGAGCGTGGCGTCGTTGAGGATGTGGCTCTTGCCGTAGTAGGCGTTGACGTTGCGGAAGGACAGGAGCGGCTTGTCGCCGACGAGACGCTCCTCCTTGCGCGCCGCGGGCGGCGTCCCCGAGCCGGTGTAGACCTCCTGCACGCGGCGATCCGCGCGCACCTCTTCGGGCGTACCGGCCATCAGTACTTCACCCTGGTTCATCACCGTGACGCGGCGCGAGAAGCCGAGCACGCGATCGATGTCGTGCTCGACGATGAGGACCGGAATTCCGGCCGCGACGCCGCGGATCAGCTTCGAGACCCGCTCGCGCTCGGCCGCGGCGAGGCCCGCGAGCGGCTCGTCGAGCATCAGAACCCGTGGCTTGGAGCCGAGCGCGATGCCCAGGTCGAGCAGGCGCTGGCCGCCGTACGACAAGTCGCCGCCCGCCACCGGCTCGATGCCTTCCAGGCCGAGGAACTTCGCGAGCTCGCGCGTCTCGGCATGGATCTCGGGGTAGCTGTCGATGTCGCGCCAGGCGTTGAAGCGCGCAGGGTGCTTCGCCTGCACCGACAGGCGCAGGTTCTCGTAGACCGGCAGCCCCTTGAAGAGGTTGGTGATCTGGAACGAGCGCGCGACTCCCTGCTCGCAGATCTCGTGCGGCTCGAGGCCGTGCAGAGACGATCCGTGCAGCCGCACGGTACCGGCGTCCGGCGGGAACAGGCCCGAAACCAGATTGAACAGCGTCGTCTTGCCGGCGCCGTTCGGGCCGATGAGCGCGTGGATCTCGCCCGCCTCGACGCGCAGGCTCGCGGCGGCCACCGCGTGAATGCCGCCGAAGCTCTTCGAGACCGCTCCGATCTCCAGCGTGCAGTCTTCGCGCACGGGCGCGTGCAGGGACGCCGGCAGCGGCAGGCCCTCGTACACGCGGCGCGCGCTCATTGCTGCCTCCAGCTCCGGCTCGGGGCGCCAGCGGCGCGCGAGGCGCCGCCAGATGCCCACGAGCCCCTCGGGCGAGAACAGCACGAAGGCGACGAACACCAGGCCGAACCAGAACAGCCAGTTGCCGGTCCAGATGGAGAACAGCTCACGGAAGAAGATGTAGAACAGCACGCCGAGCGCCGGTCCGAGGATATGGTGCATGCCGCCGATCACCACCATCGCCAGCAGCTCGCCCGAGAGCCCCACCGAGACCGATTCCGCCGAAACGAGGTAGTTGAGGAAGGCGAGCAGCGCGCCGCCGAGGGCGGTGACCACCGCGGAGAGCACGAACGCGCCGAGGCGGTAGCGGTCCACGGCATAGCCCTGAAACGTCGCGCGCTGCTGGTTCTCGCGGATGGCGACGAGCACGTGGCCGAAGGGCGAGCGCAGCACGCGCAGCATGACGTAGAGCACGCCGAAAGCCAGGAGCGCCACGAGCGCGTAGTAGGCGTAGTGGTCGTCGAGCCGCAGGATCGCGAGCCCGCCGCGCTGCAGCCCGCCCAGGCCGTCCTCGCCGCCGGTCAGCGCGGTCCAGCGGAACGCGACCGTGTAGGTGAGTGCGACGAGCGCGAGCGTGAGCAGCGCGAAGTACACACCGCGCCGGCGCAGGATCAGCAGGCCTACGACGGCGGACAGGACCGCGACGAAGGCGAGCGAGAACAGGATCGGCAGCGCGATCTGCCCATGCAGCCACTGCTTCTGTGCGATCGCGGCGGCGTAGGCGCCGATGCCGAACCAGACGCTGTGCCCGAACGAGGTGAGCCCGGTGAAGCCGACGAGCAGATTGAGGCCGAGCCCGGCAATGGCGAAGCAGACGACCTGCGTCGCGGTGTTCGGGCTCAGGCCGAGCGCGAGCATTGCGAACGGCAGCACGGCAAGCGCGATCGCGCCGATCCACAGCGGCCGGCGCTTGCTCATTCGAACTTCTCGATGCGCTCGCCGAGCAGCCCGCGCGGCCGGAACATCAGCACCAGAAACATGAGGATGTACATCGACGCTTCGCCCGCGGCGGGCACAAAGTGGATCGTGACGCCGCGCACGACGCCTACGAGCATCGAGGCGAGCACCACGCCCCAGAAGCTGCCCAGGCCCCCGATCACCACCACCACGAACGCCACGGTGATGATCTCTGCGCCCATCGCCGGGTGCACGAGCGCGATCGGCGCGAAGAGGGCTCCGGCCAGCGCCGCCATGCCCACGCCCAGCGCCACGATCGCCATCATGTAGGGCTCGAGCCGGATGCCGAGCGCAGCGACCATGTCCGGGCGCTGGATGCCGGCGCGCACCACGCGGCCGAACGAGGTCTTGTGGATCAGGATCCAGATTCCGGCGAGGATTGCGGCGACGATCGCGAGCAGCAGCAGCCGGTAGCGCGAGAACAGGAAGTCGCCGAGCATCACGCTGCCCTTGAGCGCCTGCGGCATCGACGCGGGCAGCGGTGCGGCGCCCCAGATCATGCGGATCGCCTGCTCGGCGACGAGCGCGAGGCCGAACGTGAGCAGCAGCGACAGGATCGGGTCCGCGGTGTAGAAGCGACGCAGCAGGAAGCGCTCGAAGGCGATGCCGAGCAGGGCCACCGCGACGGGCGAGAGCACCACCGCTCCACTGAAGCCGAGGTGCTTGGCGATCTCCAGGGAGGCGTAGGCCCCCAGCGCATAGAACGCGCCGTGGGCGAGGTTCACCACCCCGCCCACGCTGAAGATCAGCGACAGCCCGAGCGCGATGAGCAGGTAGTACCCGCCCAGGACCAGGCCGTTGACGACCTGCTCCAGCAGAAACAGCAGCTGCTGCATGCTAGCGGCGCGGCGAGCCGCGCCTCACCTCGACGCTAGAGCTTGCAGGTGTTCTGCGCCTTGCTGACCGCGAGAATCTCCAGCGGCTGATTCGCCGCCGGCACGGCGGACCCGAACGCGAGGAAGTCCCACCTGTCCTTCGCCTGGCCTTTCGGCTTGACGGTGAACGTGTAGGCCTCCTGCATCAGCTGGTGGTCCCAGGAGCGGAAGTAGCCCTTGCGCGGCTTGAGCAGGTCGAACTCGGGCTGCTTCTCGAAGTAGGCGATCAGCTTCTCGCTGTCGGTCGACTTGGTCTCGGCCATGGCGCGCGCCATGATGTGCATCGAGACGTACTCGATCCAGGCGTGGTTCTCCGGCGGCTGGCCGTGCTTCTTGCGGAACGCCGCTACGAAGGCCTTCGACCCCGGCGTGTCGACTTCGTGGTGCCAGACGGTGGGCCAGATGCCGCTCAGGTTGCCTTCGCCCGCCGCCCATGCGTCCGCGGTGTTCAGGTTGAAGCCGGCGACCGGGTAGGGCAGGCCGAACTCGGCGTACTGCTTGACGAAATTGGTCACCTGGTTGCCGCCCAGGTTGGTCGCGACCATGTCGGGCTTCGCCTGCCGGATCTTGAGCAGCAGCGGGCTGAAGTCGGTGGTGTCGGTGGGCGTGAGCTCGTCGCCGATCACGGTGCCGCCGTTGGCGGCGATGAACGCCTTCGCAGCCTTGGCGAGGTCGTGGCCGAACAGGTAGTCGGAGGTCAGGCAGAAAATGCGCTTGCCCTTGATCAGGCCGTCGCGCAGCAGCGCGTGGCCCTCGGCGTTCACCATCACCGTGACCGGGATGTCGACGTGGAACGTGTAGCGGTTGCAGTCCGCGCCGCGCAGCACGTCCGAGCGCGCGCCGATCTGCAGGAAAAAGCGCTTGTTGCGCGCGGCGACCTGCATGATCGTTTTCGCCGAGGCCGAGTTGATCTCGCCCATCAGGAACTCGACCTTGTCCTGGTCGAGCATGCGCTGCGCCTTGGTCGAGGCGGTGGCCGGGTTGACCGAGTCCTCCGACATCACGTCGAGCTGGCGGCCCATGACCCCGCCCTTGGCGTTGATCTCGTCGATGGCCATGCGGATGCCCTTCACGGCGTACTCGCCGAGCGCGCCGAGAAAGCCCGTGAGCGGCGTGAGGTGGCCAATCTTGATCTTGTCCGACTGCGCGCGCACGATGGCCGGAAAGCCGAGCGCCGCCGCGCCGCTGAGCGCCGCGCCCGCCTGCAGAATCCTTCTCCTGGTCGTCATTTGCGTTTCCCTCCTTTGGTCTTCGGTTCGTCGTCCGCCGGCGTCGTCACCACGAGGAAGACGAGCCCGGCGGTGCCGGTATTGGTGAAGCTGTGCGGCACGCCCGGCGGCACGTACACGTAGTCGTGCGGCCGCATGAGGTGCCGCTGTTTCCCGAGCGTGAGCAGGCCCTCGCCCTCGAGGACGTAGTAGATCTGCTCCTGGATCCTGTGCTTGTGCTCCTGCACGTACGCGTTGGGCGCGTAGCGCGAGATGCGGAAGTCGAGCTGCCGGGAGCCCGCGTTGCCGGGGCCGACGAGCATCTTGGACAGTGCGCCGCCGAAGTGCCCCGGGAACTCCCGCCAGGCGACGTGCGCCATCTTCTCCACGAATGCGCGCTTCTTCATGACCCTGTCCACTATAGGAAGGCGGGCGGCGCGCGAAAAATACTGTTTTCCGAGGCTGGGTATAAGTTAGAGTTATATCCGGAGGAGCACCGAGGAGGAGAGCCGCCGTGGACCTGCGTCAGCTTCGCTATTTCACCCAGATCGTCGAGAGCGGCAGCCTGTCGAAGGCCTCGCGCCAGCTCTATATCGCGCAGCCGGCGCTCAGCCAGCAGCTGGCGAAGCTCGAAAGCGAGGTCGGCAAGCCGCTGCTCACGCGCTCCTCCAAGGGCGTCGTGCCCACCGACAACGGCCTGGCGCTCTACCACCACGCGCGCTTCATGCTGCGCCAGCTCGACCAGGCGCTGTCGATCGCGCGCAAGGAATCCGGCGCGGTGCAGGGCATGGTCTCGGTCGGCCTTCCGGCGACCACGGTGTCGGCGCTCGGCCTCACGCTCGTGCGCCGCATCCGCGAGCGCTATCCGAGCATCCTGCTCAACGTCGTCGAGGGGATGAGCGGGCACCTCGGCCAGATGATGCGCATGGGCCAGCTCGACCTCGCCGTGCTGTTCGCGAGCGACATCGCGCCCGACGCGACCGTAGAGCCGCTGCTGGAGGAGGAGCTGTTCGTGATGGTGCCCAGCCACAGTGCGCTCGTCGCGCCGCGCCGCACGAGCCTGACGATCGCCGAGGCCGCGGCGCTGCCGCTGATCCTGCCGACCAGCAGCCACGGCCTGCGCCGGCGCATCGCCGCGGAATTCGAGCAGCGCGGCCTGCAGGCCCGGATCGTCGCGGAGGTCGACTCGCTCGCGCTGCTGATGAACTGCGTCTATCACGACATGGCCGCGACCATCAAGCCGATGGCGGCGATCTATCAGGAGGGCGAGCGCGGCCGCGAGTGGCGCGCGATTTCGGTGTCCGACGCGCGCATGATCCGGCGCAACTACCTGTACTCGCAGCCGCGCGAGCGCCATACCGCGGCGGCCGCGGCGGTGGCGGGCGAGCTGAAGGCGACGGCGCTCGAGCTCATGGAATCGGGCGCCTGGACCGGCGTGCGCCCGTTCACGGGCGCCGAGCCGGCGCGCGAGGGGCGCGCGAACGCGCCGCGGCGCGCCGCGGTGGCGCTCGCCTAGGCTCAGAACTGGGCGGTGTACTGCGCGGGATCGATGCGCGCGCCGATCACGAGCGGCCGGTCCTTCGGGCGCGCGCCGGCGAGCAGCTTCTCCAGTGCCGCAGCGCTGTCGACCATCGCGCCCTCGCAACCCATCGCTGGCGCGAGCTTCGCGAGATCCGTCTCGTCGATGAGCGTGCCCCAGCTCGGGTAGTTGCGGTTGGACTGCTTGATCTCGATGCGGTTGAGGCTGTTGTCGCAGAACACCACCACCAGCGGGTCGAGCCCGAGGCTCGCGGCGAGGCGCAGCTCGCCCTGCACCATCGCGAGGCCGCCGTCGCCGGTGAAGCAGGCCACGGGGTGCTTCGGGTTCAGCAGCTTTGCGACGATCGCCGCGGGCAGCGAGTAGCCCATCGACGACAGGCCGTTCGACATCAGCATCGAGCGCGGTGCGTAGCTCGTCCAGCCCTGGCCCACGAGCAGCTTGTGCGAGCCGACGTCGCTGGTCGCGATCGCCTCGCGCGGCAGCGCCGCGCGCACCGCGTCGACCACGTCGGTGGGGTTGAGGCGGCCGGCAACGCGCCCGGCATAGTAGGCCGCGCGCAGCGCGTCGCGGTGTCTGGCAACTTCGGCCGCCGTCCATTTCGGTTCGCCTTTCCACTCCGCCGCGATGCTATGGAGGATCGCGCCGATGTCGCCGACGAGCTCGAGCGCCGCGGGATAGACCTGATCGGTATTCGGCACCGCGTCGATGTGCACGGTCGGCACCGAGAGCTGCCAGGGCTTGATGAGCTCCACCGCGTCGAAGCCGGCCGCGAGCAGCAGGTCGCAACCCTTGAGGAAGCTCCACATCAGCTCGTTGCAGGCCATGTCGAGCGTGCCCGCGTACCAGTCGCTGTCCTCCGCGAGCACGCCCTTCGCCATGGGGGACACCACGACCGGGATCCCCGCGGTCGCGGCGAGCTTGGCGAGCGCGGCGTGCGCGTCGGCGCGCTGCGCGGCGATACCGGCGAGGATGACGGGGCGCCGGGCGCTCTTGAGAAGTCCCTGAACGTCTGCTCGTCCCGGAGAATTCGAATGGATCGTGAAATTCCCCGGAGCGACCGTCATCGGCGGCAGGTCGATCGCGGCGTCCTTCGCCTCCATGCCGACCACGTCCGCGTGGGTGGTGATGTGCACCGGGCCGGGGCGCTCGGCCATCGCGGTGCGCAGCGCCTTGCGCATCACCAGGCCCACGGTGTCGGGCGCGACGTGGGTCGCCCACTTGCTCACGGGCGAGAAGACGAGATTGTGGTTGAGCACCTGGTGCGTGAAGGTCTGCTCGCGCTTCCTCTCGATCTGCCCGGAGAGCGCGAGCATCGGCACGCGGTCGAGGTACGCGTTCGCCACCGCGTTCACGAGGTTGGACGAGCCCGGCCCGAGCGTGGACATGCACACGCCCGGCCGGCCGGTCAGGAAGCCGTACGCCTCGGCCATCAGCCCGGCGGTGCCTTCGCGCCGGCCGAGCACGAACTGCAGCCCGGCGCGCCGCGCCGCTTCCATGAACTCGACGTTGGGATCGCCCGGATAGCCGAAGACGTGGCCGATGCCGGCCGCCTTCAGGTACTGCACCATCACTTCGGAGACGTTCACGCGGCGATACTGTACGCAAGCGCCGCCGCTGCATCAAATAGAATCGCGCACCATGAGCGAACGAATCGCATTCATCGGCTTCGGCGAGGCGGGGCAGACCGTGGGCCGCGGGCTGCTCGAGCAGGGTGCGCGGCTCACGACGTACGACATTCTGTTCGACGACCCCGCGAACAAGGGGATGCTGAGGAGAATTGCGGAATCGCTCGGCGTATCCGCATCCAAAGACCATCGCGACGCGGTTCGCGACGCGGATCTGGTTTTCCTTGCCGTGACGGCGAGCTCGAGCCTGGAGGCGGCACGCTCCTGCCTGCCGGGGCTGCGCAAGGGCCAGCTCTTTCTCGACATCAACTCGGTGTCGCCGCAGCGCAAGATCCAGACCGCGGCGCTCGTCGCGCCGACCGGCGCCGACTACGTCGACGTGGCGGTGATGGCGCCGGTGGCGCCTTACGGCCACAAGGTGCCCTGCCTCATCGGCGGGCCGGGCGCGCAGGCGCTCGCGCCGCGCGCGCGCGCGCTCGGCATGAAGATGGAAGTGGTCGCGAGCGAAGTCGGGCAGGCCTCGGCGATCAAGATGTTCCGCTCGATCATGATCAAGGGGCTGGAGGCGCTGATGCTGGAATCCATGCTCGCCTCGAGCGAGTACGGCGTAGAGGCCCGCGTGCTCGCTTCGCTGAAGGAGAGCTTTCCCGCGATCGACTGGGAGAAGCTCTCGGGCTACCTCATCGAGCGCGTCGTCAGCCACGGCAAGCGCCGTGCCGCGGAAATGCGCGAGGTCGCCGACACGGTGCGCGAGATCGGCCTGGAGC
>DATKKT010000005.1:0-14692 GCA_035542795.1 Burkholderiales bacterium
CGCACGTGGTGGCCATGCTCTCCGCCGACCTCGCCCGGGGCATCCATGGGCAGTCGATCGTCATCGACGGAGGACAGGTGATGTCATGACCGAAGAAAAGGACGGGATCCGCTTCGTGGACGTGCCGGGGTGGCCCCGGCCCAAGGGCTACGCCAACGGCGTCGTCGTCACCGGCGGGAGGACGCTGTACGTCGCCGGCCAGGTCGGCTGGAACGAGCAGCAGGTCTTCGAGTCCGCAGAGATCGTTCCCCAGTTCGAGCGGGCGCTGAAGAACGTCCTCGCGGTGCTCGCCGAGGCCGGCGGCAAGCCCGCCGACATCTGCCGCATGACCGCGTACTGCTGCGACAAGCCGGCCTACCTCGCCGCGCGCCGCGAGCTCGGCCGCATCTGGAAGCGACTGATGGGCGCGCACTACCCGGCGATGAGTATGATCTTCGTCTCGGACCTCCTGGACTCGCCGGGAAAAATCGAGCTCGAGGCCACCGCAGTCATCCCGGAGAAATGAAATGAAAGGCTTGAAGGGCAAGACCGCGATCGTCACGGGCGGCGCGGCGGGCATCGGCGCCGCGATCGTCGCGCGCTTCAAGGACGAAGGGGTGAAGACGATCGTCTTCGATCTGAACGCCGAGAAGAAGGTCGACATCACCGACTACGGCGCCGTGAAGCGCGCGGTCGACGAGGCGGGGCCGGTCGACATCCTCGTCAACAACGCCGGCTGGGACATGTTCAAGCCGTTCCTGAAGACCGACCCGGCGTTCTGGCAGAAGATCATCTCGATCAACCTCGTGGGCGCCATGAACCTCATGCACTGCGTGCTGCCCGGCATGGTCGAGCGCGGCGGCGGCAAGGTCGTCAACATCGCCTCGGACGCCGGACGCGTGGGCTCCTCGGGCGAAGCGCCCTACTCGGCCTGCAAGGGCGGCATCATCGCGCTCACCAAGACGCTGTCGCGCGAGCTCGCCTCCAAGGGCGTGCGCCTGAACACCGTCTGCCCGGGCCTCACCGAGACCGGCATGCTGGAAGCGTTCATGCTGGGCGCGGGCAACCCGGACAAGCTGCGCGAGGCCTACCGGCGCGCGATCCCGATCGGCCGCCTCGGCAAGCCCGAGGACATCGCCGGCGCGGTGCTGTTCCTCGCCAGCGACGACGCCGAGTTCATCACCGGCCAGACCCTGAGCGTCTCGGGCGGCCTGACGATGCACGGCTGAGCGCCGAGCGCATGGATGCTCCGGTCGAAGGCGGCCGCCCGCCGGCGGAAACGCCCGCCGGGAAACCGCGCCATCCGGCCATCAAGCTGGAGGCGTTCCTCGCCAACCTGCCGATGTTCAGCGAGATGAGCGCGGAGGAAATCCAGCGCGTCGCGAGCGCTACGCTGCCCCAGTATTTCGAGAAGGGCCAGGCGATCGTCCAGTGCGGCGACCCCTGCACCGGCTTTCACGTGGTGGTCTACGGGCAGGTGAAGCTGGGCTTCACCTCGCCGCAGGGCATCGAGAAGGTCGTCGAGATCGTGCGCCCCGGGCAGAGCTTCGGCGAGGCGCTGATGTTCCTCGAGAAGCCCTACATCGTCTTCGCGCAGGCGCTGGCCGACACGATGCTGCTGCACGTGGCGAAGCGCGCGGTGTTCGACGAGCTCGCGCGCGACCCCGGGTTCGCGCGGCGCATGCTGTCGGGACTCGCGCGCAGGCTGCATGGCCTGGTGCGCGACGTAGAGAGCTACACCTTGCGCTCGGGCCAGGAGCGCATCATCGGCTACCTGCTCGCCGACGTGCCCGCGGACCGGACCGCGGGCGCCGCGAGCGTGCACCTGAGCGCGGGCAAGAGCGTGGTCGCCTCGCGGCTGAACATGACGCCCGAGCACTTCTCGCGCATCCTGCACGATCTCGCGGCCGACGGGCTCGTCGAGATCCACGCGCGCGAGGTGCGCATCCCGGACCTCGCGCGGCTGCGCGCGCACCTGGGCTGAGCGCGGCTAGAGCGCGCCGGCCACGCGCCGGTAGTGCAATCCGAGAATCGCCAGCTCCACGGCGGCGCGCAGCTTGCGCGGCCGCAGCAGCAGCGTCGATCCGAGCAGGCTCCAGAACGCGGCGCGGCCGGGCTGGCGCACGCCCAGCAGCCAGAGCGAGCGCAGGAAAGCCGCCAGATCGGCACGCGACAGCCGCAGGGCCGGTCCCTGCGGCCGGTAGCTGCGCAGGAACGTGCGGATGCGCCGGTAGTAGTTGCGCGGCTCGTACAGGCGGCGCATGAGCTCGCGGTAGCCCGAGAGCAGGAAGTCCCGGTCCAGGCGGGTGACGAAGTTCACCGCCGCCTGGGTGTTGTCGCCGCAGGCGTCGGCGAGGATTCGCCCCTCGGCGGCGAGCCGGCGGTAAAGCGCGGTCTCGGGCAGCGCGCTGAGCAGCCCGACCATCGCGGTGACCACCCCCGACTGCTGGATGAAGTCGAACTGGCGGCGGAAGATGTCGCGCGGGTCGCTGTCGAAGCCGACGATGAAGCCGCCCATCACCTCCAGGCCAGCGCGCTGCAGCGTGCGCACGGATTCGCGCAGGTCGCGCGCGCTGTTTTGCCGCTTGTGGCACTCCTCGAGGCCCTCGGCCGACGGCGTCTCGAGGCCGAGGAACACCTTCTTGAAGCCGGCCTGCACCATCAGTCCGTAGAGCTCGGGATCGTCGGCGAGGTTGACCGAAGCCTCGGTGAGGAATCCCAGCGGCGCGCGCGTGCGGCGCCGCCAGTCGACCAGCGCGCGCAGCAGCTCGCGGCTGCGCTTGCGGTTGCCGATGAAATTGTCGTCGACGAGGAACACCATGTCGCGCCAGCCGTGCGCGCGCAGCGCGTCCAGCTCGCCCAGCACCTGCTCCGGCGACTTGGTGCGCGGCACGCGGCCGTTCATCACCACGATGTCGCAGAACTCGCAATTGAACGGGCAGCCGCGCGAGAACTGCACCGGCATCGTGGCGTAGTCGCGCAGGTCGATGAGATCCCATCGCGGCACCGGCGAGCGGCGCACGTCCGGCCATGCGCTGGCGCGGTAGAAACGCGCGGGCGCGCCGCGCTCCAGGTCCGCCACGAGCTGCGCGCTCAGCTCCTCGGCCTCGCCGAGCACGAAGTGCCGGATCTCGGGAAAGCCCGCGTGCCCGGTGGTGAACAGCGGCCCGCCCGCGATCACCGTGCGGCCGATCGCTGCGCAGCGCCTCGCCACTTCACGCGCCGACTCGCGGTGCACGATCATGCCGCTCAGGAAGACATAGTCCGCCCAGGCGAGATCGGCGTTCGTGAGCGCACGCACGTTGAGGTCGACCAGGCGCAGCGCCCAGGAGCGCGGCAGCATCGCCGCTACGGTGAGCAGGCCCAGCGGCGGGAACGCGGACTTTCGCGAGATCAGCTTCAGGACGTGCTGGAAGCTCCAGAAGCTGTCCGGGTTGCGCGGATAGACGAGAAGAATGTTCATCCAGTGGTCCGCATTGCCGCTACTGCATACCCGCCGCGCGCCGGTTGGCTTGATGTGGATCAAGTCTCCGCCGTCGCCGCTGCCTACGATGGTGCGCTTCAACGGGAACGAGGCTTGGCCGAAGACACGCCCATCGAACTGGTCTGCCCCGCCGGCGGATTGCCGGCGCTGCAGGCCGCGGTGGACGCCGGAGCGGACTGGGTCTACGCCGGCCTGCGCGACGACACGAACGCGCGCAATTTCCCGGCCCTCAACTTCGACGACGCTTCGCTTGCCGCCGGCCTTCGCTACGCGCACCAGCGCGGCCGCAAGGTGGTGCTTGCGATCAATACCTATCCGCAGGCGCACAACTGGACGCGCTGGACCGACGCCATCGACCGCGCGCAGCGGCTCGGCGCCGACGCGGTCATCGTCGCCGACCCCGGGCTGCTGCGCTACGCGCACCGCAAGCACCCGAAGCTCGAGCTGCACCTTTCGGTGCAGGGCTCGGCGACGAGCTACGAGGCGATCAACTTCTTCCACCAGCAGTTCGGCATCCGCCGCGCGGTGCTGCCGCGCGTGCTCTCGCTCGCGCAGCTCGAGCTCGTGGCGTCGCGCACGCCGGTGGAGATGGAGGTGTTCGGCTTCGGCGGACTGTGCGTCATGGTGGAAGGCCGATGCTCGCTCTCGGGCTACGCCTGCGGCACCTCGCCCAACATGGCGGGCGCCTGCTCGCCGGCGCACGCCGTGCGCTGGGCCGAAACCCCGCTCGGCCTGGAATCGCGCCTGAACGGCGTACTGATCGACCGCTACGGCAAGCGCGAGCATGCCGCCTATCCCACGGTCTGCAAGGGCCGCTACGAGTCCCTGGGCGAGACCTACCATGCGTTCGAGGAGCCGGCGAGCCTGAACACGCTCGAGCTGCTGCCGGAGTTCGCGCGCATCGGCGTGCGCGCGGTGAAGCTCGAGGGCCGCCAGCGCAGCCCGGCTTACGTGGCGCAGGTGACGCGCATCTGGCGCGAGGCGATCGACGCGCTCGCTCGAGCGCCCGCGCGCTTCAGGGTGCAGCCGCAATGGCGCGCGGAGCTGGCGCGCCTCGCCGAGGGCAGCCAGCAGACGCTCGGCGCATTCTCGCGCCCCTGGAAATGAAGCTCGCGCTCGGTCCCCTGAGCTACCACTGGCCGCGCCAGCGCGTGGTCGACTTCTATGCGGGGCTCGCAGGCTCGCCGCTGGACGCGGTCTATCTCGGCGAAGTGGTCTGCCTGCGCCGCACCGAGGTCTCCTACGAGGACTGGCTCGCGATCGCCGCCGACCTGCGCGCGGCCGGCAAGGAGGTCGTGCTCTCCACGCAGGCGCTCATCGAATCCGAAGGGGACCTGAAGCGCTTGCGGCGCGTCTGCGGCAACGGCGACTACCGCATAGAGGTCAACGACTGGAACGCGGTGCCGCTCGCCGCCGGATCGCAGGGCTGGGTCGCGGGACCGCATCTCAACGTCTACAACCCGGAGACGCTGCAGATGCTGCACGAGCTGGGCGCGCGGCGCTGGGTGCCGCCGGTGGAGTGCGCGCGCGGGACCGTGGCCGGCGCGCTCGCGGCGCGTCCGCAGGGACTGGAAGCCGAGCTGTTCGCGCACGGCCGCCTGCCGCTCGCGTTCTCCGCGCGCTGCTTCAGCGCGCGCCGCTTCAACCTGCAGAAGGAGGCCTGCGAGCAGCGCTGCGGCGAGTTCCCCGAGGGCATTCCGCTGCAGACGCGCGACGGCAAGCCGTTCCTCGTCATGAACGGCATCCAGACGCAATCGGCGAGCGTCTACAGCCTCGCGCGCGACCTGGACAGCGTGCGGGCCGCCGGCGTGGATGCGATCCGCATCAACCCGCAGGCGGAAGGCACCGCACAAGTCGCCGACCTGCTGCACGAACTCTGCCGCGGCGCGCTCGCCGCCGAGGAGGCGCACCAGGCGCTCGCCGCGGCCTCCCCGGCGCCGCTCGCGAACGGCTTCTGGCACGGGCGCGCCGGCCTGGAGAGCCTGGCGTGATCCCGCTGCCGCCCTCGCTGCGCGAAGCGCTCGCGCCGCTGCGCGGCAAGGTGCTGCGCCTGGAGATTCTGGAGCTGGGTACCGGGCCGCAAATCACGCTCGACGCCATCGGCCTGCGGCCCGCGTTCGGCCGGCCGGACGTGACCGTGCGCGCGAGCCTGCGCGACTTCGTCGCGATCGCGCTGCGGCGCGAGGACCCGGACGCGCTCTTCTTCCAGCGCCGCCTGGTCATGGAAGGGGACACCGAGCTCGGCCACGGGCTGAAGAACGCCCTCGACGGCCTCTCGCTGGAACGGCTGCTCAGGCCGTTTCGATGAACAGCTCGTAGCCGCCTTCGTCGCGCGTCTTTCCGGACCAGCGGAAGCCGCGCTCGCGCAGCAGCCCGTAGAGCGGCATCGGCTCGTGCGGCAGGATTACGCGCAGGCCGGCGTGCGGCGCGCGCTGCAGCTCGTCCAGGATCCGCCAGATCGGCTCGGGCGGCTGCAGTCCCCTCAGATCGAGCGGCGCCGCCGCGCCCGGCGCCGGCAGCGTGAGGGTCTCGTCCGCGTGCCGCTCGCGCAGCTCGCGCGCGAGCGCCAGCAGCTCGGCCACGCAACCCTCGGGATCGTGCTGCGGCGCAGCGGCGCCGAGGATGTCGAGGTGGCGCCGCACCAGCTCGTCGCTCGCGCAGGCCGCGTTGCCGAGCAGCGCCTCGCGCACGGCGCTGAGCGCCGCCGCGTAGCCCGGCCAGTCGCCGCGGCGCGCGCAATCGGCCGCCGCCGCGAGCTGCTGTTCGATCGCCACCATGACTGCGAAGCTCGCAGGAGCGCGCGGCCGCGCCCTTGATATGCGTTAAGTATTTCGGTCGGGCTCGCGCGGTCGCCTGGCCGACTGCGGTTATGATGTATGTCAAGGCGGCGCGTTCCGCAGGCAGCGTAGCGTCGCGAGGATTCGCAGGTTCTCAATGAGGAGGAGACGATGGCCAGCCGGAGATCCGTTCTTGGATTTGCAATAGCCGCGGCAGCTGCCGCGTTCGCGCCAGCGGCAGCGGCGCAGCCGATCACGCTGAAGCTGCACCACTTCCTGCCGCCGAAGTCCTACGCCCACACGACGATGCTCGCGCCTTGGGCCGAGCGCGTGGAGAAGGCCTCCGGGGGCAAGGTCAAGATCGAGCTCTACCCGTCGATGTCGCTCGGCGGCAAGCCGCCGCAGCTCATCAACCAGGTCCGCGACGGCGTCGTCGACATCGTCTGGACCGTGAACGGCTACACGCCGGAGCTGTTCCCGCGCTCGGAGGTCTTCGAGCTGCCGTTCGTGCACACCAACAACCCGGTAGCGACCAACCTGGCGATGCGCGACATGTACAACAGCGGCGCGATCGCCGACGACTTCAAGGGCGTACACGTGCTGTTCCTGCACGTCCACGCCGGCCAGGCCATCCAGATGGTCGACAAGCTGGTGCGCAAGCCCGACGACCTGAAGGGCCTGAAGATGCGCATCCCGACCCGCACCGGGGCCTGGTTCATCGAGGCGCTCGGCGCCGCGCCGGTCGCCATGCCGGTGCCCGACCTGCCTCAGGCGCTGTCGAAGAAGGTGGTGGACGGCGCGTTCATCCCCTGGGAGATCATCCCGCCGCTGAAGCTGCAGGAGCAGATCAAGTACTTCATCGAGGGGCCCAACAAGACGCGCTTCGGCGACACCACCTTCCAGGTGTCGATGAATCCGGGCACCTGGGCCAAGCTGCCGCCCGACGTCCAGAAGGCGTTCACCGAGGCCTCGGGCGAGGCTTGGGTGCGCGAGGTCGGCCGCATCTGGGCGGCGAACGACGACGAGAGCATCGCCATGGCGGTCAAGGCGGGCCGGCAGCACGTTCAGCTCACGCCCGCGGAGATGAAGGCGTTCGAGCAGAAGCTCGAGCCCGTGGTGCAGCGCTGGATCGACGAGGTGAAGAGCAAGGGCATCGACGGCAAGGCGCTGGTCGCCAAGGCGCGCGAGCTGGTCGCGAAATACTCGAAGTAGCGGGATGGCGGAAGACGAGGCGGCGCGGCAGGCGGGGCCGATCGGCCTCGCCCGCCGCGTCATCGAGGGCTGGGCGCTGCTCGGCGGCCTCGTGCTGCTCGGGGTCGCGCTGATGACCACCTGGAGCGCGACCAGCGGCGTGCTGCTGCGCCGGCCGCTGCCCGGCGATTTCGAGCTGACCGAAATGCTGGTCGCGGTGGCGGCGTTCGCGTTCCTGCCGTACTGCCAGCTCATGAACGCCAACGTCACCGCGGACATCTTCACCGCGCGCGCCGGGCCGCGCACCGTCGCCGCGTTCACGCTGCTGAGCGCCCTGATCGCCCTCGGCTTCAGCGCGCTGCTGATCTGGCGCATGTACGACGGCCTGCTCGACTACCGCCAGTACGTCGAGACCACCGCGATCCTGCGCATCCCGATCTGGTACGCCTACGTCCCGGCGCTGATCTCGCTGGCGCTGCTGGTGCTCGCCTGCGCGCTGACGCTGCGCGACGCGCTGCGCGTGCTTGCGCGCGCGCTCTGAGCGGGGCGCCCCTGGAATCGCATCTTCTGATCGGGTTGATCGGGCTCGTGGCGCTGGTCGCGCTGATCGCGATCCGCATGCCGATCGCCTACGCGATGATCCTCGTCGGCGCGATCGGCACCGTGACGCTGAACGACCCGAAGATCTTCCTCGCGCAGCTGAAGAACCTCGCCTATTCGCAGTTCTCGATCTACGACCTGTCGGTGCTGCCGATGTTCGTGCTGATGGGCAATCTCGCCGGCCGCGCCGGCCTGAGCCGCGACCTGTTCCGCGCCGCGAACGCCTGGCTCGGCTGGCTGCCCGGCGGCATCGCGATGGCGGTGGTCGCGGCTTGCGCCGGCTTCGGCGCGGTCTGCGGCTCGTCGCTGGCGACCGCCTCTACGATGGGCCAGGTCGCCCTGCCCGAGCTGCGCCGCTACCGCTACAGCCCCACGCTCGCCACCGGCACGCTGGCCGCCGGCGGCGTGCTCGGCATCCTGATCCCGCCCTCGATCGTGCTCGTCGTCTACGCCATCGTGGTCGAGGCGAGCATCGTCAAGATGTTCATCGCGGCCTTCATCCCGGGGCTCATCGCGGTGGTGTTCTTCATCGCCACCATCGCGATCTACGTGCGCGTGCGGCCCGGGGCGGGTCCGCGCGGCGAGCGCGTCTCGCGCGCGGAGTTCGTCGAGGCGACGGTGCGCGTCGCGCCGGTGGTGGCGATCTTCCTCATGGTGATGGGAGGCATCTATTTCGGCTTCTTCAATCCCACGCCGGCGGCCGCGGTGGGCGTGTTCCTGGTCTGGTTCTACGGCATCGCGCGGCGGCTGATCGGGCTGGCCGAGATGAAGGCGGCGCTGCTCGATACCGCCCTCACCTCCGGAATGATCTACCTGATCCTGCTCGGAGCGCAGCTGCTCAACATCTTCATGGCGCGCGGCGGGGTGCCGCAGGCCGCCGCGGCGCTGATGGTGGGCTCGGGCCTCTCGCCGATGGCGGTGCTGCTGCTGCTGCTGCTCGCGCTCATCATCCTCGGCTGCCTGATGGACAGCCTTTCGATGATCCTGCTGACGATGCCGTTCTTCTGGCCGGTGATCGCCGGCATGGATTTCGGCATGAGCCAGGACGACCTGAAGACCTGGTTCGGCATCCTCGCGCTCATCGTGGTCGAGCTCGGGCTCATCACCCCGCCGGTGGGGATGAACGTCTTCGTCATCAACTCGCTCGCCAAGGACGTGCCGATGTCGCAGACTTTCCTCGGCGTGATGCCGTTCTTCGCCGCCGAGATGGTCCGCATCTCGCTGATTGTCGCCTTCCCGATCCTGTCGCTCTGGCTGCCGAAGCTGCTCGGCGGCTGAGCGTCCTACGCGGGCGCTTTCCGGCTCGCGCTGAGCGCTGCGACGAGGGCGGTGACGATGAATGCGGCGATCGCGACCGCGTTGCCGATCGCGCCGCACAGCTGCCACTCGCTGATCGAGGCGATCGCGCCCGCCACGCGCGCCGCGAGCGCGCCGTGCAGCAGCGCAAGCGGCAGGTAGAACCACGCCGTATACGGCAGCGCGCGGCGCAGCACCGCGGGCACGATCACCGGCGCGTGCCCGAACACCATGGAAAACACGAAGCCGAGGAAGAACGCGTGCAGCGCGGCGTCGCGCGGGTAGCCGGCGGCGAGCATCACGCCGCCGAGCAGGAGCCAGGCATAGCCGGCGAGCAGGCAGGCGGCGATGTAGCGCGTCAGCCCCGCAGAGAAGATCGTACGCCGCGCGATGTCGAACACCAGCAGCCATGCGGCGAGCCAGACGAGCGCGAAGCCCGTGAAGCGCGTGGAGGCCGCGGCGCCGGCCAGCAGCGCCGCCGCGATCGCTACGAACAGCGCGACCGCCCAGCGCGGCTTGGGCAAATAGCGCGACAGCTCCAGCCGCTCGCCGCCGATCGTGAGCGCGAAGAAAGCGATCCACCAGCGCACCGCGGCATCGGTGCCGAAGCCGAGCGCGATGGCGGCGTTCCCGGCGAGCAGGCCTGCGGCGCCGAGCGCGAGCAGCCAGGATTCGAGCGAGCTTTGCCGGCGGATGACCGCCCCGCTCGCCGCCACGAACGTCAGCGCGCCCGCGCACAGGAGCAGGATGCCCGCCTGCGGCGCGCCGGCGAGCAGCGCGACTCCGCCCAGGCCGCACAGCAGCGGCGCGCCGTAGCTCCAGGCGCTGCCGAGCGCCACCGCGCGCTCGAGCGAGACGACGGTGCCGAAGAACGCGCCCGCCATCAGCGCGCCATGCCAGGCGAGCGCGTCTGCCGGAACCTTCGCCTCGAGCCCGAGGCGCACCAGGCCGCCGGCGACGCCCGCGACGAGGCTGACGAGCCCGAGCGCGAGCAGCGCGAACCGCGGCCGCGTCACGCGCCCCAGCCGAAGCGCTCGCGCGCCTTGGGGCTCATGCGCTCGGGCGTCCAGGGCGGATCCCAGACCAGCCGCACCTCGACGTCCGCGGCCTGCGGGGCGATCGCGCGGATCGCCGCGGTCGCCTCATCGACGAGCTGCGGGGCCACGGGGCAGGCCGGCGAAGTCATGGTGACGTCGACGGCGATGCGCTCGCCGGCGACCTCTACTCGATAGACCAGGCCCAGGTCGACGATGCTCATGCCCGCCTCGGGGTCCTGCACGGCGCGCAGCGCCTCGAGAACTTCCTCTTCGGTCATGTGGTACCGCGTCCCGTGAATCGGCCGCGTCGCATTGTGCCGCCCGCACGCATCGCGCCTATTGTCGGCAGCGGTCCGGCAACGCGACTTGATGAATATCAAGACCTGCCGCGCAGGCAGGCCCAGACTGGACTCCCGGCGCCCAACAGCGACGCGAAGGAGCGACCCCGTGCGAATCCCAATCGAACCGGAAACCGAAGTGAGCGAGGAACTCTCGGAGGTGCTTGCCGCCGCCATCGAGTCCGCGCGCGACGATGCGGTGACGCTCGGCCTGGCGCGCGACAGTCTGGAGCGCAAGCTCGCCGCTGGAGGGCGCAAGCCCGATGGCGGCTTCGGCACGGAGCAAACCGTGTACGCGGAGCTCGCGCGGCTGATCGAGCAGTTTGGCGAGGACGCGGCCGCCGCCGATTTCGTGAGCGCCAAGGCGAGCGAAGAGCTCTCGGAGCTGATCGAGGCGCTGGTAGACCAGGCCGACGAAGAGCAGGGCGTCACGCTCGCCGACATCCGGGAGGCGATCTCGCATGGCGAAGCCGCGAGCCTCGAGGGCCGGGGCACGCTAGACGCCGAGGACGAGCAGGCTGTGCTCGCCGAGCTCGACCGCCTGATCGAGCGCTATGGCGCCGACGCCCTGGCCGAGGAGCTGCTGCGCTTCGACTAGGCTCCCGTGATTGCGCCGAACGGCGCGACCGCGGCGACCCTCAGCGGTTCTCTTAGCACGATGTCGTCGCGCCTGCCCTCGCGGTCGACGATCTCGATGCTTTGCAGCCACTCCTCGTCGTGGCGCAGGCGGATTCGCGCGGGCCGGTCGATGCGGCGCTCACCGCCGTAGACCCAGATTTCCAGCGCGTCCTTGCCGGCGTCGTAGGAGATTCCGGCGAGGCGCGTCCACTGCGCGGCGATCCGGTCGCCCAGCTCCAGGCCCGCCGCATCGACCTGGACCACGCTCGAGCGCAGCAACGCCTCGACCTGATCGAAGAACGCGCCCCACTCGGCTTTCGGCAGCTCGCGGATGCTCATTGCCGCCACTGTCCCCGTTCCCGGCGCACGCAGCTTGACGAGCGTCAAATCCGCTTCAGGAACATCGCCTATGCTTGCTTCGTCGTGCAGATCCCCCTTCAAATCACGTATCGCGACATCGGGCATTCCGACGCGCTCGAGGCGCACATTCGCGACAAGGCCGCCAAGCTCGAGGAGTTCTATCCGCGCATCACGAGCTGCCGCGTGGTCGTCGAGGAGCGCGACCGGCACCATCATCAGGGGAAGCAGTTCACGGTCAAGCTCGACATCCGCGTGCCCGAGCACGAGGTGGTCGTGGACCGCGATCACCACGAGGACGTGTTCGTGGCGCTGCGCGACGCCTTCGACGCGGCCAAGCGCCGGCTCGAGGACGTCGCGCGCGTGCAGCGCGGCGACACCAAGACGCACGAGCGCTCGCAGCACGGCAAGGTGGCGCGACTGCTCTTCGCGGAAGGCTACGGGTTCATCGAGACCGAGGACGGTCGCGAGCTCTACTTCAGCCGCGAGAACGTAGTGGAGCCGGCGTTCGAAAGCCTCAAGCCGGGGACCGCGGTGCATTTCATAGAGGAGCTGGCGGGCGAAGGCCGGCAGGCGAAGCGCGTCAGCGCGAGAAAGCACCCTTAGCCGCGTTTAGGCGCGCTCGAGAAACTCCCGCACCCGGCGCTGCGTCTCCGCATTCTCGTACAACGCCGCCGTGCCCTCGATTTCGCGTCCGTAGCCGTCCGCGCCCGAAGAGCCCGCGCCCAGGCAGCGCTTGCACGCGGCGATCGCGGCCGCCGGCATCGCCGCGAGCTCGTCGGCCAGCGCGCGTGCGCGCGCCGGCAGGTCCGCCGCCGGAACTGCCCAGTGCACGACGCCGAGCCGCGCCGCCTCGGCGCCGTCTACGATTTCGCCGCGCAGGATCATGCGCCGCGCGACGGCCTCGCCCGCGATGCGCGGCAGGCGCTGCGTGCCGCCCGCGCCCGGCAGCAGTCCGAGACGCGCTTCGGTCAGTCCGAGGCGGGCGCTCTCGGACGCGATGCGCAGGTCGCAAGCCAGCGCGAGCTCCAGGCCGCCGCCCATCGCCGCGCCGCCGATCTCGGCGACCGTCGCCTGCGGCAGCGCTTCGAGCCTCGCGAAGGCCTGCTGGAGCCCGCGCGCGAATGCCGCCATCGCCGCGCGTCCCTCCCGGGTGCCGAACCGGCTGCGCATGAGCGCCAGGTCCGCGCCCGCGCAGAACGCGCGCTCGCCGGAGCGCAGCAGCAGCACGCCCACCCGGGCGCCCCGCTCGACTGCGCCGAGGACCTCGCCGAGGCGCTCCAGCCAGCTCTCGTCGATGGCGTTGACCGGAGGCCGCCGCAGCGTGGCCACGGCGCAGGCGCCCTGGATGTCCAGCGCGATCGGGGTCGGCTCGCTCACCGCGCAGAGCATGGCCTCGGGCAAAGGCGCGCGAATTGATCCGCCTCAAGTCGGGGCCACACGGCGGCCGCACAATGCGCTAGGCTCAGCGCAGGAGGGACGCATGCTCGTCGATTCCGGGACCCTGGCGACTCACCATCGGCGTTGCGAGGAGTTCTTCGCGGCCGCCGAGCGCACGGCGCGCGACAAGCGCTGGGACGAGCTTGCCGCGCGCGTGAACGAGCTCCGCGAGGCCGTGCTCGCCCACTTCAAGTACGAAGAGAAGCACATCTTCCCGCTCTACGAGCAGAGCAGCGGCCTGGAAGGCTCCACCGAATGGCTGTGCGCGCAGCACGACGACATGCGCGCCGCGTTCTGGATCCTCGGCACCCTCTCGCCGCAGGCCGACTCCGAGCGCTACTGCGCGGAGCTCGCCAAGCTGAGGGCCGACTTCGACGCGCATGCCGACGACGAGGAAAAGCGCATGTATCCCGTCTTCGAGAGCCTGCTCAGGAAGTAGCGCCGGGCCGCAGGTCCTTAGCCAGCTCGCGCAGCACGAACTTCTGGATCTTGCCGGTCGCCGTGCGCGGCAGCTCGGCGAGCACCTCGAGCCGTTCCGGCCAGAAGTGCTTCGAGAAGCCCTCTTGCGCGAGGTGCCGGCGGACCGCCTCGAGATCGAGCCGCTCGCCGTGCCGCAGCGTCACGAACGCGCAGGCGCGCTCCTGCAGGCGCGCATCGGGCATCGCCACGAGCGCCGCGTCGACGACCGAGGGAATTCCGTAGAGCGCCGCCTCGATCTCCGCCACCGGAATGTTCTCGCCGCCGCGGATGATGACGTCCTTGCTGCGGCCGCAGATGCGGATGTAGCCCTCCTCGTCCATGCGCGCGAGGTCGCCCGTGTCGAACCAGCCGCCCGCGTCCAGCCGGTAGAGCTGCGGCCGCTTCAGATAGCCCACGAACAGCGAGGCGCCGCGCACCTGCAGCGCGCCCACCGTGCCGCGCGGCGCCTCGCGTCCGTCCGCGTCGACCACGCGCACTTCGCCGTTGGCGAGCGCGCGGCCGTCGGATTCGGTGGCGCGGCTGCCGTCCGGCGGCGTGATGGTGACGCTCGCGCACTCGGTCATGCCCCAGCATGCCGCCACCGCCACGTCGAGCCGCTCGCGCGCCGCCTGCGCGACGGCCGGTGGAATCGGCGCGCCCGAGCTGCCGAACAGGCGCAGCCGGCCGAGCTTCCTCGCGCCGCCGCGCTCCAGCGCCGCAAGGTCGGCGAGGAAGGGCGTCGAGGCGAAGGTGAAGGTGGCGCCGTTCGCCTCGATCAGCTGCGCGGCGCGCGCCGGCCGCCAGATGTCGGTGAGCACGAGCGGTATGCCCTTCACCAGCGACAGCAGCATGCCGTAGCAGAAGCCGAGCTGATGGCCGAGCGGCGAAGGCATGAAGATCACGTCCTGCGGCCCGATCCCCATGGTGTCGGCGAACGCATGCACGGCGCCCAGCAGCGTGTTGGAGGTGTGCAGCACGCCCTTGGACTCGCCCGTCGTGCCGGAGGTGTACAGCAGCTGCGTAACGTCGTTCGGCTGCAGCCGCGCGCCGCGCTCGAAGCCGGCGCCGCCCCGGACGGCGTCGAGCAGGCTCTCCAGGGAATCCGGCCCGTCGCCG
>DATKKT010000006.1:0-4905 GCA_035542795.1 Burkholderiales bacterium
GGGCGGCAAGACGCCTCTGGCCGAGTACTTCAACGACAAGGGTATCTGGCCCGGTGCGGCGAGCGACGTGATGGGCAACCTGGCGGGCAAGTACGTCTGCACGATCACGCTGGGCGGCTCGGCAGTCGGCACGACCGGCACCATCAGCGTGGAAGCGCGCATGAAGGACACGGGAGTCAACAGCGCCATCACGCAGGGCACGCTGATCCTGACCTCCAGCGATGCCAAGCAGTGGTCGTGCACCAGCGGCAACCTGGCGCCGAAGTACCGCTCGGCAGCCTGCCGCTAGCATTCCGAGGCATTGCAGCACGAGCAGAGGCCGCGCGCGAGCGCGGCCTTCGCTTTTCCGGGGTTGGTTCCGATCGGGAGGAAGGCTACCGGCGCGCCTGCCGCTCGGCGAGCGCGCGGTCGAATTCCGCCCAGATCTTGTCGAGCGCCATCTGCACGCCGGTGGGCGGCGGGTACTCGCGGCGCGGCACGCCCGGCCGCGGCCGGATCTCGCGCATGCGGGTGGTCAAGGAGACCAGGCTGCGGTCGGCATCCAGCGTGCGCGTCGTTGCATTGATCACGATCACGTAATCTTCCGGCTCGAACTTGATGGTCTTGCAGTACTCGCCGAGGACCGGGCAGAGAATGCCCGCCATCAGCGGCAGGTCCGACTGCACGGTGGTGCGCCATTCAGCGGCATCGAGAGGTCGCGGCGCCGGCGCCGCCACTGCGAGGAAGCCGAGGTCCGGGTCGCGGTTCTCGACGATCATGCCCAGGCGCGCGAGCCCGGCATTGAGCGCGTCGAAAGCGACGGCGCGCGACGCCGGCACCGTGCGTGAGCCGCGCTCCTTGATGATGCGCTCGTAGGCGTCCTCCAGGGCCTTGTTGAGGCGCGTGAACGCCTCGACGATCTGCTCCCTCGTCGGCGGCGGCGCCGGCTTCATCGCGCCGGCATCGGCCTTTTTCGGCTCGGATCGATCTCCGAACGGCCCGGGTCCCGGGCATCCCTGCAGCACCGACAAGCCCGCGCAAATCGCGATCCACGAGATTCTGTTCATGGCTTTCCTTCCCCGGGCCGGTCCTGCCGTCATTTCGCCTGGCGCACGTAGCTTTGCGCCTGCTCTCTTGCCTGCTTCAGCTCGACCGGCTGCAGCCGCGCCGCGACGGCGTCCTTCTTCGGCCCGGCGCCGCCGGCGCCGCGATTCTCGGCGATGGCGTACCAGACGTAGGCCAGGTTGTTGCTCTGCCCCACGCCGCGGCCCGTCTCATAGAGCTCTCCGACCTTGAGCGCGGCCAGCGCGTTGCCCCGGCTCGCGAGCTCGCGGTAGCAGTTGTAGACGGCAATCTCGCCCCCGGCTGAGCAATCCGGCGGCGACGGAGGCTGCGGAGGTTCGATTTTGGTTCCGGCCTCGGGCTTGTGCACGCTGCTGGCACCTTTCGTCCTGACCAATTGCTTCTTCTGGTCCTTGGGCGGTTTCACGACGGGCAGCGCCGGTTCCGGCGCGGTGGCAGGCGAGGGTTGAGTCGCAACTACAGGTGCCGGCGCCGGCGGCTCGACGGGCGCATTCGGCACAGCGCTCGGCACAGGTGGCGATTGAGGCGGCGCAACCGTGGGCACTGTGGGCGTCTGATTGATCGCTGCGACCGGAGGCGGCGGTGGTTCGGCAGCTTGCTTCCCACGCATCATGAGGTACGCGCCGGCACCGCCGCCGATGACCGCTACCGCCGCCACGGCGGCGATCAGCGCGGCGGTACGCGCCACGGGCGTCTGCGGCTCGCCGACGACCAGCGTAGGCGCCGAGGCCGGGCGCGCGGGCGCGCGAGGCTTCGCTGCCGCCGGTGGCGGCGTCGCGGAATCCGGCAGTTCCGCGCGCCACGCGTCGATCGTCGCCGGCCGGTCCTTCTCCGCGAAGGCGAGCGCGTGGTCGATCGCCTTCAGCAGCCGCTCCGAGTAGCGTCCTGCGCCGACCGCGCTCGCTGGCACGAGCAGCTCGCGGGTGCTGCCGAGGATGCCCTTGCTGCGCGCGATGGCGTCCATCGGCGCGGCGCCGGAGATCGCGCGGTAGCAGGTCGCGCCCAGGCTGTAGATGTCGGTCCACGGGCCCTGGTCCTCGCCGCTCGAGTAGTACTGCTCGAACGGCGCGTAGCCGGGCGCGACGAGGATCGTCACGGTATGCGCATGGCCGTGCGACAGGCGCGCCGAGCCGAAATCCAGCAGCACCGGGCTGCCGTCGGCGCGGATGTGGATGTTGTCCGGCTTGATGTCGCGATGGATGAAGCCCGCGTCGTGCACGAGCTTCAGGCCGTCGAGCACCGGCAGCAGCACGCGCATCAGCTCGTCCTCGCTCACGGTGTGCCGGCGATCGAGCAGCGCGGCGAAGTTCTCGCCTTCCTCGAAGCGCATCACCATGTAGGCGGTGCTGTTCTGCTCGAACACCGACAGCACGCGCACGATGTTCGGGTGGTCGAAGCGCGCCAGCGTGCGCGCCTCGCGGATGAACCGGTCCAGGCCCCACCGGTAGCGCTCGGCTTGGTCGTCGCTGCGCGGCCGCACGGTCGAGTCGGCGCGCCGCGTCGCCACGTCGACCGGCAGGTACTCCTTGATCGCCACCGCCTGGTCGAGGTTCGTGTCGCGCGCCAGGTAAGTGATGCCGAAGCCGCCCTGGCCCAGCACGCGGTCCAGCACGTACCAGTGGAGCCGGTACTGAGACGGCAGCGCGTCCGGGTAGGCGGCGTCGCTCATGGTCGTGATTGCCCGACGCCTACTTTAACCAATCCGCAGGCGCGGGGCGGGCCGAGGTAAGCGATTTGTAAGGGGTTCCGGGCTCCGCGCCGCGCCGTATCCGATCCGTAAGCCGGCGGTAAGCGGCCTGTGGGGGGCGCCCGCGCAGCATGCGGCCATTGGGCAAGGCAGCACGCCCGCAACCACGAACAGGAGAGGACCATGAAACCGAGACTCAAGATCGCGGCCGCGCTCTGCACGTCCGCGCTCGCGCTTTCGGCCTGCTACGTCGTACCCGTGGTGGACCCGAAGGGCGACGTCCGGTACGGCGCCTACCCGCTGCCGCCGGCCGGCACGCCGGTGGTCTTCGCGCCGCCCGCCGCGTACCCGGTGCCGCCGTCCGGCGCGGGCGCAGCCTTGCCGGTGGTGCTCAACGTGCGTCTCTACCCCGAGAACGAGATCGCCACGCGCACTGGCGTGGTCACCGGCACGGTGGCCAACATGATGAACGGCAAGGGCCGCTTCCAGCTGCAGTACGGCAACGAGATCCTCACCGGCGAAGCCACGCGCGTTTCGAATGACGAGGGCAAGGGCATCGCCAGCGCCTACGGATCTTCGGGCGCGTACATGAGCTGCGAATACCAGATGAACAGCCCGCGCCAGGGCACCGGCACCTGCACGTTCTCCAACGGCGCGCGTTATACGGCGCACATCGGCGGCTAGGCGCCATGCGCCCCGCGGCGTTCGCGCTGCTTTGCGTCCTGCCGGTCGGCGGTTGCCTGCGCGATCCGCAGGCCGACGCCGCCGCGCCGGGCGCCCGGGACCTCGCGCGGTTCGAGCAAGTCGCGCGCGAGACGGCGCGCGAGCGCGCGCATACGGCGGTCGCTCTCGCCGCGGACCCGGAGCGGATTTTCTGGGGCACCGCAGTGGCGGCGCCGACGCGGGAGCGGGCGAGGGCGCTCGCGATCGCGCGCTGCACGATGCGTGCGCGGCTGAGCCACGCCAGCGCGCCCTGCAGTGTGTATTCGATCGATGGGCGGCCGCTCTACCTCGACGCCAACTGACGGCGGCCGGGCTCAGCGGCCGAGCGCGCGCAGGATCGCCTCGACGCAGCGCTCGGGCGGCTGCGCGATATCGAGCTCGATCGCGTCCGCGGGCGGCTCCAGCGTCGCAAACTGGCTTTCCAGCAGCGACGCGGGCATGTAGCGATGCTTGCGGTTTGCAAGTCGGGAACGAATGAGCTCGATCTCGCCTTTCAAAAATACGAAAACGGGGGCGCGGATGTCGCGGGTCAGGATTTCTCTATACGACTGCTTCAGAGCCGAGCAGGCGAGAACGGCCTTTTTTCTGCTTCGCAGCTCCCGGTTCAGGCGCTCGAGCCAGGGCTGGCGATCGTCGTCAGTGAGCGGGATGCCCGCGGCCATCTTGGCGACGTTTTCTGGCGGGTGGAATTCGTCGGCATCGAGGAACGGGAAGCCGAGGCGTGCGGCGAGCGGCCCGCCGATCGTGCTCTTGCCCGAGCCCGACACGCCCATGAGAATGAGGATCACGCCCGGCGCACGTCGTGGCCGCCGAACTTGGCGCGCAGCCGGGCGAGCAGCTTGCGTGCGTAGTCTGACTTGCCCTGGCTGGAGAAGCGGGCCATCAGCGCCATCGCGATGACCGGCGCGGGCACGCCGAGCTCCACCGACTCCAACGCCGTCCAGCGGCCTTCGCCCGAGTCGGCGACGAAGGGCGCGACGCGCGCCATGTCCTCGTCCTCGGCGAGCGCCTCGGCGCACAGGTCCAGCAGCCAGGAGCGCACCACGCTGCCGTGGCGCCAGGTCTCGGCCAGGCGGCCGAGGTCGAACTCGAGGTCCTTGCGCGCGGCGAGCAGGGCGAAGCCCTCGGCGAAGGCCTGCATCATGCCGTACTCGATGCCGTTGTGGATCATCTTGGCGAAGTGCCCCGCGCCGCTCGGCCCGCAGTGCAGCCAGCCCCGGTCGGGCGCGGGCGCGAGCAGGCGCGCGTAGGGCTCGAAGCGCTCGACCGACCGGGGCGTGCCGCCGAGCATCAGGCAATAGCCGTTGGCGAGGCCGTGCACGCCGCCCGAGACGCCCGCGTCGACGTAGCGCAGGCCGCGCTGCGACAGCTCCAGCGAGCGCGCCATCGAGTCCTTGTAGAAGGCGTTGCCGCCGTCGACGAGCGTGTCGCCG
>DATKKT010000007.1:0-29793 GCA_035542795.1 Burkholderiales bacterium
CCACCAGGCCTGCCTGATCCGCTTCCGCCCGATCATGATGACGACGATGGCGGCGCTCATGGGCAGCCTGCCGATCGCGCTCGCCTTCGGGGTCGGCGGCGAGGCGCGCCAGCCGCTCGGGCTCGCGGTGGTCGGCGGCCTACTGCTCTCGCAGGTGCTGACGCTGTTCATCACGCCGGTGATCTACCTTTACTTCGAGCGCATGCAGCAGGCGCTCGCTGAGCGCCGCAGCGCCGAGCGGGCGCACGCGGTCGCCGCCGGCAGAGACTAGAGACGGATAGGAATTTCCTTTCCGTCCGTGCCAATCCGCACGGCGCTCGGCGATACACGATGACCCGGATTTCGGCGTCTGCCCGGACGTGTTCCTTCGCCCCGATCACCGCCCGCGCCGCTGCTTGGCCCGACGAAAGCAGCCCGAAGCGGCATAATTTTCTCCGCGCCGTCTCCGGCGAACGTGGAGGATCGCATGCAAGGACAAGTCCAGAGCCCCGGGTCGCTCGAGCACTACTGGATGCCGTTCACCGACAACGCGCGCTTCAAGGCCGCGCCCAAATTCATCGCGTCGGCGAAGGACATGTACTACACGACTTCCGACGGCCGGCAGGTGCTCGACGGCCTCGCCACGCTGTGGTGCGTGAACGCCGGGCATTGCAGGCCGCGCATTGTTGAAGCAATCCGGCGCCAGGCGGGCGAGTTGGACTTTGCCGCGTCGTTCTCAACCGGCCATCCGCGCGCGTTCGAGCTCGCGGAGCGGATCGCGGGCCTGGCGCCGCCCGGTCTTTCGCACGTGTTCTTCACGAACTCGGGCTCTGAAGCGGTGGACACGGCGCTCAAGATCGCGATCGGCTACCACCGCCTGCGCGGCGAAGCCTCGCGTACCCGGTTCATCGGCCGGGAGCGCGCCTACCATGGGGTCAACATCGCCGGCCTTTCGGTCTCCGGCGTCTCCGCCAACCGCAAGGCGTATGCCGGCACCCTCCTCGGCAACGTGGATCATCTACGCCATACGCACGACCTTTCGCGCCGCGCATTCACGCGCGGCTGCGCTCCCGAGGGCGGACCGGAGCTCGCCGATGAACTCGAGCAGCGCACCATTCCGCTGCACGACGCGGCCAACATCGCCGCCGTGATCGTAGAGCCGGTCGCCGGGGCGGGCGGCGTGCTGGTGCCGCCCAAGGGTTACCTGCAGCGGCTGCGGGAGATCTGCACCCGCCATGGCATCCTCCTCATCTTCGACGAGGTGATCTGCGGCTTCGGGCGGCTCGGCACGCCGTTCGGCGCGCAGTATTTCGGCATTCAGCCCGACATGATCACCTTTGCCAAGGGGATCACTTCCGGCTCGGTGCCGCTCGGGGGCGTGATCGTCAGGAAGGAAATCTACGACACGTTCATCGGCTCCGGCGCCGGCGTTCAGTTCTTCCACGGCTACACCTACTCCGGCCACCCGCTCGCGATGGCAGCGGGGCTCGGGGCGCTTGACACCTATGCCGAGGAAAGGCTCTTCGACCGAGCCAACGATCTCGCGCGCGCCTTCGAGGAAGGGATCCATTCGATGAAAGGACTGCCGCACGTCGTCGATTGCCGAAACCTGCAATTCATCGGTGCCATCGAGCTCGCCCCGCGCCCCGGTGCGCCCGGCGCGCGCGGCTTCGAGCTGTTCGAGAAATGCTGGGGGAAGGGTGTGTTCGTGCGCCCAATTGCCGACACCGCCGCCCTCTGCCCACCGCTCATTTGCGAAAAGCAGCACCTCGAGACGATCTTTTCCACGGTGGCAGACCAGCTCAAGACCATTGCCTAAGGAGACAGCCATGCGCTTGCTTGCATTCGCCCTTGCACTTGCGGCGGTTTTTCCCGGAGCGCCCGCGCTCGCGCAGTATCCGGCGAAGCCGATCCGGGTGATCGTGCCTTTCCCCGCTGGCGGCGGCGCCGACACAGTCACGCGCATCATCGCGCAGCCGCTCGCGGAGGCGCTCCGCCAGCCGGTGACGGTCGAGAACCGCCCCGGCGCTGACGGAGCCATCGCCGCAGATGCGGTGATCAAGTCGCCGCCCGACGGTTACACGCTTTTCATGGCGACGAGCAGCGCGATGTCGGCGGTCCCCGCGATGCGCAAGGAGCCGCCTTACGATCCGGTCAGCGCGTTCACGCCGGTCACCAAGATCGGCACGTTCTCGTACTTCCTGTTCACGCATCCGTCCGTTCCGGCGAGCAACGTGCGGGAGCTGATCACCTACATCCGCGCCAACCCCGGCAAAGTGAACTACGCGGGCCCGACCACGACGGGAACCATGGCGGCCGTGCAGCTCGCTGGCTTCGCGAACCTCGACATGGTGCGCGTGCCGTACAAGGGAGAGGGCGCGGCGACGCTCGACCTCGTGAGCGGGCGTGTGCAGCTCATGTTCGCCACGCCCACCAACGCCATGGGCCCCGCCAAGGAGGGCCGGCTGCGCGTGCTCGCAACGCTCCTGCGCGAGCGCAGCCCTATCGCGCCGCAGGTACCCACCATGGCCGAAGCGGGCGCGCCGCCTCTGTCCATCGTTCCCTGGGCGGGCCTGTTTGGTCCCGCGGGATTGCCGAAAGAAGTGGTCACCCTCCTGAACAAGGAAGTGACCTCGATCCTTGGCCGGACCGAAGTACGCGAGCAGATCGCGCGCCAGGCGTTCGAGGTACAAACCTCCTCGCCCGAGGAGCTAGCCGCGTACACCAGGGAGCAGATTGGGGTCTGGAAGAAAGCGGTGCAGGCGAGCGGCCTGCCGCTCGAGTAAGGGCGGCCCGCGTCGAAGCGGGCCTGCTAAATCGAGAACTCGATCAGGAACGGCCCGCGGCGCGAGCGCGCTGCGGTAAACGCGTCGGTGAACGCCTCGAGCGTCTCGACTCGCACGGCCTCCACGCCCATGCCCTCGGCGAGTTTCGTCCAGCGGATCTCGGGCCGCGCGAGATCGAACAGCTCCTTCGATGCGGGTCCGGGCTGCGCGCCCACCGCGGCGAGCTCGCCCTGCAGGATCGCGTAGCGGCGGTTGGCGAACACCACGTTGATCACGTCGAGCCGCTCGCGCGCCTGCGTCCAGAGCGCCTGCAGCGAGTACATCCCGGCGCCGTCGGCCTGCAGGCAGACGACCTTGCGGTCGCGGCAGGCGACCGCCGCCCCGGTGGCGGCGGGGAAAGCGTGCCCGATCGCGCCCCCGGTGATCTGGATCCAGTCGTGCGGCGCCGCGCCCCAGGTGAGCGGGAACAGCGCGCGGCCCGAGGTCACGGCGTCCTCGGCGACGATCGCGTTCTCCGGCAGCAGCGCCGCGAGCGTGAGCCCGAACGCCTCGGGCTTGAAAGGCCCGCCGTGCAGCTCGGGCCTGGCCACGTCGTCGCGGATCGGCGCCTCGCGCGGCGCCGAGAGCGCGTCGGCGAGCGCTTCGAGCGCGCCCGCCACGTCCTCCTCGGGCGCGGCGAGCGTGTGCACCTCGCAATCGTTCGGCCAGAGCGTCGAAGGCTTGCCGGGATAGGCGAAGAAGCCGACCGGCGCCTTGGCGCCCGCGAGCACGAGGTGCTTGGTGCCGTCGAGAACCTTCAGCGCCAGGTCCACGACGTACGGAATGCGGTCCACGGGCACGCGTCCGCGGCCGCGCGGCATGCGCGGTACCTGCGTGGGCGTGCGCAGCTTGGCCCCGGTCGCGTGCGCGATGCGGTTCGCGGCGCGCAGCCCCGCTTCGCCGAGCGCGCCGTTGGACAGCACGAGCATCGCGGGTGCGCCCGAGCGCAGCGCGCGCGCGACCGCGTCGATCCGCTCCTGCGCTACGCGCGCTGGCGCGGGAGGCGGCACCGGATTGCCGGGCTCGCTGCCCTCGTCCCAGGCGCAGTCGGCGGGCAGGATCAACGTCGCGGTGCCGCCGGGCGGCGTGCGCGCGGCGCGGATCGCCGCCGCGGCGTCCTCGCCCACCGAGCGCGCGCTCGCGCAGGTCCGCACCCACGACGAGACGGTACGCGCGAGCCCCTCGGTATCCGCCGTGAGGGGGGCGTCGTGCGGCCGGTGGTACGTCGCGTGGTCGCCGACGATATTGACGATCGGCGTGAAAGCGCGCTTCGCGTTGTGCAGGTTGGCGATCGCATTGCCGAGGCCCGGCCCGCAGTGGAACAGCGTCGCCGCGGGCTTGCCCGCCATGCGCGCGTAGCCGTCGGCGCAGCCCGCGACCACGGTCTCGGCGAGCCCCAGCACGCAACGCAGCCCGGCGACGCGGTCGAGCGCGGAGACGAAGTGCATCTCGGAGGTGCCGGGATTGGCGAAGCAGGTGTCCACCCCGCCGGCGACCAGCGTGCGCGCGAGGCTTTCTGCGCCGTTCATGCGCGGAATGCTAGCATCGCGCTACCTAGAGGAAGAGCCGGGAGATTCGAAACATGGCCGCCGCCGAGACGCGCAACATGGCGCTGTTCTGCGACTTCGAGAACGTCGCGCTCGGCGTGCAGGACGCCAAGTACGAGAAATTCGACATCAACCGCGTGCTCGAGCGGCTGCTGCTGAAGGGCTCGATCGTGGTCAAGAAGGCCTACTGCGACTGGCAGCGCTACAAGGAGTTCAAGGCGGCGATGCACGGCGCCTCGTTCGAGCTCATCGAGATCCCGCACGTGCGCCAGTCGGGCAAGAACTCGGCCGACATCCGCATGGTGGTGGATGCGCTCGACCTCTGCTACACCAAGGGCCACGTCGACACCTTCGTGATCATCAGCGGCGACTCGGACTTCTCGCCGCTCGTGTCCAAGCTGCGCGAGAACGCCAAGGTGGTGATCGGCGTCGGCGTGAAGAACTCGACCTCGGACCTGCTGATCGCGAACTGCGACGAGTTCATCTACTACGACGACCTCGTGCGCGAGGACGAGGCCAAGCGCCGCGCGGCGAAGAAGAGGAAGGAGACCGCGCCCGCCGGCAGCGACAAGCAGCAGGAAGCCTTCGACCTCGTGATCGAGACGCTGCAGGCGCTCATCACCGAGCGCGGCGAGGGCGAGCGCATCTGGGGCTCGATGATCAAGCAGGCCCTGAAGCGCCGCAAGCCCGGCTTCAACGAGTCCTACTACGGCTACCGCGCGTTCTCGGACCTGCTGGAGGACGCCGAGAAGAAAGGCCTCATCCGCCTCGAGCCGGACGAGAAGTCGGGCGGCTACCTCATCCGCCCGGCCTGAGCCGGCGCGCTACTGCTCGAGCTGCTTGTAGACGAGGTTGGCGATGCGCAGCATCTCGTCTTTGCCCAGATCGGCAGAGGCGAGCGCATAGCTGCAATCGTGGTCGATCCAGTAGAACACGCCCACACTGTTGTCGCGTGCGTACCGGAATGCGGTCTCGCGCTCATGCGATGAGTCGGCGCGCACGTATAGCGTGAGCCGCCGTCCGTTCTGCCCCTGGTACATGAACTGGGCGACCGGCCCATTGTCCCCGGGAAGCAATCGCCCGCCGACGAGTGCCATGCCTGCTTCGTCGAGCTTCGGCGCGTGAACCTTCACGCCGAGGCGCTTGGAAAGCCAGGCAACCAGATGCTGCTCCTGATCGGCGGCCACCTCTACCGGATGGCGCACTTCCGGCGAATACACGGCGTGCGCGACCGCCGCGCGCTTCACAAAGGCGGGTACCGCGGCTTGCGGCGGCACCTGCGTACGCCAGGCGTGCAGCTGCCATCCAGCTACTGCGCCTGCGACGAGGCCGACCCCCACCCAGGCGGCAGCGATCGCCAACGGCCGCCAGCGCGCAGGACGCGGCCGCAGGCGCTCGGGCACGGGCTCCTCCAGCACCGGGTCGTAGAGCTGGTGCAGCGCCTGCTGCAGCGCTCTCAATTCGGCGTCCTCCTGCGTTGCATGATCCTTGTCCATGTTCTATTTCACGATCTTGAGCTGCTTGCCCCCACCCGGGGGCAGTCCCGACAGCATCGTGCGCAGCTTGTCGCGCGCGCGCGCGAGGCGCGACATCACCGTGCCGATCGGGATGCCGAGGGTGCCGGCTGCCTCGTCGTAGCTCATGTCCTCCAGCGCCACCAGCAGCAGCACTTCGCGCTGCTCCGGCGGCAGGCGGCCGATCGCCGAGGCGAGGTCGCGCAGCACCAGGCCGTCCGACTCGCGCGCCGGCTGCGCGAGCTCCGGCAGGTCCTCGTCGAGCGGCGCGCTCGGCCGCGCCGCGCGCAGCTGGTTCACGTAGACGTTGTGCATCACCGTAAACAACCAGGCCCGCAAGTCCGTTCCGCGCCGGTAGAGGTGAAACTTCGACCATGCGCGCTCGAGCGTGTCCTGCACCAGATCATCGGCCGCGAGGCGGTCGCCGGCGAGCGCCCGCGCGTAGCGCCGCAGGCGGGGAATCAGCTCGACGATGCTGTCGGCGTCGTTCATCCGGAAGAACAGTCTGGCGCTGCGCCTATTCCCGGGCCTGGCACTCGCTGAAAAAGCAAAGGCCCCGCGCCGGCTGCGTCGGGGCCTTCGCGGGTCGCCTCGCCGGCGCTACTTCTGCCGGAACGTATCGTGGCAGCCGCCACAGGCCTTGGCCACGGCGCCGAATGATGCGCGCACGCCGGCCTCGTCCTTGGCGCGCGCCACCGCGCCCAGCTTCGCCGTCGCGGCCTCGAGCTGCTCCGCCGCGGCCTTGAACTTGGCCGCGTCCGAGAACACTTCCGGCTTCGCCTTGGTCTTCTCGCCCTTGGTGCTCGCGTCGAAGCCGTCCCAGGGCATGCGCGCGAGGTTCTCGAGGAAGGTCGCGTTGATCGCGACCACATCCGCGTTGTAGGGCGCGGCGCCCTTCAGCATCGCGCCGATCGGGCCGAGGTACTTCGCTTGCAGCGTCATCGCCGCCTGGCGTTGCTTCACCAGCACGTCCGGCTTGGTCTGCGCGAGTGCATCGAACGAAGCGCTCGACGCAGCAATCGCGGTTGCGGCGGCCAAAAGCATGGTTCTCATCCGTATCTCCTCAAAATGGTCGTTGCACGATCAGATAGACGGCGAGCGCCGCCACGCACAGCAGGGCGAGCGCCAGCCAGGGACTGGCAAAGCGCGCCGCCGCACCCTCGGCTGCGTCCGCCGGCATGCGCTTCACGCCGGTGAACATCGCGCCGATGAGATTCTCCTTCAGGAAGCCCGCGTGATACAGGACCGCGGCAATGTGCAGCCCTGCGAGCAGCAGCAGCAGGTTGAAGTTCCAGACGTGCACGCTCGTGAGCCGGTCGGAGGTCGCCTTGGTGACGAGCGCCGCGAGCGGGCCTTCGTTCAGCAGGTCGTCGTTGGCGAACAGCCCCGTGCCCGCCTGCAGTAGCAGCCCGGCGAGCAGCGCCAGCACCATCCAGCCGCCGAGCGGATTGTGGCCCGCGTACGGCGCCGGAGCGCGCGTGAAGAGCTTCTTCGCAAACGCGATGCAGGCCGAGGGACCGGCAAGAAAGCTCGCGAAGCGCGCATGCGTGCCGCCGGCGAATCCCCACAGCACGCGGAACAGCACGAGCGAGAGCACCGCGTAGCCGCAGCGCATGTGCCAGGTGATCCACTCGCTGCCGGCCTTCCCCGTGGCGAACATGACGGCGAACAGCAGCACGAGCAGCCAGTGAAACAGCCGCACCGGCAGATCCCAGACCTTGACGAGCGCCTCCCCTGCTTGCATGCATCCCCCTCCTAACAGCCGCAGGGAGCCTTTATTCCCCGCCCGGGTCAGCGCAGGCCGGCGACGTACTCGGAGACCGCCTGGATTTCCTTGTCCGTCATGCGCGCGACCACGCCGCGCATCATGCCGTTCGGATCATTGGCGCGCGCGCCCGAGCGGAACGCCTTGAGCTGCGCCTCTACGTACTCGGAGAATTGCCCCGCGATGCGCGGGAACTGCGTCGGCATGCCGGCGCCGGTGGGGCCGTGGCAGCCCGCGCAGGCGGCGACGCCGGTGGCGAGGTTGCCGCCGCGGTAGATCTTCTGGCCGAGCGCGGCGAGCTCCTTGTCCTTGGCCGCGGCGGGCTTGAATTTCTGCGCCGCGAAGTAGGCGGCGACGTTCTTCATGTCCTCGGGCGACAGCGGCGCGACCATGCCCGCCATGACGGCGTTCTCGCGCTCGGCCTTCTTCCCGCCCGGCGCCTTGAAGTTCGCGAGCTGCTTGTGCAGGTACTCGTAGAACTGGCCCGCAAGCTTCGGATTGGCCGCGATCTGGCTGTTGCCGTCGGCCGCGTGGCAGGCCGCGCAGGTCTGGCTGGCGACGGATTGTCCCTTCGCCGCATCGGGCTTGGCCGCCCCTTGCGCCGCGGCGAGCGTCGGCGCGAGCGCGAGGCACAGACTCGCCGCGCTGGCAAAAGTCGCCCACTGTCGGATCATGCGGCAGCTCCCTGGGTATTACCGTGGAAAGCCGCGATTTTATTAGAATTTCCGCGTCCCGGTACAGGCGGCCACCCGTGTCTGTGTTCCAGCAAGCCCGCTTTCTGCTCTCGGCGGCCAAGGTCGGCGATTTTCCGCCCGAGGCCGGGCCGGAGATCGCCTTCGCGGGGCGCTCCAACGTCGGCAAGTCGAGCGCCATCAACGCGCTCGCCCGGCGGCGCCGGCTCGCGTTCTCCAGCAAGACGCCCGGACGCACGCAGACCATCAATTTCTTTGCGCTCGGCAGCGCAGGACGCCTTGCAGATCTGCCGGGCTACGGATATGCGAGCGCGCCGCAGGCGATGCGCGCGGGCTGGGACGCGCTGATCGGCGGTTATCTGCAGCAGCGCAGAACGCTCTCCGGCGTGGTATTGCTCGTCGACGCGCGCCACCCGCTCACGAAGAACGACCGGCATTTCCTCGAATGGCTGCGGCCGGCAAAGGTACCCCTGCTCGTGCTGCTGTCGAAGGCGGACAAGCTAACGCGCGCCGAGCGCTCGCGAACGCTCGCCGAGACGCGCGCGGCGCTCGAAGGCATGGCGATCGGTGCTCAGGTGCAAGCCTTCTCCAGCGCGAGCGGCGACGGCGTGCCCGAAGCGCGCGCGCTGATCGAGAGCTGGCTCACCAATAAAAAGCCCCCGGAAAAGGGGAACTAAACCGGGGGCGGAAAACACCCCGGCTTGGGGCCGGGGCAACCCGCTCAGGGAGGAGAAGCGGGAGACGGCTTGCGCCATCTGCAGGTAAGATTGCGGGCGGTGCGAAAAGTTCCTAGGCGCCGCTGCATCGGCAAAACTCTCCACATAATCAGATGAATATCTACGGGTCGTTTCCGGCAGTCCGCATGCGGCGCATGCGCCGCGATGAATTCTCGCGCCGGCTGATGCGCGAAACCTTGCTCGGCGCTGACGACCTGATCTACCCGGTGTTCATTGTCGAGGGCAGAAACCGCGTCCAGAAAGTGGCCTCGATGCCGGGCGTGGAGCGCCTCTCGGTGGATCGGCTGCTGCCGCTCGCCGAGCGCTGCCTGAAGCTGCGCGTGCCGGTGATGGCGCTTTTCCCGGTGATCGACCAGAAGCTGAAGTCGCTGGACGGTCGCGAGGCCTATAACCCGAAAGGCCTGATCCCGCGCGCGGTCGCCGCGCTGAAGAAGCGCTTTCCGGAGCTCGGCGTGATGACCGACGTCGCGCTCGACCCCTACACCTCGCATGGACAGGACGGCGTGATCGACAAGACGGGCTACATCCTCAACGACGTCACGCTCGCGATCCTGGAGAAGCAGGCGCTCGCGCAGGCGGCGGCGGGCGTGGACATCGTCGCGCCCTCGGACATGATGGACGGGCGCATCGGCCGCATCCGCCAGGCGCTCGAGAAGGCGGGCCACATCCACACCAAGATCATGGCGTACTCGGCGAAGTACGCCTCGGGCTTCTACGGGCCGTTCCGCGACGCGGTCGGCTCGGCGAAGAACCTCGGCAAGGGCGACAAGAAGACCTACCAGATGGATCCGGCCAATTCCGACGAGGCGCTCTGGGAAGTGGGGCTCGATCTTGCCGAGGGCGCCGACATGGTGATGGTCAAGCCCGGGCTGCCCTACCTCGACATCCTGCGGCGCGTGAAAGACGAGTTCAAGGCGCCGACGTTCGTCTATCAGGTCTCCGGCGAGTACTCGATGCTGCGCGCGGCGATCGCCAACGGCTGGCTGCCCGAGTCCTGCGTGATGGAATCGCTCACGGCGTTCAAGCGCGCCGGCGCCGACGGCATCCTCACCTACTTCGCGCTCGAAGCGGCCGCGCAGCTCAGGCGCTAGCGGAAGCTGAGCGCCACGCCGTGCGCTTCGCCGGCGGGAATCACGAGGCTGCCGTCGGCGAGCGCCGCGGGCGAGAAGCCGCCGCGGCGCAGGGCGCTCGCGGCCTGCGCACGGTCGGCAACTCGGATGCGCAGCGCCGTCACCGCGGCCACGGGCGCCTGCAGGATCTCGACGGGCAGCCTGCCCAGGAGCGCGCCGTACCTCTGCGGATCGGGCGCGGCGACGGCCACCGCATCGATCGCCAGCGCACCGAGCGCGTGGCGCTGGTACTCGGGGCGCCACACCAGCTCGCGCGTGTGATGCTGGCAGACGAACGTGTGCAATCCCGGCGTGGCTTCGGGCGGCAGCTGCACGAGCGTGAAGCGCGCCTCGCCCAGGCCCTCGACCGGGCGCGACAGCGCGAGCGGCGCCTCGGCGGCAATGCCGGCGCGCACGAGCTCGGCGTGGGCGGCGGCCGCGTCGTCGGTCGCGAGCGCGAGCGCGCCGACGCCCTCGCCGCGCGCCAGGCGCTCGGCGAAGCGCCGCAGCGCGGGCGGCGGCGAGGCCGGCAGCGCCATGAGCTCCAGGTAGTCGCGCCCGAACATGATGCAGTGGTTGCGCGATCCGAGCGAGTGCCGCCCGAGCGGCGTGAGCGAAAACCCGAGGCGCTCGTACGTGTCGCGCGCGCGCTCGAGATCGCGCACGAGGATCACCGCGTGATCCAGGCCGACGAGGTGCCGCAGCATCAGGGCGCGTCGGCCAGATCCAGCGTCTTCAGGAAGCGCTCGGCATTCTGAAAGCCGATCACGCGCAGGCCTTCGAGCTCGCGTCCCTGCGCGTCGAAGAACACGATGCCCGGCGGCCCGAACAGGTGGAAGCGCTTGAGCAGGGCCTTGTGCTCGTCGGTGTTCGCGGTGACGTCGGCCTGCAGGAGCAGCATGCGCTCGAAGCGCGCCTTGACGCGCGCATCGCTGAAGGTGAACGCCTCCATCTCCTTGCAGCTGACGCACCAGTCGGCATAGAAGTCGAGCATCGCCGGCCGGCCGGCCGATTGCAGCTTCTGCTCGAGCTCGGCGACCGAATTCACGCGCGCGAAGGGCGTGCCGCCCTTCGCGGGCTGCAGCACGGGCCAGACGATCCAGACCGCCACCGCGAGCAGCAGCACGCCGAACACCTGCTTGACGCGCAGCATCCAGGGCCCCGAGCGCGGCAGCAGCGCGCCTTCCGAGACGCCGATCACCATCAGCGGAATGCCCATGCCGAGCGCCATCGAGAAGAGCGCCGATCCGCCGAGCGCGACGTCGCGCGTCTGGCCGATGTACAGCAGCGCGCCGGCGAGCGGCGCCGCTACGCAGGGGCTGACGATGACCGCCGAGAGAGCGCCCATCGCGGCGACCGAGACGATGCGCCCGCCGCGCAGCCGCCCGTGCGCGGCGTGCAGGCGGTGATGCAGGAAGCCCGGCAGCTGCAGATCGTAGAAGCCGAACATCGACAGCGAGAGCGCGACGAACACCAGCGCGAAGGCGCCGAGCACCCAGGCATTCTGCAGCGCCGCGGCGAGCAGCGTGCCCGACCAGGCGGCGATCACGCCGGCCACGGCGTAGGTCACCGCCATGCCGAGCACGTAGGCGAGCGACAGCAGCAGCGCGCGCAGCTTGCCGAGCTCGCGGCCCTCGCCGACGATGATGCCCGAGAGGATGGGAATCATCGGCAGCATGCAGGGGGTGAAGGCGAGCAGCAAACCGAAGCCGAGAAAGCTGCCGAGCACGAGCAGCGGGCCGCCCGACTGGAACAGGCGCACCACCTCGAAGTCGCTCACCTGCAGCGTGAACTCGGGAGACGGCGCCACGGGCGCGCCCGCGGGCGGCGGCTCGAACGCCGCGAGCTGCACCGTCGCCTTGCTGTCCATCGGCACGTAGCAGACGCCGACGTCGGCGCAGCCCTGCGAGGTGATCGTGAGCTCGAGCGGCGCGGCCGCGCCTTCGACCGGCAGCCGGATCGCGACCTGCTTGCGGTAGATCTCCACTTCGCCGAAGAACTCGTCCTTCTTGCGCGTGCCCGGCGGGAACTGCGGCGCGCCGAGCCGCGCCGTCGAGCCCGGCGCGAGCGCGAAGCGGAAGCGCTCGCGGTACATGTAATAGCCCTCGGCGATGTCGAAGCGCACTTCCACGGTGTTCGCATCGAGAGCGCGCGTCGACATCCGGAACGCCTTCTCGGGCTCGAGCAGCTCCGCCGGATTCACGGCGTGCGCACCGCCTGCGAAGCACAGCAGCGCCAGCAGCAGCGCGCGGATCATCGGCGCTCCCCGGTTTCGGACGCCACCCAGTCGAGGTAGGCGGGCAGCCCCTGCTCGACCGGGACTGCGATGATCTCGGGCAGCTCGTAGGGGTGCGCCGCGCGGATCGCCGCCTCCAGCGCCCCGTAGCGCTCCGCCGTAGTCTTGATCAGCACCGGATGCTCCTCATCGTGCTGTAGGTCGTTCTTCCACCGGTAAACTGACAGGCAGGGCGCGAGGATGCTCACGCAGGCGGCGAGCCGCTGGGCGACGAGCGCGTCGGCCAGCTTCTGCGCCGCCTCGCGGTCAGGCAGGTTCGTGAGCACGAGCAGCGTGCGCATGCTTCAGCCCTTCCTTCACCGTGGGATAGCGCAGGCGTATGCCGAGAGTCCGTTTCAGTAGCGTGTTGTCCAGCCGCCGCGATTCGCTCATGAACGACAGCAACGCGGGCGGCACGCGGCTCGCCGCCTCGGCGCGCGCGATGCGCGGCGGGCGCGGCAGGCCCAGCGTGTCGGCGAGGAGATCGAACCACTCGCCCATCTTCAGCTGCGAATCGTCCGAGGCGTTGTAGATGCCGGCCGGCGCTTCGGGCTCGAGCGCGCGCACGCAGATCGCCGCGAGGTCCTCGGCGTGGATGTGGTTCGTGTAGACGTCGTCCGCGTCGTGCAGCACGGGTGTTCCGGCGCGCAGGCGCTCTACCGGCAGCCGGTCCGCGGCGTAGATGCCGGGCGCGCGCAGCACGACGAGCGCGATGCCGCGCGCGCTGCACCATAGTGCAAGCCGCGCTTCGGCGTCGGCGCGGCGTTTCCCGCGTTCGCTGCGCGGGTTAATCGCGCGTGTCTCGTCTACGAGCGCGCCAGCGCAATCGCCGTACACGCCGCTCGTGCTGATGTAGACGAAGCGGGTTGGTAGAATCCGCGTGCTTTCGAGCGCAGCCAGCAGGTTCACCGTGCGGGTATCGGCAGCGCCTGTCGCGGGCGGCGGCGCGCAATGAAGAACTGCGTCGGCGGGCGCGAGCGCGGCAAGGCTCGCGGGCCGATCCAGATCCATGCCTTGCGCGCGCGTGAGCAGGCGGCACTCGAAGCGGGATTCGAGCAAGGGTCGGGCGCGGCGCGCAATGTCGCCGTAACCGGCGATCAACAGGCGTTTCATCGGCACCATTGTAGCGAGATGCATACCGTCACCCTGCAGCCCAGCGGTCACCAGTTCCAGGTCGAGCCGGGCGAAACCGTGCTTGCGGCGGCCCTGCGCCAGGGCTTCGTGCTGCCCTACGGCTGCCAGAACGGCGCCTGCGGCACGTGCAAGTGCAGGATCCTCTCGGGCAGCGTGGATTACGGCGTCTACCAGCCGAAGACGCTGACCGACGCGGAGAAGGCGCAGGGCAAGGTCCTTGTCTGTCAGGCGAAGCCGCACGGGGACCTCGTGCTGGAGGCGCGCACCATCGGCGCGGCCAAGGACATCCAGGTGAAGAAGCTGCCCTGCCGCGTGCAGCAGATGCAGCGCCTCTCGGACGACGCCATGCTGCTGCGGCTCAAGCTGCCGGCCAACGAGAAGCTCGTCTACCTCGCGGGCCAGTACCTCGACTTCCTGCTGAAGGACGGCAGCCGGCGCAGCTTCTCGATGGCCACGCCGCCGCACGCGGCCGAGCTCATCGAGCTGCATGTGCGGCACGTCGCCGGCGGCCAGTTCACCGACCACGTGTTCACCAAGATGAAGGAGCGCGACATCCTGCGCTGCGAGGGTCCGTTCGGCACGTTCTTCCTGCGCGAAGAGTCGGACAAGCCGATCGTCTTCGTCGCCTCCGGCACGGGCTTCGCGCCGATCAAGGCCGTGATCGAGCACATGTTCCACAAGGGCATCGCGCGCCCGGCGACGCTTTACTGGGGCGGGCGAAGGCCGAAGGACCTGTACCTGAACGCGCTTTGCGAGCAATGGGCCGCGGAGCACGCAAACTTCAAATACGTGCCGGTGATCTCGGACGCGCTGCCCGAGGACGCCTGGCGCGGCCGCACCGGGTTCGTGCACCGCGCGGTAATGCAGGACTTCCCGGACCTCTCCGGCTACCAGGTCTACGCCTGCGGCGTGCCCGTGATGGTCGATGCGGCGCGCAGGGATTTCACCGCAACCTGCAAGCTGCCGGAAGACGAGTTCTACGCCGACAGCTTCACCACGCAGGCGGACCTCGCCCCCGCCTAGCCGGACTCGCCGAGATAGGCCTCGCGCACGCGCGGATTCTCGAGCAGCGAGCGCGCTTCGCCCGCAAGGCCGATCGCGCCCGATTCCATGACGTAGCCGCGCTGCGCGACCTCCAGAGCGAGGCGCGCGTTCTGCTCGACGAGCAGGATCGTCACGCCGCGCGCGGCGATCTCGCGCACGATCTCGAAGATCTTCGCCACCAGCCGCGGCGCGAGCCCCATCGAGGGCTCGTCGAGCAGCAGCAGCCTGGGTCGCGCCATCAGCGCGCGCGCGATCGCGAGCATCTGCTGCTCGCCGCCGGAGAGCGTGCCCGCCACCTGCGTGCGGCGCTCTTTCAGGCGCGGAAAGGTCTCGAACTGGCGCTCGAGGTCGATCGCCACCTCGCGGTCGCTGCGCGTAAAGGCGCCCATGGCGAGGTTTTCCGCCACGGTGAGCTGCGCGAATATGCCGCGGCCCTCGGGCACCATCACCAGCCCGCGGCGCGGCAGCTCGTGCGTCTGCAGGCGCGCGACGTCTTCGCCCGCATAGAGAACCCGGCCCGCGCGCGCCGGCAGCAGACCGCAGATCGCGCGCAGCGTGGAGCTCTTTCCGGCGCCGTTGGCGCCGATGAGCGAGACGAGCTCGCCTTCGCCGACTTGAAGGTCGATGCCTTTCACGGCGCGGATGCCGCCGTAGCCCACCTCCAGGCCGCGCGCCTCAAGCAGCATCGGCGTCTCCGCCGGGCGCGCCGCCGAGATAGGCTTCGACCACCCGCGCGTCGCGCTGCACCTCGGCCGGCGGACCCTCGGCGATCTTCTCGCCGTAATCGAGCACCAGCACGCGGTCGCACACGTTCATGACGAGCCGCATGTCGTGCTCGATGAGCAGGATCGTGACGCCGTCGGCGCGGATGCGCTCGAGCAGCGCGCGCAGGGCGCGCGTCTCGGCGGCGTTCATGCCCGCGGCCGGCTCGTCGAGCGCGAGGAGCTTCGGGTCGGTGGCGAGCGCGCGCGCAATCTCCAGGCGCCGCTGGTCGCCGTACGGCAGGCTGCCCGCCGCGTCATTGGCGCGCGCGCGAATGCCGACGTAGTCGAGAAGCTGCAGCGCGCGCCTCTCGATGCCGACTTCCTCTGCGATGGTCTTTCTGTTCCTGAGTACCGCGCCGAGGACTCCCGCGTGCGTTCGCACGTGCCGGCCGATCATCACGTTCTCGAGCGCCGACAGGCTGCCGAACAGCCGGATGTTCTGGAAGGTGCGCGCGATGCCCGCAAGCGCAGCACGATCAGGCTTCACGCCGGTGATGTTTTTTCCATTCAAGGTGAAAAGCCCTTCGTCCGGCGCGTAAATGCCGGTGAGCAGGTTGAACAGCGTGGTCTTGCCGGCGCCGTTGGGCCCGATCAGGCCGTAGATCTCGCCTCGCGCGATGGCGAACGAGACGCTCGAGAGCGCGAGCACGCCGCCGAAGCGCTTGCTCACGCCGGCCGCCCTGAGCAGCTCACTCATGGTGCGTGAGCTCGCGCTTGCGCACTGCCGAGGGCAGCAGGCCCGCCGGGCGGAACAGCATCACCAGCACCAGCGCGAAGCCGAAGATCAGCATGCGGATCACCTCGGGCTCGACGAGCACGCGGCCGAAGAGCGCGTTCTGCGCCGGCTCCACGGTCCAGCGCAGCAGCTCCGGAACGAAGGCGAGCAGCACGGCGCCGAGGATCACGCCGGGGATGTTGCCCATGCCGCCGAGCACCACCATCGACACCACCATCACCGATTCGACGAGCACGAAGCTCTCGGGCGAGATGAAGCCCTGGATCGCGGCGAACATGCCGCCCGCCACGCCGCCGAAGGAAGCGCCGAGCGCGAACGCCAGCAGCTTGATCGAGGTGGTGTCGATGCCCATCGCGCGCGCCGCGATCTCGTCCTCGCGGATCGCCTCCCAGGCCCGGCCGATGCGCGAATTCTGCAGCCGCACGTTGATCACCACGATCGCGAGCAGCAGCGCGAGCAGCAAATAGTAGTACTTCATCGGCCCGCTGAACGCCATCCCCATCAGGCGGTCGGTCCTGGAGAAGTCGATCCCGCCGATGCGCACCGGATCGATGCCGGCGATGCCCTGCGGGCCGCGCGTGATGTTCACCGGCTGCGACAGGTTGTTGAGGAAAATGCGCACGATCTCGCCGAAGCCGAGCGTGACGATCGCGAGGTAGTCGCCGCGCAGCTTCAGCGTCGGCGCCCCGAGCAGCACGCCGAACAGCGCCGCGAACGCCGCGCCGATCGGCAGGATCGCCCAGAACGGCAGGTGCAGCCCGAACTGCGGGCTGGCGAGCAGCGCGTAGACGTACGCGCCGACCGCGTAGAAGGCGATGTAGCCGAGATCGAGCAGCCCGGCGAAGCCGACGACGATGTTGAGGCCCAGCGCGAGCAGCACGTAGAGCAGGGCGAGGTCGGCGATGCGCACCCAGGCGGTGCCCGCCTGCGAGAGCGCGAAGGGCAGCACGAGCAGGGCGACGGCGACGAGCACTACGCCGGCCCAGACCCGGCGGCCGGGCTTCACGCGCCGCGCTCCCCGGAGCGCTTCATGCGCGGTCCCCGACCCGCTCGCCGAGCAGCCCCGAGGGCCGGAACACGAGCACGAGGATCAGCACCACGAACGCGAACACGTCCTGGTAGTTCGACCCGAACAGCACGAAATGGCCGCCGTCGGCGCAGCTGTCCCCGGGCCCGAGACCGTAGCGGCACAGGTCGGTGAGATCGCCGATGTACCCCGCGCCGAGCGCCTCCACGACCCCGAGCAGCAGCCCGCCCAGCATGGCGCCGGGGATGTTGCCGATGCCGCCCAGCACCGCGGCGGCAAACGCCTTCAGCCCCAGCACCGAGCCCATCGTGTACTGCGCCACGCCGTAGTAGGTGCCGACCATGACGCCGGCCACCGCGGCGAGCGCCGCGCCGATCACGAAGGTCGCGGCGATCACGCGGTTCACGTCCACGCCCATGAGCTTCGCGACCTGCGGGTTCTGCGCCGTGGCGCGCATCGCGGTGCCCAGGCGCGTGCGGTACACGAGCAGCGCGAGCGCCGCCATCATCGCGAAGCACAGGCCGACGATCGCGATCTGCACGCCGGTGATCGTCGCGCCGAGAAAGCCGTAGGTGACGAGGGGAATGATCTGCGGGAAGGCGAGCACGTTGCGGCTCCAGACCAGCATCGCCAGGTGCTGCAGGATGATCGAGACGCCGATCGCCGTGATCAGCGGGGCAAGGCGCGGCGCGCCGCGCAAGGGGCGGTAGGCGAGCCGCTCCACCGCGTAGGCGACGAGCATGCACACGGGAATCGCGCAGGCCGTGCCTGCGAGCACCACCACGAACGGCGGCAGGCCCGCCGCCGCGAGCGCGTTGATCACCGTGAAGGCGACCATCGCGCCGATCATCACTACTTCGCCGTGCGCGAAGTTGATGAGCTGGATGATGCCGTAGACCATGGTGTAGCCGAGCGCGACGATCGCGTACACGGCGCCGAGCGTCAGGCCGTTCACCAGCTGCTGAACGAAGATGTCCACGGCGGCCCGAGCCTAGCAAAAAAAACGGCACCCGAAGGTGCCGTCCTTTTCGCCCTCGAGCGCGGGGCTACTTCTTGGCTTCCTCCTTGGGTGCCTCCTTCGCGGGCTCGGCCTTGGGCGCCTCGGCCGCGGGCGCGGGCGCCGACGCCTTGATGAAGTCCTCGTACGCGATCGTCTGTCCGCCCTTGATGATGGCGATCGGACCGAGCTTGCCGTCCTTAATCGAGAAGATCGTCATCTCGGCGTCCTTGCGGTCGCCCTTCGCGTCGAAGGCGATCTTGCCGGTGGCGCCCTTGTAGTCGATCTTCGCGAGCTCGGGAAGATACTTGGCCGGATCGGCCGAGTTCGCCTTTTTCATCGCCTCGATGAGCAGGTTCGCCGCGTCGTAGGTGAACGGCGCGTACAGGATCGGGTCGACGTTGAACTTCTTCTTGTAGTCCTCGAGGAACTTCTTGTCGGCCGCCTGCGGCGGGATGCCGGCCTGCGAGCACAGCAGGCCTTCGGCCGACGCCCCCGCGAGCTCGACCATCTTGTCGGTGCAGGCGCCGTCGCCGAAGGTGAACACCGCCTTCATGCCGAGCTCGCGGCCCTGCTTGAGCAGCGGCCCGCCGGTCGCGTCCATGCCGCCGTAGAACACTGCGTCGGCGTGCTTGCCCTTGAGCTTGGTGAGCACCGCCTTCCAGTCGGTCGTCTTGTCGGTGCCCTTCTCGCGCGGCAGCACCTTGATCTTCGCCTCCTTCAGCGTCTTCTCGACCTCGTTGGCGATGCCTTCGCCGTAGGCCGTGGCGTCGTCGATCACCGCCACGAGCTTCGGCTTCTTGGTCGCCGCGAGGTAGCTGGCGATCGCCGGGCCCTGCTGGTCGTCGCGGCCGACGACGCGGAACGTGACCTTGAAGCCCTGCTCGGTGAGCTTCGGATTGGTCGCCGAGCCGGAAATCATCGGGATCCCCGCGGCGTTGTAGATCGCGGAGGCGGGGATCGTCGTGCCCGAATTGAGGTGCCCGACGACGCCCGCCACCTTTGCGTCTACGAGCTTCTGCGCGACCGTGGTGCCGACCTTCGGATCCGCCTGGTCGTCCTCGGCGACGAGCGTGAACTTCGCTTCCTTGCCGTCGAACTTGATCTTGGCCGCGTTCGCCTCCTCGATCGCAAGGCGCGCGCCGTTCTCGTTGTCCTTGCCCAGGTGCGCGATGCCGCCAGTAAGCGGCGCGACGTGGCCGATCTTGATCTCGATCGTGGGAGGGGGTGGCGGCGCTGCCTGTGTCTGCGTTTCCTGCTTGGGTGGCTTCTTCTCTTCGCCGCAGCCGATCAGGCCGACGGCGACGGCGAGCAGGCTCAGTGCAAGCTTGGACTTGTCCATGGAATCTCCCTGGGAAAACGGCGCGCCAATGATACCGCAGCAACAAAAAGGGGCCGGTCGTTCCGGCCCCTTTCTTCGGCGCTGCGCCGCCTGCTATTGCGTTACTTGATCGAGAGCACCCACTTCACGAGCGCCTTGATGTCGGCGTCGGGAACGGCGGAGTTCGGCGGCATCGGCACCTGGCCCCAAACGCCCTGGCCGCCCTTCTTCACCTTCTCGATCAGCTTCGCCTCGGCGTCTTTCTGGCCGGCGTATTTCTTCGCCACGTCGGCATAGGCCGGGCCGATGGTCTTCGGGCCCTTGATCACGTGGCAGGTCGTGCAAAGGTGCTTCTTGGCAAGGGCTTCGTCCGCGTGCGCCGGAAGAGCCGCGCTCAGCGCGAGCGCCGCTGCAGAAAGAATCAGTGATTTCATGGGCTTCCCGTCGGTTGAAAGGTTCGCATGCTACCTCAGTCCGGCCTAAAACGCGCGGCCGCGCGATCGGTTGACAGGCATCATGGGGGCATGCCGCCCGGCGAAGTCCTCGAATTTTGGTTCGGTCGCGACGCCAAGACCTGGTTCGGCAAGGACCCGCAGTTCGACGCCGACATCCGCTCGCGCTTCCTGCCGCTCTACGAGCGCGCCGCTGCGGGCGAGCTCGCCGGCTGGAAGCAGGCGCCGGGCAGTTGCCTCGCGCTGGTGATCGCGCTCGACCAGTTCCCGCGCAACATGTTCCGCGGAACGGCGCGCGCCTTCGCGGCTGATGCGCTCGCGCTCGAGGCGGGGTGCACGATCGTCGCGCGCGGCTGGGACAGGAATTTTTCAATCGATGAGCGCACCTTCGCCTACCTGCCGTTCGAGCACAGCGAATCGCTCGAGGACCAGAATCGCAGCTGCGAGCTCATGCGGCCACTGGGCGAGGAGACCTACCGATACGCCGTGCGCCATCGCGAAATCATCGAGCGCTTCGGCCGCTTTCCCCACCGCAACGCCGTGCTCGGACGCGAGAGCACGCCCGAAGAGCTGGAGTTCCTCAGCCAGCCCGGATCAAGCTTCTGAGTCGGTGATCGCGCCTTTCGAGGCCGTGCTGACAAGGCGCAGGTACTTCGCCATCAGCCCCTTCGTATAGCGCGGCTTCGGCGCCCTCCACTTCCTGCGGCGCGCGGCGAGCTCCTTCGCCGGCACGTTGAGCTGGATGAGCTGCTTCTTCGCGTCGATGGTGATCGAGTCGCCGTTCCTCACCAGCGCGATGGTGCCGCCGACGTAGGCCTCCGGCGCCACGTGCCCGACCACCATTCCCCAGGTGCCGCCCGAGAAGCGCCCGTCGGTGAGCAGGCCCACCGACTCGCCGAGGCCCTGGCCGATCAGCGCCGAGGTCGGCGCGAGCATCTCCTGCATGCCCGGGCCGCCTTTCGGCCCCTCGTAGCGAATCACGACCACGTCGCCGGGCTTGATGCGCTTGGCGAGGATCGCCTTCATCGCGGCGGGCTCGGAGTCGAACACGCGCGCGGGGCCCGTGATCGCCGGGTTCTTCAGTCCGGTAATCTTCGCCACGCAGCCCTCGGGAGCAAGATTGCCGCGCAGGATAGCGAGGTGTCCCTGTGGGTAGAGCGGCTTCGACCAGGCATGGATCACGTCCTGGTCGCGCCGCGGCTCGGCGGGCACGTTCTGCAGCATCTCGGCAATGGTACGGCCGTGGATAGTCATGCAGTCGCCATGCAGCCTTCCGTTTTCGAGCAGGATCTTCAGCACCTGCGGCACGCCGCCGGCACGATGGAAGTCCACCGCGACGTACTTGCCCGAGGGCTTCAGGTCGCACAGCACCGGCACCTTGCGGCGCACGCGCTCGAAGTCGTCGATGGTCCATCTCACGCCCGCCGCCGCGGCGATCGCGAGGTAATGCAGCACCGCGTTGGTCGAGCCGCCGGTGGCCATCACCAGCGCGATCGCGTTCTCGATCGACTTGCGCGTGATGATGTCGCGCGGCTTGAGGTTTTTCCGGATCGCTTCAACCAGTACTCTCGCGGACTCTGCCGACGAGTCCGCTTTCTCTCGATCCGGTGATGCCATCTGCGAAGAGCCCAGCAGGCTCATGCCCAGCGCTTCGAACGAGGACGACATCGTATTGGCGGTGTACTGTCCGCCGCACGCGCCAACCGACGGACAGGCATTCTTCTCGATGCCGATGAAATCCTCTTCGCTCAATTTGCCGGCGCTGTACGCGCCCACCGCTTCGAACGCGGAGACGATGGTGAGGTCCACGCCCTTCCACTTGCCCGGCTTGATGGTGCCGGCGTAAACGAAGATGCCCGGCACGTTCATGCGCGCGATCGCCATCATGCCGCCGGGCATGTTCTTGTCGCAGCCGCCCACGACCAGCGCGCCGTCCATCGCCTGGCCATTGACCGAGGTCTCGATGGCGTCCGCAATGACTTCGCGCGACACCAGCGAATACTTCATCGCCTCGGTGCCCATGCCGATTCCGTCTGTGACGGTGGGAAAACCGAACACCTGCGGCTTGGCGCCCGCAGCCTCGAGCGCGGCCATCGCGCTGTCGACGAGCGGCTGGATGCCGGCGTTGCAGGGATTCATCGTGGAGTGGCCGTTCGCCACGCCGACGATCGGCTTGTCGAAGTCGCCGTCCTTGAAGCCTACGGCGCGCAGCATCGCGCGGTTCGGCGAGCGGGCCGGCCCTTGGGTGATCAGCCGGCTTCTGCGGTTGTCGGCCATGCTGCTGCTCCTCGGAAGTTAGAATTCGATTCTACCGTGCTGCACCACCCGAACTTCGATCCCGTGGCCTTTTCGCTGGGGCCGCTCGCGGTGCGCTGGTACGGGCTGATGTACCTGGCGGGCTTCGCCGGCGGCTTCTGGCTCGGCACCAAGCGCATCGCCAGGGGCCTCGCGCCCATCACGCGTGCGCAGTTCGACGACCTGCTGTTTCACATCGTGCTCGGCGTAATCCTCGGCGGCCGCCTGGGCTACGTGCTGTTCTACAAGCCCGCCTACTATTTTGCGCATCCGCTCGAGGTCTTCGCCATCTGGCACGGCGGCATGTCGTTCCACGGCGGCTTCCTCGGCGTGCTGTTCGCGGTGGGCTTCTTCGCCTGGCGGCAGCGCGTCAACTGGTGGGACCTGATGGACTACGTCGCCCCTCTCGTGCCGATCGGCCTCGCCGCGGGCCGCTTCGCCAATTTCATCAACGGCGAGCTCTGGGGCCGCGTCACGGACCTGCCCTGGGGCATGGTGTTCCGCGGCGCGGGGGACCTGCCGCGGCATCCCTCGCAGCTGTACGAGATGGCGCTCGAGGGCTTCGCGCTGTTCGCGCTGCTGTGGTGGTTCTCCTCCAGGCCGCGGCCGCGCATGCAGGTCTCGGCGCTGTTCCTCGTGGGATACGGCGCCGCGCGCTTCGCGGGCGAGTTCGCGCGCGAGCCCGACGCCTTCCTCGGTTACCTCATGTTCGACATGACCATGGGGCAGTGGCTCTCGCTGCCGATGGTCGTCGCCGGCCTCGTGCTGTGGATGCGATCGTCTCGGCGGTAATCCCTGTATTCGGTCTCGTGCTGTGCGGGTGGATCGCGGGCCGGACGCGGCTGGTCGGCGCCGAGTCGAGCGACGCGCTCAACCAGTTCGTCTACTACTTCGCGCTGCCGGCAATGCTTTTCGCCGCCGTCGCGCGCGGCTCGCTCGAGCAGATCCTCGACCTGCCCTTCCTCGGCGGGGTCGTCTTCGTCACGCTCGCCAGCGCGGCGTGCGGCTTCGTGCTCTCTGCCTGGCTTTCCGGCGGCACGCCGCAGGAGCACACGCAGCGGGCGATGAACGCCTCCTTCAGCAACACGGGCTACCTCGGCATTCCCCTGGTCACCGTGGCCTACGGCGCCGAGGCGGCGCTGCCCGCGGCGATGGCGACCGTCGCCACTAATGTCATGCTGTTCGCGGCGAGCCTCACGCTGCTGGAGCTCTTCGACCGCCAGCACGCGAATCACGCCAAGGGCATCGCGCTCGCGCTCGCCAGCACGGCGCGCAGCCCGCTGATCTGGCCGATCGCCCTCGCGATCGCGCTGGTCGCGGCCCGAATCGCATTGCCCGCGCCGGTGATGCGCTTCGTAGACCTGCTCGCGGCCGCCGCAGGGCCGGGCGCACTGTTCGCGCTCGGCCTTTTCGTATCGCGCCAGTCCGTGCGCGAGGGCATGGCCGCGGCCTGGCCGGGCGTCGCGGTCAAGCTCGTCGTGCACCCGCTCATCGCCGCCGCCGTGTTCTACGGCGCGCTCGCGGTCGATCCTCTCTGGGCGAAGGTCGCGGTGGTCGGCGCGAGCCTGCCGCTCGGCGCGACCGCGTTCGTGCTCGCGCAGCGCTACAAGCTCATCGAAGTCGAGACTTCGTGCAGCGCGGTGCTCTCTACCGCGCTCTCGGTGGTGACGGTCTCGATCGTGATGTCGGCGCTCGCGACGCGCTAGGCGGGCGCCCGCGCAGGAAGCGCTCGCTAGGCGAGCGCTTGTTCGAGCACGCGCGCCACGTGCAGCGCCGGGCGCTGCGCGCCGTGCTCGATCTGGTGCCGGCAGCTCGTGCCGTCGGCGACGACGAGCGTCCCGGCGCCGGCGGCGCGCACCGCGGGCAGCAGGCTCGCCTCGGCCATCTTCATCGACACGTCGTAGTGCTCTTCTTCGTAGCCAAAGCTGCCCGCCATGCCGCAGCAGGACGACTCCACGATCTCCACCTCGAGCCCGGGTATCAGGCGTAGCGTACGTCCCACTGCGCCCATGGCGCCGAAGGACTTCTGGTGGCAATGGCCGTGCAGCAGCGCCTGGCTGCCGATGGGCTTGAGCTTCAGGTCGAGCCGCCCAGCGTCGGACTCGGCGGTGAGGAACTCCTCGAGGAGCACCGCCTGCCGCGCGAGCTTTTCCGCGCCGGGCAGCAGCACGCGGTATTCGTCGCGCAGCGTGAACAGGCACGAGGGCTCCAGGCCGATGATCGGCAGCTCGTGCGCGAGCCAGGGCTCGAGCGCATCGAGCATGCGCCTCGCTTCCGCGCGCGCCTCTTCGACCAGGCCTGCGGCGAGAAAGGTGCGGCCGCAGCACAGCGGCCGCTCGCTGCCGCGCGGGTGCGCGATGTGCACGCGGTAGCGCGCGGCCTGCAGCACGCGGATCGCCGCGCGCACGTTGTCCGGCTCGAAATAGCGGTTGAAGGTATCGGCAAACAGCACGACCTCGCTCTCGCCCTTCTTCGGCCAGGCGCGATCGCTGAAATAATCGCGCCGCCATGCGGGCAGCGGCCGGCGCGAAGTGAACCCGGTGAGCCGCGCGCCCGCGCGCATCACCAGGTTTGCGAGCGGCGCCACGGCGGCGGCGAGCGGGGCGTAGCGCGGCAGCCAGGCGATCGCGCGCTCGCGCAGCGTGGGCGAATGGCGCTTGCGCCAGTGAGCGAGGAACTCGATCTTCATGCGCGCCATGTCCACGCCGGTAGGGCATTCGCTGCGGCAGCCCTTGCAGGACACGCACAGATCGAGCGCCTCTTTCACCTGCGCGTCGGCATCCCCTTCCAGCTGTCCGGAGAGTGCCAGTCGCAGCGTGTTGGCGCGGCCGCGCGTCAGGTGCGCCTCTTCGCGCGTGGCGCGAAAGGAAGGGCACATCGTGCCCGCGTCGAACTTGCGGCAGTGCCCATTGTTGTTGCACATCTCGACAGCCTTGTCGAAGCCGCCCCATTCGGTCCAGTCGAGCGCCGTGGGCGCGGGCGGCCGCGTCGCGTAGCCCGGCTTGAAGCGGAACAGCGACTTGTCGTCCATCCTCGGCGGCGCGACGATCTTGCCCGGGTTCATCAGGCCCTTCGGATCAAGCCAGGACTTGATCTCGCCGAGCGCCGCGGTGAGGCGCGGCCCGAAGAAGGGCGCGATCCACTCGGAGCGCACCAGGCCGTCGCCGTGCTCGCCCGAGTACGCGCCCTTGTATTCCTTCACCATCGCGCAGGCCTCCTCCGCGATGGCGCGCATTTTCTCGGCGCCGTCGCGGCGCATGTCGAGAACCGGCCGCACGTGCAGCGTGCCAACCGAGGCGTGCGCGTACCAGGTGCCGCGCGTGCCATGCTTCTTGAATACGCGCGTGAGCCGGTCGGTATATTCCGCCAGGTGCTCGAGCGGCACCGCGCAATCCTCGATGAACGACACCGGCTTGCCGTCGCCCTTCATCGACATCATGATGTTGAGCCCTGCCTTGCGCACCTCCCAGATCGCCTTCTGCAGCTGCGCGTCGGTGACCTCGACCACGCTGCCCGGCAGGCCGAGATCGCCCATGAGTTGCACGAGCTCTCCCAGCTTAGAACGTTGCAGGGAAGCGTCGTCTCCCGAGAACTCGACCAGGAGGATCGCGTCGGGCTCACCCTTGAGGAAGGCGTCCACCGTCCTGCGGAAGGCGCCGATCGCGCGCGCGAGGTCGATCATCGTGCGGTCCACGAGCTCCACCGCCGAGGGGCCGAGCTTGACGATGTGCCGCGTGAGGTCCATCGCCGTGAAGAACTTCGGGAAGTGCACGACGCCGAGCGCGCGCGCCGACGGCAGCGGCGAGAGCTTGAGCAGCAGCTGCTCCGAGAACGCGAGCGTCCCCTCCGAGCCCACGAGCAGGTGCGCGGCGTTGGCGTGCGGCGGCCCGAGGTGATCGAGGTTGTAGCCCGCCACCTTGCGCAGCACTTTCGGAAAGCGCGCCTCGATTTCCTGTCTTTCTCGTTCGTACAGGCCCTGGAGCTTCAGCCGCAGCTCTTCGAATTTCTTGTTGGAAGATTTTTCGTTCAAAGAGCCAAAACGCCAGCGATCGCCCTCGGAGGTCACCGCGTCGATGGCGAGGACGTTGTGCACCATGTTGCCGTAGGCGATCGAGCGCGAGCCGCAGGAATTGTTGCCCGCCATGCCACCGAGCGTGGCCTGCGCGCTCGTGGAGACATCCACCGGGAACCACAGCTTGTGCTTGCGCAGGTCGGCGTTCAGCGCATCGAGCACGAGGCCCGGCTGCACGAGGGCGGTACGCGCGCCCGCATCCACTTCGAGCACGCGGCTCAGATGCTTCGTCGTGTCGACGACGAGCGCGGCGCCGACCGCCTGGCCGCACTGCGAGCTGCCGGCGCCGCGCGGCAGGATCGGCACGCCCTGCTCGGCGGCGATCGCGATCGCCGCGCGCGCGGCTTCCGGCGTGCGCGGCACGACGACGCCTATCGGCTCGATCTGGTAGATCGAGGCGTCGGTGGAGTAGCGCCCGCGCGAGGCGGCGTCGAAAAGGACCTCGCCGTCCACGTCCCTGCGCAGGCGCCGCGCCAGCCCGGAGTCGCCGGGCTTGGACGCCACGACGCGCACAGGAAATGCTGGAGCATTCATGCCGCTTTTTCTTGCGTGGGCAACGCTGCGAGCACGCTCGCGAGCTTGTGCGCGAGGTGATCGGAAAGGAGCGCCCTAATGCGCTTCACGTCGCGCGCGCCGAGCGCGGCGAGGATCTCGTCGTGCTCGCGCACCGCGGCGTCCCAGCGCTCCTTGGACAGGTTGGCCATGTAGCGCGCGCGGCGCACGTTGCCGTTCAACTGGCGGTAGAGCGTGTAGAGCGTTGCGTTGCCGGAGTACTTCACGAGCTTGAGGTGAATCGCCTGGTTGAACTTGAAGTAGCCGGCGAGATCGCCGCGCGCGTGGTAGGCGAGCATCTCATAGTGCAGCGCGCGGATCTCGTTGAGCTGCGCGTCGGTAGCGCTCGCGCACGCGAGCTCGCCCGCGAGCGCTTCGAGCGCGCCCATCACCACGAGCGCCTCCGACAGCCGGGCGGGATCCAGCTGCGTGACCGCTGCGCCACGGTTGGGCAGCAACTCGACCAGTCCTTCGGTGGCGAGTACCTTGAAGGCTTCGCGCAGGGGCGTGCGGGATACGCCCAACTGGGAGGTCAGCACCCGCTCGTTCAGCCTGACGCCGGGCGCGAGCTTGCCCTGTTCGATGAGGTCGCGCAGCCGGTCAGCCGCCTCTTCATGCAGCGGCCGGCGAACGATCGGGGTTGGATCTTGCGGTTTCTCCATTTTGTATGCAGAATACAAAATATATTGGAAATTCGCAACAGATAGCCCTTATGTTGCGCACAATAGAAACGATTGCATGCGATCCAAGGAGAGCTGAATGACACGTCTTGCCGGACGCCACTTTCTCCAGATTCCTGGTCCCACCAACGTCCCCGACCGGGTCCTTCGCGCGATCGATTTCCCGACCATGGACCACCGGGGCCCCGAGTTCGGCCGGCTCGGGCGGGAGGTGCTGGAGGGCATGAAGCGGGTTTTCCAGACGCAGGGCCACGTGGTTATCTATCCCGCCTCGGGCACGGGTGCCTGGGAAGCCGCGCTCGCCAACACGCTCTCCCCCGGCGACAAGGTGCTGATGTACGAGACAGGCCACTTCGCCACGCTGTGGCAGAAGATGGCGAAGCGCCTTGGCCTGGAGCCCGAGTTCATCGCCGGCGACTGGCGCACCGGCACCGACTCGCAGGCGATCGAGGCGCGCCTGCGCGATGACAAGGCGCACGCGATCAGGGCCGTGTGCGTGGTGCACAACGAGACCGCGACCGGCGTGACCTCGCGCATCGCCGAGGTGCGCAAGGCGATCGACGCGGCGAAGCATCCGGCGCTGTTCCTCGTAGACACGATCTCCTCGCTCGCCTCGATCGACTACCGCCACGACGAGTGGGGCGTGGACGTCACGGTGGGCGGCTCGCAGAAGGGCCTCATGCTGCCGCCGGGCCTCTCGTTCAACGCGGTGTCGGCGAAGGCGCTCGCCGCCGCCAAGTCGGCGAGGCTGCCGCGCAGCTTCTGGGACTGGGGCGAGATGATCGCCAGCAACAAGGACGGCTACTTCCCCTATACGCCCGCGACCAACCTGCTCTACGGCCTGCGCGAAGCGCTGAAGATGCTGCTCGACGAGGAGGGCCTGGAGAACGTGTTCGCGCGCCACCGGCGCCACGCCGAGGCGACGCGCCGCGCGGTCCGGGCCTGGGGCCTCGAGGTGCTCGCGAAGAATCCTGCCGAGTATTCCGCTTCGCTGACCGCGGTGCTGATGCCCGCCGGCCACGACGCCGACCGCGTGCGCAAGCTGATCCTCGAGAACTTCGACCTGTCGCTCGGCACGGGCCTAGGAAAAGTCGCGGGCAAGGTGTTCCGCATCGGCCACCTTGGCGACTTCAACGACCTCATGCTGCTCGGCACGCTCGCGGGCTGCGAGATGGGGCTGGAGCTCGCCAGCGTGCCGATCAAGCGCGAAGGCGTGCGCGCCGCCATGGAATATCTGGCCGAGTGCCGCCGCGCCCCGGCTACGCAGGCCGCGATGCGCGCGGCCTGAGGCGCACCGATGGCCGGCGGCACCGTTCTCGTGGCGCGCGACGGGCCGCTCGCCACCCTCACGCTGTCCAGCCCCGGGCGCATGAATGCGCTCGACAAGGCGATGTGGGCGCGGCTGGGCGAGGCATTGGGAAAGCTGGGCGCCGACGACGCGCTGCGCTGCATCGTCCTGCGCGGCGACGGGGACAAGGCCTTCGCCGCCGGCGCCGATATCGCCGAATTCAAGAACGAGCGCGCGAACTCCGCGCAGGCGAAAGCCTACAGCCGCGGCGGCATCGGCTGGATGCACGCGGTGGCCGAATGCCGCCACCCGACGGTGGCGCTCATCCAGGGCGCCTGCGTGGGCGGCGGGCTGCTGATCGCCTCGCAATGCGACCTGCGCATCTGCAACGAGTCGGCGCGTTTCGGCGTGCCCGTGAAGAATCTCGGCCTCACCGAGTCCTACGACGAGCTGCAGGCGATGATGCGTGTGGCCGGGCCGGCCGCTTCGCTCGAGCTGCTGCTGGAGGGAAGGATCTGGGACGCGCGCGAAGCCTATGAGAAAGGCCTCGTGAGCCGCGTCGTCGCCGACGACAAGGTCGTCGAGGAAGCCTACGCCGCCGCGCGCCGCATCGCCGAGGGCGCGCCGCTGGTCGCGCGCTGGCACAAGAAGTTCGTGCGCCGGCTGCTCGACCCGCGACCGCTCACCGACGCGGAGCGCGACGAAGGCTACGCCTGCTTCGACACCGAGGATTTCCGCGAGGGCGTCGCCGCGTTCCTCGCAAAGCAGAAGCCCAGGTTCGAAGGACGCTGAACTTGCCGGTGCTATGATCCGCGACCGCAAGTCGAAGTTCGAAAAGCAACCAGGGAGATAACAAGGTGTTCAGAGTGCTCGTCGCGGCGCTGGTCGCCGCGTTGTCGGTCTGCGCGCAGGCGCAATCCTGGCCGGTCAAGCCGGTCGCCATGGTCAACCCGTTTGCGCCCGGCGGCGGCGTCGATGCGTTCGGCCG
>DATKKT010000008.1:0-8962 GCA_035542795.1 Burkholderiales bacterium
CACATCCTCGAGCGCTCGCGGCTGGGCGCGGCGGTCGAGTACGAGCGTTTGCCGATGTTTCCCGGCGCCAGCCAGGACCAGGTGCTCGCCGGCGGCGACGACTACGAGCTCGTCTTCACCTCGCCCCGGGACCGGCGCACGGCGATCGAAGCGCTGTCGAAAGAGATCGGCCTGCGGCTCACGCGGGTCGGTTCGATCCGGGCCGGCGAGCCGGAGCTCGAAATCCTCGATCGCGCAGGCCGCCGCGTCGCCGCGCGGCGCGGCTTCGATCACTTCGCCGCATGATCATCGCGCGACCGCGGCCGCGCTTCGCGTTCAGCCACCCGGCGCACTTCATCGCGCTCGGCTTCGGCGCCGGGCTCTCACCGGTGGCGCCGGGCACCGCGGGCACGCTGCTGGCGTTCCCGCTGTGGTGGCTGCTGGGCCCGGTCGAGGAACCGGCGCTGCTCCTCGCGCTGCTGCTGTGCCTGTTCGGCGTCGGCGTCTGGGCCTGCGGCGTCACGGGGCGGCACTTGGGCGTATCGGACCACGGCGCCATGTGCTGGGACGAGGTAGTGGCGTTCCTGCTCGTGCTTGCGCTCTTGCCCGACGACCCGTGGTGGCAGGCGGCGGCGTTCTTCCTGTTCCGCGCCTTCGACGTGGTCAAGCCGCCGCCGATCCGCGATCTCGAGGCGCGCCTGAAGGGCGGCTTCGGCGTGATGTTCGACGACGTGCTCGCCGCCGGGTATACGCTGCTGGTCCTGGCAGTGGTGAAGCGGGTTTTTCTATGAATCTGTTCTTGCTTTCCCGTCGCGCGGGAAAAGCCTTGCAGAGAAAGAATCAGAAGCTCGTCACAGCCGAGTCCTGTACGGGGGGCTGGGTGGCGCAGGCGCTGACCTCCATCGCCGGGTCGTCAGACTGGTTCGAGCGCGGCTACGTCACCTACTCGAACGCCGCCAAGCGCGATGCGCTCGGGGTTCCGCAGGCGACGCTGCTGCGCCACGGCGCGGTAAGCGAGGCGACCGCACGCGCCATGGCACGCGGCGCCCTGAGGAAGAGCCGCGCCGACGTCGCGCTGGCGATCACCGGCGTTGCCGGCCCCGGTGGCGGCTCGCCCGGCAAGCCGGTCGGCACGGTGTGCTTCGCCTGGACGCAGGGGCGTAGGATACGCAGTGAGACCAGGCGGTTCCGGGGCGGCCGCAGCCGCGTCAGGCGGCAGTCGGTGATCCACGCCCTGCGCGGAGTGCTGAAATGGCTTTGAAGGCGGGCGCCATTGTCCGGCCGGCAGCGGTGGCCGGGATGTTCTACCCGGGGAACGCGCCTCAGCTCGCGGCCGAGGTGGACGAGCTGCTCGATGGCGTGGAGAGCTTCGAGCCGCAGCTCGGCGTTCCGAAGGCGCTCATCGTGCCGCACGCCGGGTACGTGTACTCGGGCCCGGTCGCCGCGCGCGCCTATCACGAGCTCGGCGCCGCGCGCGGCGTGGTGAAGCGCGTGGTGCTGCTCGGGCCCTCGCACTACGTCGCCGGCCGCGGGCTCGCGCTGCCGAACGCCGACTATTTCGAGACTCCGCTCGGCCACCTCCCGCTCGAGCGCGAGGCGATGCGCTCGCTCGCGGACCTGCGCCAGGTCGTGCCGAGCGACCCCGCGCACGCGCAGGAGCATTCGCTCGAGGTGCAGCTGCCGTTCCTGCAGAGGCTGCTGGGCGAGTTTTCGCTGGTGCCGCTGTCGGCGGGCGCGGCGACCCCCGAGGAGGTCGCCGAAGTGCTCGAGCGCCTCTGGGGCGGGCCGGAGACGCTCGTCGTCATCAGCACGGACCTGTCGCACTACCATTCCTACGACGAGGCAAGGCGCATCGACGGCGCGACGCTCGCGCGCATCCGGGCGCTCGCCACCGACCTCAGCCACGACGAGGCCTGCGGCGCGACCGGGCTGAACGGATTCCTGCGCCTGTGCGCCGAGAAGTCGCTGCGCGTGCTGCCGCTGGCCGCCTGCAATTCGGGCGACACCGCGGGCGGCAAGTCGAGGGTGGTGGGCTACTCTTCGCACGCAGTGTTCGAGCGCCCGGGTCCCGCGGTCGCGGACGCGGGCCGCGTGCTGACCGAGATCGCGCGCGGCGCGATCGGCAACGGCCTGGGCCTGTCGTCGGTGCCGGTGAGGCGCAACCACCTGCCCTGGCTGCTGCAGCCGGGCGCGAGCTTCGTCACGCTCATGATGGAAGGCGCGCTGCGCGGCTGCATCGGCAGCTTGCAGGCTACGCGGCCGCTCGGCCAGGACGTCGCGGCAAACGCGCGCGCCGCGGCGTTCGACGACCCGCGCTTTCCGAAGCTCGCGCGCGACGAGTGGGCGCGCTGCGCGGTGGAGGTTTCGCTGCTTTCGGCGCCGAAGCCGATCCGCTTCTCCGACGAGGACGACCTGCTCGCGCAGATCCGCGCAGGCGAGGACGGCCTGATCCTCGAGCGCGACGGCCGGCGGGGCACCTTCCTGCCGCAGGTCTGGGAAGGCCTGCCGGACAAGCGTCAGTTTCTCGCCGCGCTGCTCGCCAAGGCCGGCCTGCCGGCGGACACGCGGCTCGGTCTCTGCAGATTCTGGCGCTACCGGGTGGCGAAGTTCACGTGACTGCGATCGCCGAGAGCGACTATCCCGGGCGCTGGTGGCACGCGCTGCCCGACGGGCGCATCCAGTGCGACCTCTGCCCGCGCGACTGCCGGCTGCACGAGGGACAGCGCGGCATGTGCTTCGTGCGCCGCATGCGAGGCGGGCGCATGCAGCTCACGACCTACGGCCGCTCCTCGGGCTTCTGCGTCGACCCGATCGAGAAGAAGCCGCTCAACCAGTTCTATCCGGGCACGAGCGTGCTCTCGTTCGGCACCGCAGGCTGCAATCTCGCCTGCAAGTTCTGCCAGAACTGGGATATCTCCAAGTCGCGCGAAATGGACCGCCTGATGGACGCCGCGACGCCCGACACGATCGCCGCCGCCGCGGTCAGGCTCGGCTGCAAGTCGGTCGCCTTCACCTACAACGACCCGGTGATCTTCGCCGAGTACGCGATGGACATCGCCGACGCCTGCCATGCGCGCGGCGTGCAGACGGTCGCGGTCACCGCGGGCTACATGCACGCCGCGGCGCGCCGCGAGTTCTACGCCAAGATCGACGCCGTCAACGTGGACCTGAAGGCGTTCACCGAGGACTTCTACTTCAAGCTCACGGGCGCGCACCTGGCGCCGGTGCTGGAGACGCTCGAGTACCTCGTCCGGGAAACGCGCGTCTGGACCGAGATCACCACGCTGCTGATTCCCGGCAGGAACGACTCGGACGCGGAGCTCGAGGCCGAGTGCGGGTGGATCCTGCGGTACCTGGGCGCCGACGTGCCGCTGCATTTCACGGCCTTCCATCCCGACTGGAAGATGACCGACGTCGAGGCGACGCCGCCCGCGACGCTGGCGCGCGCGCGCGCGATCGCGCGCCGCGCGGGATTGCGCTACGTGTACACGGGCAACGTTCACGACGAGGAGGGCGGCTCGACCTATTGCCCGTCCTGCGCGAAGCCGGTCATCGTTCGCGACTGGTACGAGATCGGCGGCTACCACCTCACCGACGCCGGCGCCTGCGAGCACTGCGGCGCGCAGCTCGCCGGCCGCTACCAGAAGTTCGGCAAGCCCTTCGGATCCAGGCGCATTCCGGTGCGGCTCGGCGCCGCCGCGTGAATCCGCGTTCCGGATTCGCGCCCGGCTCGTCCGCCTGGCTGGCGGCCATGTGCGCGAGCCGCGTGCTCTCCGCGGCCTGGATCGTCGCCTATTCGGCGGTGCTGCCGCTGGTGCGCGAGGACTGGGGGCTGTCGGCGCGCGACGCCGGCATGATCCAGGGGGCGTTCCACCTCGGCTACCTCGCCTCGCTGTTCGTCGTCGGCTTCCTCGCCGACCACTTCGGCGCCAAGCGCGCTTTCCTCGCCGCCGGCGTGGCCGGCTTCCTCAGTCCGATCGCGTTCGCGCTGTTCGTCGACGGGTTCTGGTCGGCGCTCTGGCTGCACGCGCTCACCGGCCTCACGCAGGGCAGCTACTACACGCCGGTGCTCGCGATCGTCAACGAGCACGTCGCGCACGAGAGGCGCGGGCGCGCGATGGGCCTGATGATCGCGGCCTCGAGCGCCGGCTACGCGCTCGCGCTCGGCGCGGCAGGGCTGGTCGTGTCGCACGCCGGCTGGCGCGCGGCACTCGGGGTCGTCGCGGCGATGCCGCTCGTTGCCTGGCTGATCGCGTTCGTGACGCTGGGCGCGACGCCCAACATCGTGCACCCGCGCCCGGCCGGGCATACGCTCGCCAAGTCGATTCCGGCGGTGCTGCGCAATCGCCGCGGCATGCTGTCGGTCTGGGGCTATACCTTCCACAGCTGGGAGCTGCTCGGGCTGTGGGCCTGGATGCCGGCCTTCCTGACCGCGGCGCTGACGGCGAGCGGCACCGCGCCGGCGCAGGCCGCGGCGCTCGGCGTCTTGCTGGCGGCGCTCACCTACGTGGCGAACATCGGCGGCTCGATCGCCGGCGGCGTGATGTCCGACCGCTGGGGCCGCACGCAGACGATCCTGCTCTGGTCCTGCGCGAGCCTGGCGCTGACGTCCTCGATCGGCTGGCTGATCGCGCTGCCCGTGACGCTGCTCGTCGCAATCGCCTGCCTGCTCAACTTCTCGGCGATCGCCGACTCCTCGGTGCACTCGACGGTGATCGCCGAGAGCGTGCCGCCGCACATCCTCGGCGCGGCCTACGCGGTGCGCTCGGTGGTCGGCTTCGGCACCGGCGTGGTGAGCCCGGTGGTGTTCGGCTGGGCGCTCGACTTCGCCGGCGGCGGCCGCAGCTCCGGCGACGCCTTCGCCTGGGGCCTCGCCTGGACGACGCTCGCGCTGGGCGGCCTGCTCGGGCCGCTCGCCACCTGGCGCCTGCACCGCGACCTGCAGCGGCGCTGACGCGCGGCGCCCGGGGCGCTCAGACCGCGAGATAGCGCTGCAGCAGCTCGGGCTGCGAGCGGATCTCCTGCGCCGGGCCCTCGTGCGCGATGTGGCCGTTGCTGATGATGTAGACGCGCTGCGCGAGCGCGAGCGTCGCCGCGAGGTTCTGCTCGACCAGCACGATGGTCTGGCCGGCCTCGACCAGCCTGCGGCAGGCCGTCATGAGGTCGTGCACGATCACCGGCGCGAGCCCCTCGAAGGGCTCGTCCAGCAGGACGATCTTGGGGTCGCGCACCAGCGCGCGCGCGATCGCGAGCATCTGCTGCTCGCCGCCCGAGAGGTCGGTGCCGCGGCTGCCCCGGCGTTCGTGCAGGCGCGGGAACATCTCGTAGACGCGCTCGAGCGGCCAGCGCGAGGCCGCCGTCAGGCCGGCGAGCATGAGGTTCTCCTCTACGTTCAGGCTGCCGAAGATGCGCCGCTCCTCGTGCACGAGCTGCATGCCGGCGCGCGCGATGACGTGGCTCCTCTCGCCCGCAAGCTCTTTGCCATCCAGGCGCACCGAGCCGGCGCGTGGCGTGACCACGCCCATCAGGCTCTTCAGCGTGGTGCTCTTGCCGGCGCCGTTGCGGCCGAGCAGCGCGACGACCTCGTTTTTCTCGACGCGCAGCGACAGGTCGAACAGGATGTGCGAGTCGCCGTAGTAGCTGTTCAGGTCCCTGACCTCGAGCAGGCTCACGCGTGCGCCTCCTCGTGCACGCCGCCCAGATAGGCCTCCTGCACCTCGGCGTTGCTGCGGATCTCCTCGGGCGTCCCTTCGGCGAGCACGCGGCCTTCCTGGAGCACCGTGACCCGCTCGACCAGCTCGAAGAGCGAGTCCATGTCGTGATCGATGATGATCATCGTGCGGCCCTTCGCGATCGAGCGCAGCAGCTTCACCGTCTCGACGCGCTCCTGCGGGCTCATCCCGGCGAGCGGCTCGTCGAGGAGCAGCAGGCTGGGCGAGGCGGCGAGGGCGAGCGCCACCTCCAGCCTGCGCTTCTCCCCATAGGCGAGCTCTGACACGGGTGTATCCCGGCGGCTGGTCAGGCCGACGAGCCCGAGCGTGTGCTCGACCTGCTCGCGCAGGCCAGGGATGCGCTCAAGCCGCCGGAAGAGGTCGAGCCGGAACTTGCCGCGCAGCTCGGCGAGCGCCGCGATGGTGACGTTCTCCCGCACCGTCAGCCTGTTGAACAGCTGGTTCACCTGGTAGCTCTTGGTGAGCCCGAGCTGGCAGACGTCGGTGACGCTCATGCCGGTGATGTCGCGCCCTTCGAACACGATCCGTCCGGAGGTCGGCGGCACCTCGCAGGTAAGCATCTTGAAGAAGGTCGACTTGCCGGCGCCGTTCGGGCCGATGATGCCGCGCACCTCGCCGTGGTTGACCGCGAAGTCGATGTCGGCGTTGGCGACCAGGCCGCCATAGCGCTTGCTGAGCGCCCTGGCTTCCAGGATCGGGCCCGCCGAGGGCGCCGGCCGGCGCGCGGCCGGCGGAGGCGCTGCGTGCGCGGCCGGCGCGGGAACGCAGTCTGCCTCGGCGGCGCGCGCCTTGCCATTGCGACGCACGAAGTGGAGCAGATCGCGCAAGCCGCCGATGATGCCCTGGCGCAGGAAGCAGACGAGGAGCACGAACACCAGCCCGAGCGCGAGCTTCCAGGTTGCGCCGAGCTTGAGCGCGCCCTGGAGGAAGTCCTGCAGGAACAGCCAGACCGACGCGCCGAGGAGCGGCCCGAACAGCGTGCCGCGGCCGCCGATCGCCGTCTGCATGACCAGCTGGCCGGATGTCTCGAAGGTGAACGCATCGGGCGGCATGAAGGCCTGCAGCACGCCGAGCAGCCCGCCCGCGAAGCCGGCATACGTCGCGGCGATGACGAAGGCGGCGAGCTTGTAGCCGTGGATGTTGTGGCCGACGGCCGCGGCGCGCAGCGGATTCTCGCGGATCGCGCGGAACACGGCTCCCACGGGCGAGCGCACGATGCGCAGCGCGAGCACGATGCCGAGGAAATACCAGAAAGCGAGGTAGGGATAGAGCGACCACCCCGTCGAGAAGTGCATCTGGGCAAAGCCGAGGTCGAACTTCGGCGTCGGCACGCCAGGCAGGCCGTTCTCGCCGCCGGTCCACTCCGCGAGGGGATTGAATTCGGCGAAATAGAACACCTCGGCGATCGCCACCGTGATCATCGCGAAGTAGATGCCGGTGCGGCGCAGCGCGACCAGGCCGACCAGGTAGCCGACCGCCGCCGCGGCGACCATGCCGATGACGATGGCGAGAGTCACGTGTGGGAACCCCGCCTGCGTGAGGAGGTAGGCGGCAACCATGCCGCCCGTGCCGTAGAGCGCCGACTGGCCGAACGAGAGCAGGCCGGTGTAGCCGAACAGGATGTCGAAGCCGATGCCGAACAGGCCCCACACCAGGATCCGGTTGACGGTGTTTGGCGCCGCGTCGAAGAAGTCGAGCGCGAACGGGCCGGCGACCAGCGCGGCGGCGAGCACGAGCTCGACGACGAACGGGCGCTGAGCGCCGTAGAGTCGGTCGGCGTTCATCGCGGCGCGCGCGCGGCGCTCATTCGCGGCCCTTGGCGCCGAGCAGGCCGCGCGGGCGCACCATGAGCACGAGCGCCATGGCGGCGAAGAGCATCACGTACGCGTAGCCGGGATTCACCATCGAGGTGAGGCTGATGATCTCGCCGGAAATCAGGCCGCCGAGCACCGCGCCGGGGAAGGAGCCCACGCCGCCGATGACGACGACGACGAAGGTCTGCACCAGGATCTGCTCGCCGACCTCCGGGGTGAGCGAGACGATCGGCGTGTTGATGATCCCGGCGAAGCCGGCGGCCATGGCGCCGATGCCGAACACCACCATGAACACCCGGTCGACGTTGATGCCGAGCGAATCGACCATGACCGCATCCTCGATGCCGGCGCGCACGATCATGCCGAGGCGCGTACGGTACAGCAAGAGGTACAGCGCGAGCAGCGCCACGGCGCAGATGCCGACCACGGCGAGCCGGTAGGTGGGATAGAACATGAAGCCGAGGTTCGTGATGCCGGAAAAGATCGACGGCGCCTGCAAGGTCTTCGATTCGCTGGAAAAGAACCAGCGCACCGCCTCGACGAAGACGATGGCGAGGCCGAAGGTGACGAGCAGCTGGTCCTCGTGGGGCCGGGTGTAGAAGTAGCGGATGACGGCCCGCTCCATCACCAGGCCGAGAACGCCGAGCGCGAGCGTGCCGGCGATCACCGCCACGAGGAACGAGCCGCTCGCCTGGTAGGCGGCGTAGCCTGCGTAGCCGCCCAGCATGAACATCGCGCCGTGCGCGAGGTTCAGCACGCCGAGCGTGCCGTAGATGATCGTGAGGCCCGAGGCGATGAGCGCGAGCAGCGCCCCCAGCGCGAGGCCGTTGAACAGCTGCGAGCCGAAGTTGGCCCAGGTGATCATGCAGGAAGCGCCGTCCCCGCGCAGGCGGGGACGGCGTCAAACGCTCTTGCTCAGGTGTAATCGCCGAGCTTGCAGCCGAACGCGTCGGGCTTCTGCATCAGCGGCGCGCCGGGGACGACCTCGGTGACTTCCCAGAAGTCCTCCTTGTGGCGCATCGCCTTCGGCGCTTTGCCGCGCACGATGACCACGGGGCGCACGAGCTGGTGGTCTTCCTTGCGGATGTAGACCTCGCCCACCATCGATTGCAGCTTTCGGCCGGCCTCGTAGGACTTGATGACGTCCGGCGGGTAGAACGTGCCCGCGTGCTCCACCGCGTCGGCCCACATGGCGACCGACATGTAGGCGTTCTCGGCGCCCCATTCCGGGTAGTAGCCGTGCTTCTTGCGGAACTCCTCGACGAACATCTTCGCCAGCGGATACTTGTCCTCCAGCGTCCACCAGAAGTCGGTCGCGGCATAGACGCCCTCGGCGAGCTCGGCGCCGATGTTCTTGGCGAGGAACGGGATCTGGTAGGGGATCACCAGCTTCATCTTGGGAATGATGTTGAACTGCTTCGCCTGCTGCGTCGACAG
>DATKKT010000009.1:0-11316 GCA_035542795.1 Burkholderiales bacterium
CGCCATGCCCGATCATATGCAAAACATGACAATGTAGCAACAGTTTTGCGTATGATTGGGGGCGATCTCTGGAGGCTCCTCAGCCGTAGTGCTTCCGCTCCGCCCGCCGCCGGCCCGCGCGCTGCACGACGCCGCCGCGGATCGTGTAGGGCGGGAGGAGCTCGAAGCGGCCGTACTTGGGATTGAGCGGCTCGAGGTAGCGGTGCTCGCCTTCGATGGCGAGGCGGCGGAAGAAGACGTCGCCGGCGTACTCTACGATCACGTACGAGCCGTGCTTCGCTACGTAGCCCGGATCGACGATGACGATGCAGCCGTCGGGGAATTCCGGCTCCATGCTGTCGCCGAGCACGCGCAGCGCGTAGGGCTCGAGCTCGCTGCAGCCGCTCTCAGCCATCCTTGTCCCCGGGCTTCTTCACCAGGCGCACGACCTGCGGCCCCGGCTCGTCGGCGTAGCGCGGGCGCGCGGAGGCATCGCGGCCCGCCTCCGCGGCGAGCTCGCGCTCGCGCGCGCTGATGAGCGCGAGGCACTGGCGCAGGTCCTCGATGGTCGCGTCCGAGAGCGGGTGGCGCATGCCGTGCGGCGTAGCGGTGTCGCGCACGACGGCGGCGAGCGTGTGCTTCACCGCGCGCAGGATGCGCTCTTCCTTCGACAGCTCGTTCTCGCTCATAGCTCGGACCACATGCGGATCAAATTGAGGTAAGCGGCGTTCACCTGCGCGGTCTCCTCGGCCTCGGGTGCGTCCTTCAGCAGCTTCTCGCGCGCGAGGTTGAGGCCGTAGAGCAGCTCGCGCCGCGCCGGGTCGCGCACCACGCTCTGCACCCAGGTCACCGCCACCAGGCGCTCGCCGCGCGTCACCGGGCTCACGTGGTGGATGGTGCCTGCCGGGTAGAGCACCGCGTCGCCCGCGGGCAGCTTGATTCTCTGCTCGCCCTGCGCGCCGCGGATCACCAGCTCGCCGCCATCGTACTCCCCGGGCGCGCTCAGAAACACCGTCACCGCGACGTCCGAGCGGTACAGCACGCCGCCCGTTCCCATGATCGGGTCGTCGAGATGGTCGCCGTACTCCCTGCCCGGCGCGTAGCGGATGTAGAGCGGCGTGGCGGCGTGCAGCGGCAGCGCGCCGCCGCGATACACCGGGTGGCGCGCAAGGTTGCCCATCACCATCTCGTCGAGCCGCCCGAGATCGGCGCCGCCGCGCTCGGCTTCCTCATTGCGCTTCACGCGCCGCGCGGCCGCGCCCGCCGAAGCCTTGCCGTCCACGAAGCGCACACCCGCGAGCCATTCGCGCGCGAGCGTGAGCTCGTCGGGCTTGAGGACGCCGGGAACGATGAGCAGCATCAGGCGAAGCAGATCCAGGTCGTGGCGATGTATTTCACGCCTTGCTGCAGTGTGACGCCGCGATGCACGTGCGTCCAGAACGGCGGAAAAAGCACCAGCTTGCCCTCCTCCGGTCGCACCGAGACTCCCTGCAGCGGAAACTCGGTCTCGCCGCCCGGGCCGGGCACGTCGTTCAGGTACCAGATCGCCACGAGCTGCCGCTGGCTGAACTCGCCCGGGCCCGCGTCGACGTGCCAATGGTAGTACTCGCCGGGCAGCGTGCGCTGCAGGTTGTAGCCGAGGTCCTTGAAGGAATTGGCGGCGAAGAACGGGAATTCGAGGCCGAAGGCGTTGAGCGCGGCGGCGAGCTGCTGCTGCAGCGTGCGGTCGATGTCGCGCCAGTTCTCGCGCCCGCTGATGTGCAGGTCGGTGGAGCGCTTGACCTGCGGCGCTTCCTCGGCCGCGGCGCCGATGCGCCCGGCGACCTGCTCGCCCGGGCTCGCCTCGAAGCGCCGGATGGCCTCGCGGCAGACGTCGGGCGGCAGCGCACGCTCGAGCTCGTAGATGAAGCTGAGCGGCTTCACTTCCCGGATGCGCGTGCCGGCGAGCGCAGCCATCTAGGCGTAGAGCACTTCGGTGTTCTGCATCTCGCCCTGCGCGTCTACGTCTACGCCGGTCGCGCCCGGCATGCGAAGCGCAATATATGAGGCCATAAGCATCGCTGTGGCCTCGTTGCCCTGGGTAAGGCTCGTGAGCAGCTTGTCGGCGACGATCTGGCAACGCTGCAGGCGGTCGGGGCATGCCACGAACTCGCGGCCCATCTGCCAGCCGCGGTCCATGTCGCGGTCGATCTTGTCGTGGAACTCGCGCGCCTCGGCGAGGAGCTCCTCGGGCACCTCCACCGCGTAGACCTGCTCTTCCACGATGACCTTGAATCGCATGCTCAATTTATTACCATATGCGGATGGACAAGCTTTACTACGAAACCATCGACCGGATGGAGAAGCAGGGAGTCGATCCGGAATACATCAACGGCTGGGCCTCGGGCTTCCTGCACAACCCGAAGCGCGAGGAGAGGCGCAGCAACGAGGCCTACGAGGCGGGCTACGCCAAGGGCATGGAGAAGAACGCCGGCGGCTTCGAGGCCTGGATCAGGAAGTAGCGCCCGCGTCGCTGTAAGGAGCGCCCGGGTCGCTGGCGGCGCGCTCGCGCCAGCGCGCGGCCTCGGCCGCGTCCTGCGCGACGCCGACGCCCTTCTCGTACATCGAGGCGAGCGTCGCCTGCGATCCGGCAAGGCCCTGCTCGGCGGCGAGGCGAAACCACTTCGCGGCCTCCGCGGCATCGGCCTTGGTGCACTCCCCCTGGAAGTACATGAAGCCCAGGCCGTGCTGCGCGAGCGCGTACCCCTGCTCGGCCGCGGCGCGCATCCACTTCACCGCGCTGGCGCAGTTCTTCACCATGCCCAGGCCCACCTGCGCCATCACCGCCACGCGGTACTGCGCCCGCGGCTCGCCGCGCTCGGCGAGCGGCTGCAGCAGCTGCATCGCGCGCGCGAACTCCTTCGCCTCGAAGGCAGCGATGCCGCTCGCCAGCTCCATATCCGGTCCTGACATGTTCTGCTCCGGCCGCTATTATCCGTGAACATGGCGATCATCAGCAGCCGCCCCTCGATCGCGCTCATCAAGACGCGCTGGCGCAAGAAGGGCCCGCGCAGCCTCGGCGATCGCGCCGGCGTGATCGGCGCCAACGTCTGGAAGCTCGCGCTGGAGTTCTTCAAGCACCTGGAGAAGGAGGGCTTCCGCTTCGGCTCGGACCGGCTGGTGACGAACGTCCTCACCGAGTTCATCGCCTTCCTGGTGCAGCTCGCAGACCGCGCGGTCTACGGGCGGCTCGCCGAGGCGGACCGCGCCGCGCTGATCGCCGAGACGGTGCGCCATCTCGCGGCGACGATGGAGAACAACCAGCACGACCTTTTCGGGCCGGGCGAGTACCGCAAGCCCTTCATCGACGCGATGAACGCGCGTTTCGGCGAGTACGCCGAGTTCGAGTACCGCGACGGCGAGCCGGGCTACGCCTGCCTGCGCTACTTCGCCTCGCGCGTCGCCCAGGTGATGGCCGAGAGCGACAACCGCTGGGTCATCGAGCAGATGATCGACGTAGAGGCGCCGGAAATGGTGCGCCTCGTGAAGAAGCTGGTAGAGCAGACCGTGCCGCCGCCGGCGGCGAGCTAGAGCAGCGCGCGCGCCTCCGCGAGGAAGCGTTCCGCCCCCTCGCGCGCTGCGCGGGCGATCGGGTCCAGCGACCCGCCGCGCAGGAACTCCTCGTACGCGTCCAGCGCCTGCGGAAAGAGCTCGCGCCGCGGCGCGTCGAACGCCGCGAAGTGGAAATGCAGCGCCGGCAGGTTCCGGCGCGCGACCAGCTCGGGCAGCGTAGACAGGCAATCGGCGAGCAGGTCGCGCAACGCGCGCGCGCGCGTTTCGGCGCTCGTGCGCGCCACCCGCGCGATCATCTCCGGCCAGGCCGGGCCGAGCAGCTCGCCCGCGCGCGCCTCGCCGAGCTCGTGCAGGATCATGCTCTCGGCCTCGTTCTCCGCCATGCGCGCGAGCGCGCCCTCGGGGTCGGCTACGAAATCGTAGCCCGCGAGCGCGCGCGCCATGCGCCGGTCGAGCTTGCGCCACTGCCACTCCTCGATCTTTTCCCACAGGAAGCGCCGCACCGATTCCAGGCGCACGTAGATCGTGCGCCCCTGCAGCATCGCGGGCGGCGCCGCGAGCTCGCGCGCGTACTCGCAGGACGAAATGATCACGCGGCAGCCCTCGCGCTCCTCGACGCGCAGCAACGCGCCGAGGAAGAACACGGGCTTCTGGAACCGCCCGTAGCCCGCGCCGTAGACGAGGCCCTGCGGCAGCAGCTCGCGGTTCGCGGCTTCCGCCTCCAGCGGCGCCAGCGCGCCGCGCTCGAGCGGCAGCGGCCGGAAGTCGTCGGCCTCCAGCGCGCGCCATTGCGCCTCGCGCGCGCTCAGCCAGTCGCCGATCTCGGCGCGCGGCAGCGCGCGAGTGAGCGGCAACTCGTGCTCCCAGCGGTAGTACTCGCGCATCTTCAGCAGGAACGTGCACATGCCGTAGTCGCCCGCGTAGCGCGCATCCGAAATGTCGCAATTGCGCTGCACCGCGTCCGCGAGCCGGGGAAGATCGCGCGGGATCATGGGGTATATACTGACTCTAGCACCGTCCGGCATGGCCAAGACCGCAAAACCCAGGCCCCACGTCACGCTCGACATGAAGGGCACGGCCTGCCCGGGCCCGATGCTGGGCGCGCGCCGCGTGCTCGACGACATGCTGCCGGGCGAGGTGCTGCTGCTCGTCTCCGACTGCCCGGCGACGCGCGACGACCTCAATGCCTGGCCGCGCTATGCCGACGTCCAGATCCTCAAGGTCGAGAAGCGTCCGCGCGGCGCCACCGCGTACTACATCCGCAAGGGCGGCGGGCGGCGCGTTTCGCCGCACGCGGTGCTCGACGTGCGCGGCGCCACCTGCCCGGGTCCCGTGCTCGAGGCGAAGAAGCTGCTCAAGCGCATGCAGTCGGGCGAAGTGCTGCAGCTGGTGAGCGACTGCCCGGGCGTGCGCTCGGACGTGCGCAGCTGGGTCAAGGCTACGGGCCTGGAGCTCGCCGACGCGCGCGAGCGCGCCCCCGGCGAGTACGAGTTCCACATCCGCAAGCGCTGAAGCGCGAGGAGGGGACATGACGAGCCTGATCGACGAGATCCGTTCCGGGGGCGCCGCCGCCGCGGATCCGGCGTTTCCGCACGCCCCGGAGGGCTGGACGCGCGCGCAGGCGCTGGAGCATGCGCGCGAGGAGGGCCTGGCGCTCGAGGACGATCACTGGATGGCGCTGCGCGCGCTGCAGGAATATTTCGCGCGGCACGAGCCCGCCGCGATCAACCTGCGCGAGCTGCACGACGCGCTCGACGAGAAGTTCCACCGCCAGGGGGGAATCCGGCGGCTGTACCTGCTCTTCCCGGGCGGGCCGGTCGCGCAGGGCTGCCGGCTGGCCGGCCTCAAGGCGCCCGCCGGCGCCACCGATCGCGGCTTCGGCAGCGTCGCCTGAAGCGCGCGCCTACTTGCGCTTCAGGTAGAAGGTGTATTCCTTGTTCGTCTCGGCCTGCTGCAGCAGCTCGTTGCCGGTCTGCTTCGAGAACGCCTCGAAATCCTTCACCGACCCGGGGTCGGTGGAGAGGATCTTCAGCACCTCGCCGGATTGCATGTCGTTGAGCGCCTTCTTGGCGCGCAGGATGGGCAGCGGGCAGTTCAACCCGCGGGCGTCGACTTCCTTGTTGAAATTCATGGGCTCCCGACTCCTGGGTAAGTGTTCGTGACTCAGCCGAACCGCGCGAGCAGCTCGGCGACCCTGCCGGCGCGCTCGGCGCGGCCGGTGACTTCCGCGGGCGGCTCCTGGCGGATCATGCAGGAAACCATCTCGTAGAAGGCCCGGTCAAGCGCCTTGCGCGCGGCCGCGAGCTGCTGCGCGATGTCCTCGCAGGGCTCGTCGGCGCCGATCATGCGCCGCACCGCGCGCACCTGGCCTTCGACGCGCGCCAGGCGCGCATCCATCGCCTTCTTCGCCTCCGTGTCGTGCATCACCGGCTCGGACATCGCGCGACTATACACGGCGGAGTATCGCGCCGCCAGTTTCCCTCTGATGCAGCGCCGCATAAGAAGAAATCCATGCGCTCATCAGAGGAATCATTTGGGCGCATACTCCCACCCGGTATTCAATAGACCTCCTCGAGGAGCCGGACATGTCCGACCAAGCCGACCTGGATCGCCTCATCAACGAGCGGCTCGACGCGCTGCTGCCGAAAAAGCTCGCCGAGCTTCGCGAGAAGCAGACGCCGTCGATGACCATCATCGCCACCAAGGGCACGCTCGACTGGGCGTACCCGCCGTTCATCCTGGCGTCGACCGCCTCGGCGCTCGGCTGGAAGGTATCGGTGTTCTTCACCTTCTACGGCCTGAACCTGCTGAAGAAGGACATCAGCGACCTGAAGGTGAGCCCGCTCGGCAATCCCGGCATGCCGATGAAGATGCCGTTCGGGCCGGACTGGTTCAAGAGCATCAACTGGAACATCCCGAACGCCGTGCAGGCGGTGGTGCCGGGATTCGAGTCCATGGCGACCACGCTGATGAAGCAGACGATCCACAACAAGGGCGTCGCCGGCGTGCAGGAGCTGCGCAGCGCCTGCATCGAGGGCGGCGTGAACCTGATCGGCTGCCAGATGACGGTCGACCTGTTCGGCTTCACGCGCGACGATTTCATTCCGGAAGTGAAGGAATACTGCGGCGCGGCGACGTTCCTGCCGATGGCGCGCGACGCGGATGTGAGCCTGTTCATTTGAAGAATCACCAGGGAGAAGGAAGCGCCATGAAAAGAAGATTGACTGCCGCAGCCCTCGCGACGGCCTTGGCGGCGCCGATGACGGTCTTCGCCACCACCGGCTATTTCCAGCATGGCTACGGCCTCAAGGCGCAGGGCATGGGCGGCGTCGGCATCGCCTTGCCGCAGGATGCGCTCGCGCCGGCGACCAATCCCGCGGGCCTGGGCTTCGTCGGCAATCGCCTCGACGTGGGGCTGCTGTGGTTCCAGCCCGATCGCGAGAGCTCGATCAGCGGGAATATCTTCCCGGGCGTGAGCGGGACTTACAGCGGCAACGGCAGCAAGAGCTTCCTGATCCCGGATTTCGGCGTCAGCTACGCCTTCAGCCCGAGCCTTTCCGGCGGGGTCGCCGTCTATGGCAACGGCGGCATGAACACGACCTACAAGAATTCGCCGTTCAAGGGCTTCGGCGGCACCGACCCTGCGGGCGTGGATCTCACGCAGCTGTTCATCGCGCCGACGCTGGCATACAAGCCGACGCCGAATCACTCCTTCGGAGTGTCGATCATTTACGCCTACCAGGTCTTCTCGGCCGACGGCCTGGATCCGTTCATGCGTTTCTCGGTCGCGCCCGGCAATGTGTCCAACGTGGGCGACGACAGCTCGAGCGGCTGGGGGCTGAAGATCGGCTGGACGGGCAAGGTGAGCGACAGCGTGACGCTGGGCGCCACCTACCAGAGCAAGATCAACATGGGCAATCTGGACAAGTACCGCGGCCTGTTCGCGCAGGGCGGCGGCTTCGACATTCCGGAGACCTACGGCGCCGGTATCGCGTTCAAGGCGACGCCGGCGCTCACGCTCGCGGGCGACATCCAGCGCATCAACTACGGGGGCGTGCCGTCCGTCGGCAACCCGGTCGACTGCTTCTTCGCCGGCGCCTGCGCGCTGGGCGCTCCGAACGGCCCCGGCTTCGGCTGGCGCGACACGACGGTCTACAAGCTGGGCGTGAGCTACGAGTGGTCCAAGGACCTGACGCTGCGCGCCGGCTACGCGACGCTGCGCCAGCCGATTCCGGCGAGCCAGACGTTCTTCAATATCCTCGCGCCCGGCGTGGTCGAGGACCATCTCACGATCGGCGCCACCTGGGCGGTGAACGCCAAGAATGAACTGTCGCTCGGCTACATGCACGCCTTCAGCAAGACCGTCAACGGCTCCAACTCGATCCCGCCCGGGCCGCCGCCCGGCTTTGGCGGCGGCAACGCGAACCTGAAGATGCACCAGAACTCCCTCGGCATCGCCTGGGGCTGGAAGTACTAGTCCGCGGCCTCAAGGCCGTCCTGCTCGACCTGGACGGCACGCTGCTCGACACCGAGCCCGATCTCGCGGCCGCGGCGAACGCCATGCTCGCCGAGCTCGGGCTCGCGCCCCTGCCCTCGGCGACGATCCGCGACTTCATCGGCGGCGGCATCGTGCGCCTGGTGGAGCGCTGCCTGCAGGCCGCAGGCCCGCCGCTGGCCTGCGCGCGCCTGGAGCCGGCGCTGCGCAGCTTCGGCACGCACTACGCGCGGCTGAACGGGCGCGCGAGCCGGCCCTTCGCCGGCGTCCCCGAGGCGCTCGAGCGCATGCGCGCGGCTTCGCTGCGGCTCGCCTGCGTCACCAACAAAGCGGGCGCGTACACCGCCCCGCTGCTCGAGAAAACCGGGCTCGCGCGCTACTTCGACGCGGTCGTGACCGCGGACGCGGTCGGCGCGCGCAAGCCGCGCCCGGAGCCGTTCCTGCAGGCTTGCCGGGGCCTCGGTGCGGCGCCCGCCGAGGCGGCGGTGATCGGCGATTCGGCGAACGACGCCGAAGGAGCGCGCGCGGCCGGCTGCCCGGTGCTGCTGGTGAGCTACGGCTACAGCGAGGGTCGCGACGTGCGCGCGCTCGGCGCCGATGCCGTCGTCGCCTCGCTCGGCGAAGCCGCGAGCCTGCTGCTGCCGGCTACTTGAGACCGAGCGCCTGGCGGGCGATGCCGTCGAGCAGCGTCTCGACTTCCTTGAGCGCCGCCTTCGATGCCGCCGAGCCGTCCGGCCGCCACGGCCGCCGGTACGCGACGTGCACGGTGCCCGGCTGCTGCGCGGTCGCGTACACGGTAATGCCGTAGGGGCACTGCGCCACGTTGGCGGGATCGGCCTCCATCGTCTTCCTGGACAGCAGCGCGCTGCAGAAGAGCAGCGAGCGCGCGTCGGCGTAGAGCTTCTTCGACGAGCCTACGTCCTTGCCGGTGCGCTCGAGCATCGCGTTGACGTGCGACACGTAGTCGACGACCAGGCCTTTCGCCTCGATCGCGAGCTTGGCCTCCTCGAACACATCCTCGAACTTGCCGACTTTCGAGTAGGTCACGACGGGATTGGGCTCTGCCATGGTGGGCTCCTCTCTCAGGCGATGGCCTGATAATAAAGATTCTGCGGGTGGCGGGCTTCGGCGAAGAAATACCAGCGCTCGGCGAGCAGCCCCGCGTACTGCAGGGCGAACGCCGCCGCGAGCGCGGCGCGCGACTCGCCGCCGAATGCGAGCAGCGCCGCCGGCGCGGGGAAGACGAGCGTGAGCAGCGTCCAGCGCGCCGCGCGCACGACTTCGCGCGGCCGCCCGTGGAAGAACTCGCGCGTGTTGAACGAGCCGCCCATCGCGCCCTGCGCGATCTGCGCGATGCGCGGGTGCTTCACGCCGATCGCGCTGGCGAGCGTGGACTTCGGCCGCAGCCGCGCGTTGCGCGCGAGCGAGGCGAGCCGCCCCGCATAGGCAAGCGCGCCGACGGCGAGCGCGGCGAGCGCGTAGCCGCGCGCGAGCTCCGGCTGCAGCCAGGCCGCGAGCGCCGCGGCCGCGGTCAGTCCGGAGGCGATGCCGAGCAGCAGGTAATTCGCCACCGTCAGCGGCGAGTGCCATTCCTGCAGGAAGCGCAGGCAGGCGTAGATCATCGCGGTGCAGACGTACAGCAGCACGCAGGCGAGCGCCGCGAGCCCTCCGGCGACGAGCGCGCCCTGCAGCCGGCCCGTCGCGTGCATCAATCCGTACAGGGCGACGAGCGCCATGAACAGCGGCAGCGCGATCACCTCGCGCGAGAGCCAGGAGGTGCGCCACATCGCGGCGCTGCGCCAGGCGCGCTCGGGATGGCCGAGGTGGAAGAACGAGGCGAGCAGGCCCGCGGCGGCGAGGCCGAGCGCGCCCAGGATGCAGGCTCCTACGAATGCGGGCGCGAGCGAGGCCTGCGCGCGCGCCGCATCCCAGCCGTCGTACGCGTACAGCGCGAGGAACAGCCCCTGCCCGGCGCCGATGAGCGTCGTGAGCAGGATCACCGACCAGGCCGGGCGCATCGCCTACCAGCTCGTGACGTCGTCGAGCGCCGGCTCGCCCGTGGCCGGGCGCGGCAGGCGGCCGTCTACCTTGAGCGGGTTGTCGTGCCGCTCGAGCTCGTCCGCATGCAGCGCCTTCCCGGTCTTGCGGCGCGGCAGGTAGTGATTCGCCGGCTGCGTGCCCCACTCGGGCATCAGCGCGTAGCCGCCCTGCTCGCGGATCGCGCGCGAGGCCTGCGAATCCGGGTCGTGGATGTCGCCAAACAGGCGCGCCCCCGTAGGGCAGGCGAGCACGCAGGCGGGCTTGCGCTCGCGCTCGGGCAGCTTCGCGTCGTAGATGCGGTCGACGCAGAGCGTGCACTTCTTCATCACCTTCTGCTCCTCGTCGATCTCGCGCGCGCCGTAGGGACAGGCCCAGGAGCAGTACTTGCAGCCGATGCACTTGTCGTAATCCACCAGCACGATGCCGTCTTCCGCGCGCTTGTACGAGGCGCCCGTAGGGCACACCGGCACGCAGGGCGGGTCTTCGCAGTGCAGGCAGGATTTCGGGAAGTGCACGGTCTCGGTGTTCGGGAACTCGCCCACCTCGAAGGTCTGCACGCGATTGAAGAACGTGCCGCTCGGATCGGCGCCGTACGGCGCCTGGTCCGTGAGCGGGCCCGCGCTGCCGGCGCTGTTCCAGCCCTTGCAGCTCGTCACGCAGGCGTGGCAGCCGACGCAGACGTTGAGATCGATCACCAGCGCGAGCTGCTTGGCGCTCATGCGGGATAGGCGCCCAGCGCGCCGAACTGCGGCGCCACGCCCTCTGCCTCTGCCGGCGTGATGCGCACGCGCACGTCGTACCAGCCCGCCTGCCCGGTCACCGGGTCGGAATTCGAGGTGCCGCCCGGCAAAGTATCGGTGATGAGGTGGTTGAGGAGGAACCCCTTGCGCGCTTCGTTCGCCTCCGGCGCGAGCGCCCAGGCGCCGGGCTGCTTGCCGATCGCGTTCCAGGTCCACACCGTGCCCGGCTCCACCGCCTCGCTGTAGCGGCCCATGCAGCGCACGCGGCCCCACGGCGATTCGACCCACAGCCACGCGCCGTCGCCGATACCCGCCGCGCGCGCGGTGCGCGGGTTGACGAACAGGTAGTTGTGCGCATGGATCTGCCGTAGCCAGGCGTTCTGCGAGTCCCACGAGTGGTACATGGCCATCGGCCGCTGCGTCACCGCCGCGAGCGGATACCGGGCGGCATCGATCGCCTGCACTTCGAGCGGCGCGTAGTAGAACGGCAGCGGATCGAAGTAGGTCTCT
>DATKKT010000010.1:0-4062 GCA_035542795.1 Burkholderiales bacterium
ATTTATGAAAACCCACCACACCGATTTGTCTCGGTCATGCCAGCGTTTAGCCTGAACCGCTACGGATGGCCAGATTAGCAGTACCGCAATGATGTTGATGTAGGGGTCCTGCGCGTCGGATCCAAATGCAGAAGCGACTACTAAGATAGGTACGACACCGCCAAACATGGCGAGTATGAAGAGCCAAAAAGGCTGCCGCGAGATGCGCCCTCTGAACGAGAAGAGAAAGTGCGCGAGTAGCATGTGAAGCCTAACGTGTATTGGTTGACATTTTTAGTTGACGGGTTGGCAACTAATTCGGGGCCATTCTGCGCCTGAGGGACGTCATCCTTCAACCGCCTCCGCACGTTAGCGGGACTTGAGGCGGCGAAGATGCATGACATGCAATCCGATTTGATGATCGGTGAGCGAGCCTGCGCTCCAGGGCTGCTCGATGTGCCATGAAATTTCGCCTGACCGCGCATGCGCTCCGGGAGATGGAACGGCGCGGGCTGGATCGCGGCCTGGTCGAAGGCGTGCTGGAGAGGCCGCAGGAGGTGCGCGCGGAGCGCCATGGGCGCGAGGCGCCGCAAAGCAGAGTAGATTTCCGAGGGCGAGTATCTGGTTCGCGCGATCGTCGGCCGGCGGCTCGACCCGCCGGCGGTGATCACGGTCTACCGGGCGCGGTGCATCGCCAAGTACTTGAGAAACGAATGAAGGCGCGCTACGACACGGAAACCGACACGCTCACGCTGGTGCTGAGCTCCGCGCCCGTCCATGAGAGCGACGAGGGCAAGCCGGGCGTGATCCTGGATTACGACCGGGACGGCAACGTGGTCAGCATCGAGATCCTCGACGCCTCCAAGCGCGTAGAGAACCCGCGCAGCGTCGAGTATCTGACCGCGTCATAGCGCCCGCAGGCGGCGCGCTAGTAGGACTTCGGCAGGCCGAGGACTTTCTCGGCGATGAAGCAGAGGATCATCTGCGGCGAGACGGGCGCGATGCGCCCCACCAGCGACTCGCGCAGGTAGCGCTCCACGTGGTACTCCTTCGCGTAGCCGAAGCCGCCGTGCGTCATCACGGCCTGCTGGCAGGCGTCGAAGCACGCCTCCCCCGCCAGGTACTTCGCCGCGTTCGCCTCGGCGCCGCAGGGCTTGCCCTGGTCGTAGAGCCAGGCGGCCTTGAAGACCATCAGGTTCGCGGCCTCGAGGTTCGCCCAGTTGGCCGCGAGCGGGTGCTGCACGCCCTGGTTCTTGCCGATCGGCCGGTCGAAGACGACGCGCTCCTTTGCGTAGGCGGCCGCGCGCTTCACCGCGCAGCGCCCGAGCCCCACCGACTCCGCGGCGATGAGGATGCGCTCCGGATTCATGCCGTGCAGGATGTACTCGAAGCCCTTGCCTTCCTCGCCGATGCGGTCCTCCTCCGGCACCGGGTAGGCGTCGAAGAACACCTGGTTCGAGTCCACCGCGTGGCGGCCCATCTTCTCGATCTCGCGCACTTCGATCTTCCTGCGGTCGAAGTCGGTGTAGAAGAGCGTGAGGCCCGCCTCCGCCCTCGCGAGCAGCAGCACCTTCTCGGCGACCTGCGCGGTGGAGATCCAGACTTTCTGGCCGGAGACCAGGTAGTGGCCCTTCTTCTTCTCGGCCTTGACCTTGATCTTTTTCGTGTTCAGCCCGGTATTCGGTTCCGTCACCGCGAAACAGGCGCGCTCCTTGCCCGCGATCAGCGGAGGCAACATTCTCTGTTTTTGGGATTTATTTCCAAAGACAACAACAGGATTCAAACCAAAAATATTCATGTGAACAGCAGACGCGCCGGAGAAGCCCGCGCCCGACTCGGCGATCGCCTGCATCATGATCGCCGCCTCGGCGATGCCGAGGCCCGCGCCGCCGAATTCCTCGGGCATGGCGACGCCGAGCCAGCCGTCCCTGGCGAGCGCGCGGTGCAGCTCGGCGGGGAAGCCGCCCTCCCTGTCCTTCTTCAGCCAGTAGGCGTCGTCGAACTTCGCGCAGATCTTCGCGATCGCCTCGCGAATCTGCTCCTGCTCCGCGCTGAAGGCGAAGTCCATGCGCGCGGCCTCAGCGGATCACGTTCTTCGGGTTCTCGCCGTAGGGCGGCGCGTAGATCACCATCACCCTCACCTTCGGCGTGGTGGCGACGAACAGGTGCTTCGCCTCGGCCGGGAAGAAGCAGGCCTCGCCCGGCTTCATCTCGAATTCTTCGCCCCCGACCTCCACGTGCGCCTCGCCCTCCAGCAGGTAGCAGACCTGCTCGATGCCCGGGTGCGCGTGCGGCAGCGCTCCCTTGCCGCGCTCGACCTCGCCGATCAGCAACTCGACCTGCTTCGCGCCCACCGTCTCCGGGCCGATGAGGCGGTAGTTCTTCGTGCCCGTGTGGTTCGCGGGCGAGTAAGGAGCGACATCGGCCTGGCTCACGCAGTATCTGGATTTCATTCCCGGGATCTTCCTATTCGGCGGCATCGAGCCAGTTGTAGAGGGCGAGCCCGCCATCCACGACGACCGTAGAGCCGGTCATGTAGGCGCCGTATTTCCCGGAGAGGATCGCCACCGCCATCGGCGCGATGTCGGCGGGCTTGGCGACGCGCCCGAGCGCGATGCGGCGCACGAGCTCGGGCGAGCCCTTGAAGCCGGCGCCCGGCACCGCGCCCGGCGCGATGGCGTTGACGCGGATGCCGGCGGGCCCGAGCGCGCGCGCGAGCTCCTTCATCACCATCGTCTGCCCGGCTTTCGAGGCGCTGTAGTGCGGCAGGTTGCGCGGCGACTCGGCGTGCAGCGAGGTGACGAACAGCATGCGCCCGCGGATCTTCCTCTCGCGCATGTGCCGCCCGAGCGCCTGCGCGATCAGGAACCCGGCGTGCAGGTTCACCTCGAGCATCTCGCGCCATTCGGCCTCCGTCACCTGCGTGGCGGTCTGCGTTTCCTTGCGCGGCGGCGATGCCGCATGCACGAAGATGGAGATTTCCTGAAATTTCTTGATTGTCGCGTCTACGAGGGAAGCAGCCGAACCGGGTAAAGACAAGTCAAAATCCTGCCGGTCAACCCCCCAGACCTTCGCACCCTCGGCTTCGAGCGCGCGCGCGATGGCCTGGCCGATGCCCTGGGCGGCGCCGGTCACCAGCGCGCGGTCGTTCGGCAGGAGGGGCTCGCCCATGCGCGAAGGGTAGCACTCCGGCGCGCGGCCGCCGCCGGACCGCATGCTAGACTGCACCGTCCAGTCTAGACTCCGCATGCCCGGCACCCTCGTCAACCGCGAGCGCGTCCTGCGCGCCGCCACCGCCGCCTTTACGCTCGACGGTTATCGCGTGAGCATCGATCGCATCGCGCGGCGCGCGGGAGTCGCCAAGCAGACGGTGTATTCGCACTTCCCGAGCAAGGACGAGCTGTTCAAGGAGGTCGTGCGCGAAATGGCCACGCGCGTGCTGGTGCAGCTCGATGCCGGCAGCGACCTGCGCGCCGGCCTGCTCGGCTTCGCGCTCGCCTACCGCGGGCGCGCGCTGCGCCCCGAAGGCATCGCAATGTTCCGCACGCTCGCGGCCGAAATCCCGCGCTTCCCGTCCATCGCGCGCGCCATCTACGACGCCGGCTCGGGCGAGACCGCGCGCGGCCTGGCGCGCTACCTCGAGCGTGCGATGCACGACGGCCGCCTGCGGCGCGACGATCCGCGCTTCGCCGCCGAGCTGCTGCTCGGCATGCTGATCGGCCACGACCGCATCAAGCGCCTGTTCGGCGTCGCGCGGTTCTACGCCGCCGGCGAGGCGCGCCGCGCCGCGCGAGTCGTCGACAGCTTCCTGCGCATGTATTCCAACGAAAGCCCGCCGAGATGAAACGCCCCGCCCCCGCGTTGGCAGCCGCCCTGGCCGCCGCCGGCCTCCTGGCCGCCTGCAACAAGGACGCCGGCACGGCCGCGGCGCCGCCGGCGGTACCGGTCAGCGTGCTCGAAGCGGTGCCGCGCGAGGTGCCGGTCGTCCTGGAGGCAGTCGCCCGCACCGAGGGCTCGCGCGAAGTGCAGGTGCGCGCGCGCGTCGCCGGCGTCCTCGAGCAGCAGCTCTACAACGAGGGCGAC
>DATKKT010000011.1:0-6665 GCA_035542795.1 Burkholderiales bacterium
ATGGAGACGCCGATCGGCGACGACGACGACTCGCACCTCGGCGACTTCATCGAGGACCAGTCGACGATGGCGCCTTCGGATGCCGCGACCTACGCGAGCCTGCGCGACGTCACGAAGGAAGTGCTGGACACGCTCACGCCGCGCGAGGCGAAGGTGCTGCGCATGCGCTTCGGCATCGAGATGAGCACCGACCACACGCTCGAGGAAGTCGGCAAGCAGTTCGACGTGACGCGCGAGCGCATCCGCCAGATCGAGGCGAAGGCGCTGAGGAAGCTGCGCCACCCGTCGCGCTCGGAGCGGCTCAAGAGCTTCCTCGACCAGGAAGGCTAAGTCCGGAAAATTCGCCGGAGGGGCAGGGACGGAGGAGGGAAGGAAGGGGCCGCGATGCAGCGGCCCTTTTCATTTCTCGGCCCGGAAGCGCGTCCTGAGCTCTGCGCCGACGCGCTGCAGCAGCTCGTCGGTTCCCTGCGTTCCCGGCTGCGCCGCGCGATACAGCCGGTGGCCGGGATACCAGACGCTGTCCTCGCGCCCGCGCATCCAGCGCCAGTCCGGCGCGTGGGCGAGCAGGAGCCAGACCGGCTTGCCGAGCGAGCCGGCCAGATGCGGCACCGAAGAGTCGATCGACAGCACGAGGTCCATCTCGCCGACGAGCGCCGCAGCGTCGCCGAAGTCCTGCTGGTCGGGCCCGGTGTGGCGAATACCGAGCCGCCCGAGCAGCGCCACCTCTTCCTCGCTCGCATCCTTCTGCAGGCTCACGGCCGCCACGCCCGCCGGCGGCAGCGCCGCCGCGAGGCGCTCGAGCGAGATCGAGCGCGACCGGTCCTTGCCGTAGGCGGGATTGCCCGACCAGACGATGCCGAGGCGAGGCCGCGGCAGCTCGGCGAGCCGCGCACGCCACTTGTCCGCGAGCGGAGGCGCGGGGGCGAGCAGAAGCGGCGGCGGCACGTTTTCGGGGCGCGTGCCGAACGCACCCGGGAGGTCCGGGAGCGCACAGTGCAAGTCGTAGGCCGGCAGCGGCTCTCCCCGGGCGGCGAGATGAACGACCCCGGCGATTCCCGCGAACAGCGATTTGAGGCGCGGCTGCACCTCGAGGACGACACGCGCGCCGCGCGCGGCGAGCAGCGGCAGGTAGCGCGCGAACATCAGCGTGTCGCCAAATCCCTGCTCCGCGTGCGCGAGCAGCGTGCGCCCCTCCAGCGGCTCCGCGCCTTGCCAGCGCGGCGCGGAGAACTCGCGCCTCGCTCCCGAAGGCTCCCGATCCAGATCGCGGTGCGCGTAGCTGCGCCACCCGCTCTCCCAGTCGCCCGACGCCAGCTCGGCGACGGCGAGATTGAGCTGCATCTGCGCGTTGTCCGGCCGCAGCGCGACCGCCTGCCGGTGGCTGGCGAGCGCGACGTCCAGTTGGCCGCGCGCCAGAAGGAGGTTGCCCCGGTTGGTGAGCGCCTCCGCATAGGCCGGATCGGCGCGCAGCGCGCGCTCGAAGCAGGCGAGCGCTTCCTCGTCTCGGTCGAGCGCGCGCAAGGAGATGCCGAGGTCGGTCTGCAGCGGCGCATCCTGCGGACGACGCGCGAGCGCACGCCGGTAGCTCTCGACGGCTTCGGCGTGGCGGCCGAGCGCCTGCAGCGCCGCACCGCGGTTCGCGAGCAGATCCGCGTCGTCGCGGCGGACCGCGAGCCCGCTCTCGTAGGCCCGCAGCGCTTCCTCTACGCGCCCGAGCCCGAGCAGCGCGTTGCCGCGGCTGTTGTACGCCTCGGCGAACCGCGGCCGCGCGCGCAGCGCGCTGTCGAAATGCGCGAGCCCTTCCTCGGCCGCGCCGCGCTGGAACTTCAGCACGCCGATCAGGTGGTGGGCGACGGCATGCTCGGGAGCATCCTGGAGAACCTGTGCGTAAAGCAGCTCGGCCTGCAATGTCGCGCCTCGCCCGTGCGCCGCGCGCGCCTGGCGCAGCAGCGACTCGATCTCCTGCGGCTTCGGATGTGCGCGCTGGTCTGCCACGAAACCGACACTAGCACGAAGCCTGCGAGCGACTGGGGTAACCTAGAGCCCGCGGGGCCGGTAGCTCAGCTGGTCAGAGCAGGGGACTCATAATCCCTTGGTCGTTGGTTCGATTCCAACCCGGCCCACTCACGCCTGAAATGAAAACAGGCCCGGTCGCAACCGAGCCTGTAGTGCGCCCGCCTCATTGGAGGGAAGGTGAGTTTAGGAGATAGGCGCGGCTTCAATATGCATGCCTGGCGCCGGAACGCTTTGTTCCAGATCAAACCGGGCCTTCGTCAGGCCCCGGAACTACTGCGCCGTGATGCCCACCGCTTTTATCAGATCGCCCCAGCGCTGGCGCTCCTCGCGCAGGAACGCGGCCATCTGCGCGGGGGTGCTCTCGAATATGCCGTCGCCCGCGTCCAGCATGCGCTTGTGCACGTCGGGCAGGTGGACGATCTCGGCTACGTCCTGCGAGAGTTTCTCCACCACGGCCGCTGGCGTGCCCGGGGGCGCCACGAGCGCGGTCCACGAGTTGGCGCTGTAGCCGGGAATCACCTCCGCGATGGCGGGCACGTCGGGCGCCTGCGGATTGCGCTTGGCGCCGGCGACCGCGATGGCGCGCAGCTTGCCCGCCTGGGCGTTCTTGAGCGCGGTGCTGAAGGCGAAGAAGGTCAGGTCGACCTGCCCGCCCAGGGTGGCGGCCATTGAGCCGGAGGCGCCTTTGTACGGCACGTGGACCATCTTCACCCCGGCCATCGAGCAGAAGAGCTCGGCCGCTAGGTGCGGGGCGCTGCCCGCGCCGCTCGAGCCGTAGTTGAGCTTGCCCGGGTTTGCCTTGGCGTAGGCGATCAGTTCCTGCAGGTTCTTCGCCGGCAGGTTCGGATTTACCGCCAGCAGGATGTCCTGCAGCGACACCAGCGCGACCGGCACGAACTGCTCCGGGTCGAAGGGCAGCTTGCCGTACAGCGCCTTGTTCACGACCAGCGGCGCCGGCTGAGTGAAGAGCAGGGTGTGCCCGTCCGGCGGCGCCTTGAACACGGCTTCCGCGCCGATGTTGCCCGCTGCGCCGGGGCGGTTGTCCACCGTGACCGGCTGGCCGAACTTATCGTGCAGCTTGCTTGCGATCACGCGCGCGAGCAGATCCGTGCCGCCGCCCGCGGACAGCGGCACGATGATGGTCACCGGCTTGCTCGGATAGTCGAGGGCCGCCGCGGGCGCAGCGAGGCAAGCGCCGGCCAGCGACAGCAGAGCGATCAGGCGGGTCCGCACGCTAGTCTCCTCTCTTGCTTACCCTGCTATTCTCCCGCACCGCGAGACCGCGCGGAACGCCGGCATGAAACATAGTGAACGAAAGATCCTGACGACGCACGTAGGCAGCCTGCCGAGGCCGCGCGAGTTGCTCCAGCCGCTGCATGCCAAGGATTCGGGCGACGCCTACGACGCGCTCGAGCTGGAGCGTCGCGTCGCCGACACGGTGAGCGGGGTCGTGCGCAGGCAGGCAGCGCTCGGTCTGGACGTGATCAACGACGGCGAGCACGGTCGCGCCAGCTTCGCCACCTACGCCAATACGCGCATCGGCGGGCTGGAGCGCGTCGCGCACCCGCCGCGCCACGTCGGCCGGGCGACGCGCGACTCGCTCGCCTTTCCGGCGGTCTACGAAGAGATGAAAAGGATGTTTTCCGCGCGCCGCGAGCTGACCGGGCGACCGGAGGACGCGGTGTCGCTGGTATGCACGGGCCCGATCCGCTACGTCGGGCATGGGGAGGTCCAGGCGGACATCGCGCACCTGAAGGCGGCGACTGCGGGCGTGCCGGCGCAAGAGGTGTTCGTCACGGCCATCTCGCCGACCAATCTGGAGATGTACTTCGAGAACCAGTACTACAGGACGGACGAGGAGTACCTGGTCGCGCTCGCCGAAGCGATGCGCGAGGAGTACAAGGCGATCGTCGAGGCGGGCTTCGTGCTGCAGGTGGACGACCCGCGCCTGATCACCCACTACAACCGGGTGCCCGGCCTGAGCCTGGAAGACAATCGACGCTTCATGGCGCTGCGCGTGGAGATTCTCAACCACGCGCTGGAGGGGATCCCCGAGGAGCGGGTGCGCTTTCATACCTGCTACAGCATCAACGTCGCGCCGCGCGTGCACGATCTCGAGATGAAGCATTACGCCGACCTGATGCTGAAAGTCCGCGCGCAGGCTTACTCCATCGAGGCCGCGAATCCGCGTCATGAGCACGAATGGCGCATCTGGCAGGACCTCAAGCTGCCGGAGCACAAGATCCTCGTCCCCGGCGTGGTGTCGCACTGCGTCTATCAGGTCGAGCATCCGGAGCTGGTGGCCGAGCGCATCGAGCGTTTCGCCGGCGTCGTCGGGCGCGAGCGCGTGATCGCCGGCACGGACTGCGGCTTCGCCACGTCGCGGGCGGGCGACGAGGTGCACCCTGACGTGGCCTGGGCGAAGCTGCAGGCGTTGGTCGATGGTGCGAGGATCGCGAGCGAGCGGCTCTGGCGTTCTTGACGGGTGCTTGCCGGAGCCAATTCACTGTATCCTGAGGCTGCGCGGGAACCGCATCGCCATGAACAGATACGCTCTTGCTTTCTTCGCCGCCATCGGGATCGCGGGCTCGCTGCCCGCCGAGGCGCAGAAGCCCGTCTACAAGTACGTGTATCCGGACGGGCGCATCGTCTATTCCGATGAGCCGGTGCCCGGCGCCAGGCTGGACGCGCAGATCGAGGCGCCGCCGCCGCCCGACCTGTCCAAACCGCCGCCGCCGCCGCCGCGTCCGGCAGCACCGGCGCCGGCATCGGACAAGGCGCCGAAGACGCTAGACCAGGCTTGGGATCAGCTCAAGCTCGCGAATCAGCGCCTCGAGGAAGCGAAGTCGAGGCTGGAATCCGGCCGCGAGCCGCTCGAAGGCGAGCGCACCGGGACCGCGACGGGCGGGTCGCGCCTGAACGACGCCTACTGGGCGCGGCAGAAGGCGAACGAGGCGGCCGTCCGGAAGGCGGAAGAGCAGGCGCGCAAGGCGCAGGACGAAGTCAACCGGCTGCGCTGAGCCGTGACAAACGCGCGCGGCCGCGTCGTCGCGCTTGCGGGCGCGGCCGCATGGCTCTGCGGCGCGCTGACCGCGCTTGCGGTGCCGCCGGGCGCGGTCTCGAAGACGGCGCTTTTCGTTTGCGAGCATCGCGCGATTGCCGCGCTGCACCCGGACCCGAAGCTGCGCAATCCCGATGTCTTCGCCGGCAAACTGTGCGAGAGCATTTCCGGATTGCCGCGCACGTATGCCGAAGCGCGAGCCTACATCGACAACATGGGCGCGACCTTCGCGCCGTATTTCTTCGTCAACGCACGCACGTTTTACATCGACGCAGCGCTCGAGCGCGCGGCGGCCGACGGCGCGACGCAGGTGGTCGTGCTCGGCGCCGGCTTCGACAGCCGCGCCTACCGATTCCACGCGAGTCTGCCGCAGTTGCGCTTCTTCGAAGTGGATCTGCCCGCCATGATCGAAGAGAAGAAGAAGCGGATCGCCGCCGTGCTGGGCGCGGTGCCGGACTACGTGCGCTATGCGCCGATCGACTTCGACCGGCAGAAGCTGGAAGGGGTATTGCCGGCCGTGGGCTACGACGCCGGCCAGAAGACGTTCTTCATTCTCGAGGGCGTCACGATGTACGTGAAGGAGGCAGGCGACGCCGCGACGCTACGCTTCATCGCGCGCAACTCCGCGCCCGGCAGCCGCGTGGTCTACGACTATGTGCTGAAGCGCGTGATCCAGGGCAGGACGCAGGGCATGTACGCTATCGGCGAGAACTCGCGGGGCGTGGCGATGTTCGGCGAGCCTTTCGTCACCGGCTGGACTCCGCGCGGCGCCGGCGCGTTCGCCGGGCGGCAGGGCCTCAAGGTGATCGAGGATCTCGACACAAAGGAACTCACGCAGCGCTATCTCACGGGCTCCGACGGCAAGCCCGACGGCCGCATGCCGGAGGGCTACCGCATCTTGCAGGCGCAGGTGCGCTGAGGAAGCGCCTCGCCTATTCCTTCGATTTCTCCTCGGCCTGCGCGGCGCTCTGCTGTACTTGCTGAGTAGCCGCCTCGATCTTCTGCTTGGCCTGATCGAGGTTCTTCTTCGCCGCCTCCATCTCGCGGCGCTTGATCTCCGCGCTGGTGGCGGCGGTGGTGGCGGTCTCCACGCCGCAGGCGGCGAGCGTGGCCAGCAGCAACAGGGCGAATAAGCGCTTCATGGATGCCTCCGCTTGTGGATAACCCACAGCATAGACCATCAGTTCGGACTAGTGGATAAGACACCGCGCCCGAACGCGCGGAGCATGCATCTGGTCGAGGCACGGGGAGGCCTTGCCCTTGCATCCGGATACGCCGATCGAGCCGGCCGATCTGTTGTGGGCGCTCGCGAGTCTGTGCGGCGTGCAGCGGCTCGCGTTCGACGCGCGCCTGGTCCTGCATCAATGCCCGCCGCCGGTGACGATTGCCAGCCTGCGGCATGCGGCGGCGTCGCTCGGCCTGGACACGGCCGAGAGCGCCGTGCCGGCGCGAGAGCTGCGCCTCGCGGCGCTGCCGATGCTCGCGCTGAGGCGCGAAGGCGCGCGGGCGCGCCTCGCGCTCGTGCTCTCGGCCGACGAGCGCACGGTGCTCGTCGCCGAGCGCGACGAGCGGCCTCGCGACCTTTCGC
>DATKKT010000012.1:0-9594 GCA_035542795.1 Burkholderiales bacterium
ACCGCAGCCGCCTGGTGGACAACGTGATCGTCAAGGGCAAGACGCAGGCGGTGGCGATCCACGAGATCCTCGACTTCCACGACGAAAGGAGCTTCCCGCGGCTGCCCGAGTTCCTGCAGCTGTACCGGCTCGCGATGGACCAGTACCTCGGCCGCCGCTTCAGGGAGGCCGCGGCGGCCTTCGAGCAAACGCGCGCCCTGCGGCCCGACGACAAGGTGTGCGCGATCTACATCGAGCGCTGCGCCCACTACCTGAAAGAGCCGCCGCCGGCCGACTGGAACGGCGTCTGGGTGCTTTCCGAGAAGTAGCCGCCCGGAGAACGTCGGGCATAATGGCGGCTCCCCGGAACCGCTTCCTGGACACCCGACAATGCGCCCCCTGCTCACCGTCATTGCCCTTGTCTTCTCCGCATCCGCCGCCGCGCAGTCCTATCCCCTCAAGCCGCTCAAGCTGATCTGCCCGTTCCCGCCTGCCGGCGCGGTGGACATCGCCTCGCGCGCGATCGCGCACGAGCTGACCAAGACCCTCGGCCAGACGGTCGCGGTCGAGAACAAGCCCGGCGCCGGCGGCAACCTCGGCGCCGAGGCGGCCGCGCGATCCGCGCCCGACGGCTACACCCTGTTCATGTCCACGAGCGGCATCCAGGCGATCAACCCGGCGCTGTACGCGAAGATGCCGGTCGACGTGAACAAGGAACTCGCGCCGGTGGCGGCGCTGGTATCGCTCAACAACGTGCTGGTCCTGAATCCAGGCGTCAAGGCGAACTCGGTGAAGGAAGTGATCGCGCTCGCCAAGTCGCAGCCGGGCAAGATCGCTTACGCCTCCAGCGGCAACGGCACCAGCATCCACATGTCGGGCGCGATGTTCACGCACCTCACCGGCATCGACATGATCCATGTGCCGTACAAGGGCAGCGGCCCGGCCGTGACCGACCTGCTCGCGGGCCAGGTGATGATGATGTTCGACAACATCCCCTCGTCGCTGCCGCACATCAAGTCGGGCAAGCTGCACGCGATCGCGACCACGGGCGCGAAGCGCGACCCGGCGCTGCCGGACCTGCCGACGATCGCCGAGGCGGGCGTGCCGGGCTACGAGTCGGGCGTCTGGTTCGGCCTCATGGCGCCCGCGGGCACGCCGAAGGAGATCGTCGCCAGGCTCAACGCCGAGGCAGTCAAGGGCGCGAATGCGCCCGAGTTCCAGAAGCGCATGAAGGACCTGGGCTACAACATCATTCCGGGCACGCCGGAGCACATGACCGAGATGATCAAGCAGGAAATCGCGCGCTGGACGCCGATCGTCAAGGCCTCGGGCGCGAAGGTCGACTAAGGAGCTCGGAACGCATGAAGCCCGCCACCGTCCAGAAGCGCATCGAGGGCGTGCTCTCGCCCGTCATCACCCCGTTCCGGCGCGACCTCTCGCCCGATCCCGACCGCTTCGTGAAGCACTGCAAATGGTTGATGCGCAGCGGCTGCGCGGGCCTGGCGGTGTTCGGCACCAACAGCGAGGCCAACTCGATGTCGGTCGAGGAGAAGCTGGAGCTCCTCGACGCGCTCGTGCGGGGAGGGGTGCCGGCCGCATCCCTGATGCCCGGCACCGGCCACTGCGCGCTCACGGACTCCGTGAAGATGACGCGCGAGGCGGTGCGGATGGGCTGCGGCGGCGTGCTGATGCTGCCGCCCTTCTATTACAAGGGAGTGTCCGACGAGGGCCTGTTCCGCAACTTCTCGGAGGTGATCGAGCGCGTCGGTGACGAGCGCCTGCGGCTTTACCTGTACCACATCCCGCCGGTGTCGAATGTGGCGATCACGCTCGAGCTCATCGAGCGGCTGCTCGCTCGCTATCCCGGCATCGTCGCGGGCGCGAAGGACTCTTCCGGCGACTGGAGCAACACCAAAGCGATGCTCGATCGCTTCAAGGACCGCGGCTTCGACGTCTTCCCGGGCAGCGAGGTGTTCCTGCTGGACGGCCTGCGCGCGGGCGGCAAGGGCTGCATCACCGCCACGGGCAACGTCAATCCGGGCCCGATCAGCGAGGTCTTCAGGCGCTGGCAGACCGCGGACGCCGACAAGCTGCAGGCCGGCATCACCGCGACGCGCAAGATCATGCAGAAGGTGCCGATGATCCCGGCGCTGAAGGCGGTCACCGCGCACTTCGCCAACGATCCGCAATGGAGAACCGTGCGCCCGCCGCTCACCGAGCTCACGCCCGAGCAGGAAAAGCAGGTCATCACGGAGCTGAAGGCCGCCGGCTTCTCGATGCCCGGCCTCGCCTGATCCGCCCGGAGTGCTCGCGCTCCTCGCCGACCCGCAAGCCTGGATCGCGTTCGCCACGCTGACGGCGCTCGAGCTGGTGCTCGGCGTCGACAACATCATCTTCATCTCGATCCTCGTCGACCGGCTGCCGGCCGGCCAGCGCGAGCGCGCGCGCCGGCTGGGCCTTGCAGGCGCGATGCTGATGCGCATCGGCCTGCTGCTCGTGCTCGCCTGGATCATCGGCCTCACCGCGCCGCTGTTCACGCTGCTGGACCAGGCGATCTCGGGCCGCGACCTGATCCTCATCGGCGGCGGCCTGTTCCTGCTCTGGAAGAGCGTGCACGAGATCCATCAGCTGCTGGAGGGCCCGGCGGGCGAACGCTCAAGCGGCGCCGGCGCGACTTTCGGCGCGGTGGTCGGGCAGATCCTGCTCATCGACCTCGTGTTCTCGCTCGACTCGATCATTACCGCGGTCGGCATGGTGCAGCAGGTCGAGATCATGGTCGCCGCAGTGATCGCCTCGGTCGCGCTGATGATGCTGTTCGCGGGCGCAATCGGCCGCTTCATTTCCGCGCACCCGACCTTCAAGATGCTCGCGCTCGCGTTCCTGGTCGTGGTCGGCGTGGTGCTGATCGCCGCCGGCTTCGACCACGAGGTGCCCAAGGGCTACGTCTACTTCGCGATGGCGTTCTCGGTCGCCGTCGAGATGCTGAACATCCGCCTGCGCAAGCGCTCGGCCGCGTCCGTGCACCTGCACGAGCGCTATTCGCGCGACGGCGAATGAGCACGGCGCTCGTCACCGGCGCGGCGCGCGGCATCGGCCTCGCCACCGCGCGCGCCTTCCTGAAGGCCGGCTGGAAAGTGCTCGGCCTCGACAAGGACTTTTCCGGCTGCGACGAGAAGGGCTTCGAGCGGCTCGATTTCGACCTGCGCAATCTCGCCGACATTCCGAAGCTCGCCCTCCGGGAGATCGACACGCTCGTCAACAACGCGGGCGTGCTGTTCTGCGATCCGTACGACGCCATTCCCGAAACGCACAAGCGCGAGGTCCTAACCGTCAATCTCGAAGCGCCCGCCCGCTTGATCGAATCTTTTTCCGTGCAAATGAGAAAACGCAAGGCGGGCCGTATCGTCAACGTGGGCTCGGTGGCGGCGTTCACGGGGCACCCGGACCTCTGGTACGGCATCACCAAGGCGGGGATCCTCAACCTCACCAAGGCCTGGGCGAAGGAGCTCGGGCCGCACGGGGTGCTCGTCAACGCGGTGGCGCCGGGACCGACGCAGACCGCGATGTACGACCAGCTGCCGCAGTCGCGCAAGGACGGCGTGATGAGAAGCGTTTATTCGGGGCGCGTCTGCACCCCTGAGGAAGTCGCTGCCGCGATCCTCTGGCTCGGAGCATCTTGCCCGGAGTACGTCAACGGGACTACGCTGGACGTCAACAACGGCTCGTATCCGCGCTGACGATCTCCTGCTGAGGTCTGCCCCCATGAACGCCTTCGTCGAAGCCACCCACGAAGTCACCAACCAGCCGCCGCCGCTCGCAGGCTACGACGCCTGGGCGGGCGACCGCGTGCTCGCTACGGCCGCGAAGCGCGCGCAGGCGGGCTGGATCGAGAAGGAAGCCGCGGCGATGGGCAGGCTCGTGGGCTCCGAGCGCATGCAGGCGCTCGCCGACCAGGCGAACCGCAACGGCCCGGTGCTGAAGACGCATGACCGGTTCGGGCATCGCATCGACGCGGTCGAGTTCCACCCCGCCTACCACGAGCTCATGGGCCTCGCCTTCGGCGCCGGCCTGCATTCGCTCGCGTGGACCGCGAAGCGCGACGGCGCGTTCGCCGCGCGCGCCACGCTCAACTACCTCTGGAACCAGGGCGAGCAGGGCATTTCCTGTCCCGTGACGATGACCTTCGCCGGAGTGCAGATCCTGCGCAACGCGCCGAAGCTCGCCGCCGAGTGGGAGCCGAAGCTCACCGCCACGGCCTACGATCCGCGGCCGCTGCCGATCGCGCAGAAGACCGGCGCCTCCATCGGCATGGCGATGACCGAGAAGCAGGGCGGCTCGGACCTGCGCTCGAACTCCACCGTCGCGCTGCGCGACGGCGACGCGTTCCTGCTCACCGGCCACAAGTGGTTCTGCTCGGCGCCGATGTGCGACGCGTTCCTCGCGCTCGCGCGGCTGGACGACCGCGTGACCTGCTTCCTCGTGCCGAGGTCCCTGCCCGACGGCACGCGCAATCCGTTCTACCTCCAGCGCCTGAAGGACAAGATCGGCAACCGCTCGAACGCCTCCTCCGAAATCGAGTTCCGCAACACGCGCGCCTTCCTCGTAGGGCCCGAGGGCCGCGGCATCGCCACGCTGATCGAGATGGCGCACCTCACGCGCTTCGACATCGTGGTGGCGAGCGCGGGCATGATGCGCGCCGGCCTCACGCAGGCGCTGCACCACTGCGCGCACCGCTCGGCGTTCGGCCGGCGGCTGGAGGAGCACGCGGCGATGCAGAACGTGCTCGCCGACCTCGCGCTCGAGTCCGAGGCGGCCACGCTGCTCGCCTTCCGCCTCGCCGAGGCCTTCGACCGCGGCGCCGCGGACGAAAACGAGCGCCTGCTCGCGCGCATCATGACGCCGGTGGCGAAGTACTGGCTGTGCAAGCGCAACCCCGTGTTCACCACCGAGGCGATGGAATGCCTCGGCGGCAACGGCTTCACCGAGGACGGCCCCTTCGGGCGCCTGTTCCGCGAGTCGCCGCTGAACGGCATCTGGGAGGGCAGCGGCAACGTGATCTGCCTGGACGTGCTGCGCTCGGCCGAGCGCGAGCCCGAGTCGGTCGCCGCGCTGCTGAAGGAGATTGGCGGCGCGCCGGCGAACCCGCACCTGAAGGCGATGCTCGGCCGGCTGCAGAAGGAGTTCGCCGACCGCGCGCACCCGGAGTCTCGCGCGCGCCGGCTCGTGGAGCTAGCGGCCACCGCGCTGCAGGCGAGCCTCATGCTGCGCCACAGCGACCCGGCGGCGGCGGAGGCCTTCTGCGCCAGCCGCCTGGGTGGCGACTGGGGCCACGTGCTCGGCACGCTGCCCCCCGGAACGCCGCACTCCGCGATATTCTCGCGGCTCGCGCTGCAATAGCGCTCTCGTCCACCGGAGGAGCATGGCAAGCCTCAAGGCGGTGCTGGGGGCCGGCGAGTTCGTCGTCGCGCCGGGCGTCTACGAAATGTTCTCGGCGAAGATCGCCGACCGCCTCGGCTTCCAGGCGTTGTATATGACCGGGTACGGCGTCTCGGCTTCGCACCTGGGCCTTGCCGACGCGGGCCTCGTCACCTACCGCGACATGGTCGAGCGCGCGCGCACCATCGCCTCCGGCACGAGGACGCCGCTCATCGCCGACGCCGACACCGGCTTCGGCGGGCTGCTCAACGTGCGCGAGACCGTGCGCGGCTACGAGGCCGCGGGCGTGCAGGCGATCCAGATCGAGGACCAGGAGATGCCGAAGAAGTGCGGCCACACGCCGAACCGGCGCGTGGTACCCCTCGCCGACGCGATGAAACGCATCGAGGTCGCGGTGGAGTCGCGCAGGAGCTCCGATTTCCTCATCGTTGCGCGCACCGATGCGCGTACGGGGCTGGGCCTCGATGAGGCGCTAAAGCGCGCGAAGGCCTTCGCGCAGGCCGGCGCCGATATCCTGTTCGTGGAAGCGCCCGAATCGGAGGACGAGTTCAAGCGCGTGGGCGCGGAGCTCGCCGGCAGCGCGAAGCTGCTCGCCAACATGGTGCCCACCGGCAAGTCGCCCGATATCCCCGGCGACCGATTGAAGTCCTATGGCTTCTCGATCGCCATCTATCCGAGCGCGGGCATGGGCGCCGCGTGCCACGCGCTTGAAAGAGCCTTTCAATACGTCAAGGACAAGCAGACGCTGCAGGGCTCGCCCGTCCCGGCCTACAACATGCAGCAGATGCACGAGCTGGTCGGCTTTCCCGACGTCTGGGACTTCGAGAAGCGGCACGTGGAGAACCGATGAAGACGATGTTCGACAAGATCTGGGACTTGCACGTGGTCGAGGAGCTCGGCGACGGCATGCAGCTCCTCTTCGTCGACCGGCACGTGATCCACGAGCTCTCGGGCTACCGCGGCCAGGTCGAAATCGCGAAACGCGGCCTGAAGATGCGCAGCCCCGGGCTCGCGCTGGGCTCCTTCGACCACGTCGTCTCCACCGTGCCGGGCGCGCGCGGCGGCAACGACGCCAACGCCGATCGCATCATCGCGGGCTTCCGCGCCGAGAGCCGCAAGGCGGGCCTGCGCTTGTATGACATAGGCGAGGACGGCCAGGGCATCGTGCACGTGATCGGCCCCGAGACCGGCTTCACGATTCCGGGCACGCTGCTCGTCTGCGGCGACAGCCACACCTGCACGCACGGGGCGCTGGGCGCGCTCGCCTGGGGCATCGGCACCACCGAGCTCGTGCACGTGCTCGCTACGCAGACCGTCGTGCAGCAGAAACCGAAGACGATGCGCGCGGACTTCCGCGGCGCGCCGGCCACGGGCGTCACCGGCAAGGACCTGATCCTCGCGCTCATCGGCAAGCTCGGCACCGCGGGCGGGATGGGCTACGCGGTCGAATATGCCGGAGAGGCGATCCGCGGCCTGGACATGGAGGGCCGCATGACGGTGTGCAACCTGTCGATCGAGCTCGGCGCCAAGGTCGGCATGGTCGCGCCCGACGACAAGACTTACGCGTACCTCAAGGGCCGCCGGCACGCGCCGCGGGCCACGAGTTGGGACCAGGCGCTCGCGCACTGGAAGACGCTGCCCACGGACGCCGGCGCGAAGTTCGACGCCGAGCACGCCATCGACTGCGCGTCGCTCGCGCCGCAGATCACCTGGGGCACGAGCCCCGAGGACGTGATCGGCGTGGATGGCGTCGTGCCGGACAGCAAGCCCGAGGCCCTCGCCTACATGGGCCTCACGGCCGGCAAGCCGATCGCGGGCACGAAAGTGGACCGCGTGTTCATCGGCTCGTGCACCAACTCGCGCCTGCCCGACCTGCGCGCGGCGGCCGCGATCGCCAAGGGCCGCAAGGTCGCCAAGCACGTGCAAGCCTGGGTGGTGCCGGGCTCCTGGCGCATCAAGCAGGACGCCGAGGCCGAGGGCCTGCACGAGGTCTTCAAGGCCGCGGGCTTCCAGTGGCGCGAGGCCGGCTGCTCGATGTGCGTGGCGGCGAACGGCGACTACGTCGCGCCACGCGCGCGCTGCGTCTCGACCTCGAACCGCAACTTCGTGGGCCGCCAGGGCCCGCAGGCGCGCACGCACCTCGCCAGCCCGGCGATGGCCGCCGCGGCCGCGATCGCGGGAGAGATCACGGACGTGAGGGGGCTTTGATGGAAAAGTTCTCTACCCTGTCCTCGGTCGCGGCCCCTTTCCCGCAGAAGAATGTCGATACCGATCTCATCATTCGCATCGAGCGCTGCACCGGCACGCCGCGCGAGGAAATCGGCAAATACGCGTTCGAAATGGCGCGCTTTCGCGCCGACGGCAGCGAGAATCCGGAGTTCGTCCTCAACCAGCCGAAGTACCGCGGCGCGCAGATCCTCGTCTGCGGCGAGTTCTTCGGCACCGGCAGCTCGCGCGAGATGGCCGTCTGGGCGCTCGCCGGCATGGGCATCCGCTGCCTGATCGCGCCCTCCTACGGCCAGATCTTCTACGGCAACTGCTTTCAAAATGGATTGTTGCCCGTTGTCTTGCCATTGAAAGAAGTGGACGGCTTGATGAAAGAGGCCGAAAGCGGAAAACGCTTCGAGATCGACCTCGAAACACAGCTCATCAACGGCAAGAGCCGCTTCGACATCACGCCGCGCCGCAAGAAAATGCTGCTGGAAGGCCTCGACGAGATCGGCCTCACGCTCGCCATGGAGCCGAAGATCGCCGCCTTCGAGAAAGCGGACCGCGCGAAGCGGCCGTGGATCTATCCCCCCTGAGCGGGCCGGGGCGCCCGCGCGTATACTGGCCCGATCATGGCCGAGGCCACCAAGCCCGTGGTGCTGGTCGTAGAGGACGACGAGCAGATGGTCGCCCTCATGCGCCACGAGCTGGAGAAGGACGGCTGGTCGGTCGCGAGCGCAGGCAGCGGCGCCGAGGCGAAGCGCGTGATCGCGACGATGCCGGCGCCGAGCCTGGTCACGCTGGACATCGCGTTGCCCGACCTGTCGGGCGTGGAGCTGATCCTGCAGATCAAGGACACGGCGGGCTGGGAGGGCGTGCCGATCGTGATGGTCACCGCCACGCCGAAGAGCAAGGACGTCAACTGGGCGATCAAGTCCGGCGCCCAGGACTACATCGTCAAGCCTTTCAAGCCCGATGAGCTGCGCGCCTGCGTGCGCCGCCACGCGGCGCGCAAGCCCCCGGCCTAGCGGATGCGGTAGATCTCCTGCGGGAAGCTGCCGCGCGAAACCTCGACCGAGACGCGGCTCTTGTCCAGCTGCGCGCTGAGGATCGCGCGGTCGTCGCCCTTTTCCCAGCGCATCTTGAGCACCTTGCGATCGGGCTTGTTCTTGCGCGCGAAGGTCTCGGTGGTCTCGGCGAGCGGCGCGCCCCAGGCCGCGCGCAGCGCCGCCTTGCCGCGCTCCAGGTCCTTGATGTCGAAGCGCAGGTCGAAAGCCTGGATCGTGTCGTCCTTCAGGTAAGCGGTGAAGTGCGCCGGCACGCCGCCCAGCGAGATCTGCGCGTCGTCGCAGCGCCGGTCGGCGGCGCTCGATTTCCACTCGAGCGGCTTGCAGCGCGCCGACGGAAACGCCTTCCGGACGTCGGCCTCGCGCCCGCCCAGCTTGACGCCATGGATCTCAAAGGCAAGGGCTGCGGCGGGCAGCGCGAGCAGCAGGGCAACCAGAATTCGCAGAATCATGATTTCGCTTTGTACCTGAAACAGCCGTCCGCGTGGTCGTTCACCAGGCCCGTCGCCTGCATGAAGGCGTATACGATCGTAGAGCCCACGAAGCGGAATCCGCGGCGCTTCAGGTCCTTGGACAGCGCGTCCGAGAGTGCGGTTCGCGCCGGCACCCGCGCCCCGCGCCGGCGCCGGACCGGCAGGCCGCCGACGAACCGCCACACGTAAGCCGAGAAGCTGCCGAATTCCCGCTGCACGGCGAGAAACGCCCGGGCGTTGGCAATCGTCGCCGCAATCTTCAGGCGATTGCGCACAATTCCCGGATCGGACAGGAGCCGCGCGACTTTCCGCGCGTCGTAGCGCGCGACCTTGCGGGCGTCAAAACGGTCGAAGGCCCGCCGGTAGTTTTCCCGCTTCGCGAGCACAATCGACCAACTGAGCCCGGCCTGCGCGCCCTCGAGCGTGAGCAG
>DATKKT010000013.1:0-4538 GCA_035542795.1 Burkholderiales bacterium
CGACGTGATGCCCGGCGAGCTCGTTTCGCTCGTAGGCCCGTCGGGCTGCGGCAAATCCACGCTGCTCAAGATCCTCGCCGGCCTGCATCCGCACGATGGCGGCGAGCTGCGCATCGGCTCGGCCACGCACCCGTTCGACCCCTCGCGCGACGTAGGCATGGTGTTCCAGGCGCCGCTGCTGCTGAAGTGGCGGCGCATTCTCGAGAACGTGCTGTTGCCGGCGGAGATCCTGGGCTTGCCGAGAAAGGAATCCGAGGCGCGCGCACGCGACCTTCTCGCCCTGGTGGGCCTGACCGGCTACGAGCAGAAGTATCCCTACGAGCTCTCGGGCGGCATGCAGCAGCGCGCGGCGATCGCGCGCGCGCTCGTGCACGACCCCAAGCTCGTGCTCATGGACGAGCCGTTCGGCGCGCTGGACGCGCTCACGCGCGAGAAGATGAACCTGGAGCTGCTGCGCATCTGGAAGGAGTCGGGCAAGACCATCATCTTCGTCACGCACGGCATCTCCGAGGCGGTGTTCCTCGGCACGCGCGTCGTCGTGCTGACGGCCGGGCCCGCGCGCATGGCGGACAACTTCGAGATCGGCCTGCCGCATCCGCGCCTGCTCGACATGAAGACGCACGAGCGCTTCGGCGACTACACGCGCCGGATCTACCGGCTGCTGGGCATGGAATGAGCCGCGTGCCTCGGGCGGGCCGCCGCGACCCCGAGAAGACGCAGGAGCGCATCCTGCTCGCGGCCACCGACGAGTTCGCGCGCCACGGGCTGGGCGGCGCGCGCGTGGACCGCATCGCCGCGCGCGCGGGCGCCAACAAGCGCATGCTCTACTACTACTACGGCAACAAGGACGACCTGTTCCTCGCCGTGCTGGAATCGCGCTACGCGCACATCCGCAACGCCGAGGAGAGCCTGCACCTGCGCGACCTCGACCCGGAGCAGGGCATCCGCAAGCTGGTCGAGTTCACCTGGAGCTATTACCTGCGCCATCCCGAGTTCATGACGCTGCTCAACAGCGAGAACCTGCACAAGGCGCGCCACATCCGGCACTCGGGCTGGATCGCGGCCATGCACTCCAATTTCCTCGAAATGCTCGGCGACATCCTGCGGCGCGGCGCGCGCGCCGGCGAGTTCCGCCGCGGCGTGGACCCGGTGCAGCTCTACATCTCGATCGCCGCGCTGGGCTACTTCTACCTCGGCAATCGCTACACGCTGTCTACGATCTTCCGCCGCCCGCTGCTCGCGCCGCGCCACCGTGCCGCGCGGCTGCAGCACATGACCGACATGGTCCTCGGCTACCTGAAGAAATAGGCGCGCGCCGTGAGGATTGCGCTGTGCAACGAGGTGATCGCGCCGATGCCGTTCCCGCGGCAGTGCCAGTACGCGGCCAAGCTCGGCTACGACGGTCTGGAGATCGCCCCGTACACGATGTCGGACGAGCCGCACCGGCTCGGCGCCGCGCAGCTCGCCGCGGCGCGTTCGGCGGCCGAGGACGCGGGCGTGGCGATCACCGGCCTGCACTGGCTGCTGCTCAAGCCCGCGGGCCTGTCGATCTCCACGCGCGACGATGCGGTGCGCAAGCGCACGGTCGACGTCATGCTCGCGCTAGTGGACCAGTGCGCCGAGCTGGGCGGCCGCTACCTCGTGCACGGCTCGCCGCAGCAGCGCCGCGTCGACCCGGGCGACACGCGAGAGGCGGCACGCGCGCGCGCCCTGGAGTGCTTTCGCGCGGTCGCCGAGCGCGCCGAGAAAGCGGGCGTGGTCTACTGCATCGAGCCTCTGTCGGCCGACCAGACCCCGCTCATCAACACTCTGCAGGAGGCGGCGGACCTGGTCGCGGCCATCGGCAGCCGCAGCGTGCGCTCGATGCTCGATTGCAGCGCCGCCGGCCGCATGGAGACCGCGCCGCTGCCCGCGCTCGTCGACACCTGGGTGCCGCGCGGCATGATCGCGCACGTGCAGGTCAACGACCGCAACCGCCGCGGCCCCGGCCAGGGCGAGCAGCGCTTCGCGCCGCTGCTCGCGGCGCTCGTGCGCCACGGCTACGCCGGCGACATCGCCGTAGAGCCCTTCGACTACGTGCCCGACGGACCCGGCGCCGCCGCGCGCGCGATCGGCTACATCCGCGGCATCCTGGAAGCCTTGCAGGAGAGCTAGAGCGCGCCGCATGACGAGGCTGCCGATCTCCGTGAAGGGCGTTTTGCTGGTCGACGGCGGCGCTGTCCTCGTCCGGAACGAGCGTGGCGAATGGGAATTGCCGGGAGGACGCATGGACGCCGGCGAAACGCACGCGCAGACGCTGGTTCGTGAATTCCGGGAAGAGCTTTCGATCGATGTGGAGGCGCTCGAGTGCGTGGACAGTTACGACTTCGAAGTGATCCCCTCGCGCTATGTTCGCATTGTTACCTACGGCTGCCGTCTGCGCGGGGCGTTCGCTCCCAAAGTAAGCGAGGAGCACACGGCATTCGGTCTGCACGCGATCTCCGATCTCGAGCAGCTGCCGCTGCCCGAAGGCTACCGCAGGTCGATCCTCAGCTGGAGCCGGCATGCCTAGTCGCGAAAGGGTGGAGGCCCTCATTTTTCGAATTCACGCGCAAGGACGGCAAGCGCTTCAGGCTCGAAGAGCTCGCGCTGCAGCGCCGGCGCGGCGAGCATGTTGCCGAGGAGCGCTTCTTCCATGATCCGGCGCAGCTGACCCGTTTCACCTGATTCCTTGACGCGCCGGTGGCGCGGCGCGGAAAATGTAACGAAACGGTTAACGCCCGGGAGCGAGAGGAGTGGCGGAAAAGCGCATCGGCATCATCATGCACGGGGTCACGGGGCGCATGGGCACCAACCAGCACCTCGTGCGCTCGATCCTCGAGATCCGCAAGCAGGGCGGCGTCGCGCTGAAGGACGGCACGCGCCTCATGCCCGACCCGATTCTCATCGGCCGCAACGCGGCGAAGGTCGCGGCGCTGGCCGAGCGGCACGGCATCGAGCGGCACGGCACGGACCTCGATCAGGCGCTCGCCTCGAAGAACGATGCCGTGTTTTTCGACGCGGCCTCTACGCAGCTGCGCCCGAAGCTGCTCAAGCGTGCGATCGCGGCCGGCAAGCACGTCTACTGCGAGAAGCCGGTGTCGACGACGCTCGCCGAGGCGATGGATCTGTACCGCGCGGCGAGGAAGGCCAAAGTCAAGCACGGCGTGGTGCAGGACAAGCTCTGGCTGCCCGGCCTGCTCAAGCTCGCGCGCCTCAAGCAGCAGGGCTTCTTCGGCCGCATCCTCGCCGTTCGGGGCGAGTTCGGCTACTGGGTCTTTGAAGGCGACTCGCAGCGCGGCCAGCCGCCCGCGCAGCGTCCGTCGTGGAATTACCGCGTGCAGGACGGCGGCGGAATCATCCTCGACATGCTTTGCCACTGGCGCTACGTGCTCGACAACTTGTTCGGGGAGGTCAAGGCGGTCTCGTGCCTCGGCGCCACGCACATCCCGTTCCGCTGGGACGAGGATGGCAAGCGCTACCGCGCCACCGCCGACGATGCGGCCTATGCCACGTTCCGGCTTGCCGGCGGCGTGATCGCGCACTTCAATTCCTCCTGGGCCGTGCGCGTGCGCCGCGACGATTTGCTCACGCTGCAGGTGGACGGCACCGATGGAAGCGCCGTAGCCGGCTTGCGCAAGTGCTTCGTCCAATCCTATGCGAAGACTCCGAAACCGGTCTGGAACCCGGACATCCCGCAGCCGATCGACTTCTTCGGCAGCTGGGAGGAGGTCGCCGACGAAGGCTACGACAACGCGTTCAAGGTGCAATGGGAGCTGTTCCTGAAGCACGTCGCGGGAGAGGGCCCGTTCCGCTGGGGCTTGCTGGAGGGCGCGAAGGGCGTGCAGCTTGCCGAGCTGGGGCTGAAGAGCTGGAAGCAGGGGAAATGGATCGACATCCCGAAATTGAAGGCCTGAAGATCTCCCTGCCCGCGGCCGGAAGGGGTCTCGAGACCTACCGGCTGAAAGGCCCGAAGGCCTTCGCGAAGCCTTCAAAGCCGTTCACGCGCATCGCGTACGCCGCGGCGCACGTGGTCGCCGATCCGCTGTCGGCCAAGGATCCCTGGCTCGACGCGGCGATCGATTGGGATGCGACGCTCGCCTACCGGCGCCATCTGTGGTCCTGGGGCTTCGGCGTGGCCGAGGCGATGGACACCGCGCAGCGCGGCATGGGACTCGACTGGGATTCGTCTTTGCTTCTCATCAGGAAAAGTGTCGAGGTAGCGAAGGACTTTCCAGGTGCGTTCGTGGCGTCCGGCGCAGGAACCGACCATCTTCCGCCGGGGCAGCATTCCATCGAGAAGATCATTGCGGCGTATGAAGAGCAGTGTTCGGCGGTCGAGAAAGCCGGCAGCCGGATCATCCTGATGGCGAGCCGCGCGCTCGCCGCAAGCGCGCGCTCGCCCGCGGACTACGCGCGCGTCTACGACCGGATCCTCTCGCAAGTGAAGCAGCCGGTGATCATCCACTGGCTCGGCGAGATGTTCGCCCCGGCGCTCGAGGGTTATTGGGGCAGCAAGG
>DATKKT010000014.1:0-5242 GCA_035542795.1 Burkholderiales bacterium
TTGCTGCGGCGCAGGATTTTCCCAATCATCCGGTGAAGATCGTCGTGCCGTGGCCGCCCGGCGGCAACGTCGACTTCACGGCGCGCACGATGCAGCCCGCGCTCGCCGAGGCGCTCGGCCAGCAGGTGGTGGTCGAGAACCGCGCCGGCGCGGGCGGCACGATCGGCTCGGCGCAGGTGGCGAAGTCGCCGCCCGACGGCTATACGCTGCTGCTCGGCTCCTCGGGCACCATCTCGAGCGCGCCGGCGGTGTTCAAGAACATCGCCTACGACCCGGCGAAGGATTTCGTAGCGGTGGGAGCAATCCAGTACGTGCCGATGGTCCTGACTGCAGCACCGAAGACGCCTGCGGCGAGCTGGTCTGAATTCATTTCTCTTTCAAAAACCGCAACCATCAGCATTGCCTCCGCAGGCAACGGCTCGTCGAACCACCTCGCCATCGAGCTGCTGATCCGCCAGGCGAAGCTGCCGCTGCTGCACGTGCCCTACAAGGGCAGCGGCCCGGCGATCACGGACCTGCTCGGCAGCCAGGTCGAGACCATGATGGACCAGCTCACCGCCTCGATCGAGCACATCCGCAATGGCAAACTGAAGGCGCTCGCGGTGACCTCGCTCGCGCGCTCGCCGCTGCTGCCCAACGTGCCTACGCTGGACGAGCTGGGCGTGAAAGGGTACGAGGCGGGCACGTATACGGGCCTTTTCGCGCCCGCGGGCACGCCGCCCGCGGTGGTCGCGAAGCTGCACGGCGCGCTGCGCAAGGCGCTCGCGGACCCGGGCGTGCGCGAGCGCTACAGGAACGCCGGCGCCGACGTCTGGGACATGGGCCAGGCCGAGTTCGAAACCTACGTTCGCGCCGACGTGGACAAGTGGCGCAAGGTCGCGCGCGAAGCGAATATCGTCGTCGAGTAAGTCGCGGACTAGGTGATGCGCTCGCCCGTCAGGTACTTCACGGGCTGCGCGGTGACCGGATCGACGAGCACCGCGATCCAGGCGAAGCGCGTGCGCAGCAGCAGCGCGCGCACGCTGCCCGGCTTGGTGCCCGACGAGGCGAGCCAGGCATCGACCGCCTTCGCCGTCTCCGGTTCGGTCTGGCGCAGCCGCTCTACGGTGACCGCGCGCGCGAGCACCTGCTTCGTGCGCTCGGCGTAGGGCACGTAGTAGCGCGGGAAGTTCTGCAGGTCGAGCCCCGAGAACGCGAGCTGGATCAGGCGCTGGCGCTCCGCAGGCTCGGTCGGCACGTCGGCGGCGGCGAGGCGCGGCCCGGTCCAGGGCACCGAGCGGAATTCCTCGTAGCGCGCGGCCGCGAGGTCCTCGGGCTTGAGGTCGATTGCGCTCACCAGCTCGAAGCGGTCGACGACGAAGACGACGAACGCCGGGCGCACGAGCGCGACCACGGAAAATCCGTAGGCGAGCGCCATGACCTGCAGCGTACCGATCACCGCGAGGTCGAACTTCATGCCGGGCTTGCCGGACTTGTAGACGATCAGCGTGAGCAGCGGCCCGAGCACCACGTCGACGCCGACGAGCAGATAGAGGAGCCCCAGGCCGCCCGCCGCCTCGAACAGCGGGCCCGGGAACCACAGGCCGAGGATCAGCGCGAGCGAGCTCGCCGCGACGGCCGCGCTGATCGCGAGGTGCAGCCCCGAAGCCTGCCACCGCGAGAGCGCCCTTGCCGCCATGCGCCCGCTCGCCTCAGCCGCCCTTCTTCTTCGCCGCCGCCGGTGCGGCGATCACCTTCGCGAGCGCCGGAAAGTATTCCTTGCCGTAGCCGGCGCGGATCGCCTCCTTGATCACCTCCTTCGCGTGGTCGGCGCCCGGCAGGACCAGGCCCTGCTGTTCGCCGAGGCGCAGCGCGTAGCGGATGTCCTTCAGCGCGTACTCCGTGGAGAAGGCCTTCTCCGGGTATTCGCCCTTCAGCATGGCCTTCATGCCGTGGTTGCGCAGCGCAAAGCTGTCGGCCGAGCCCTTGGCGAGCGTCTGCAGCGCGAGCTCCGGATCGAGGCCGAGGCGGCCGACGAGCGCCAGCGCCTCGGCGATCGCGACGACGTTCTGGAACAGCACCATGTTGTTGATGATCTTCATCGCCTGGCCGGTGCCCGGACCGCCGCACAGCGTGATGTCCGTGGCGAAGCACTCCAGCAGAGGCTTCAGGCGCGCGAACACGTTCTCGGCCGCGCCCACCATCACCGAGAGAGTGCCGTCGATCGCCGCCTGGCGCGTGCGCGCCACCGGCGCGTCGGCGAAGTGGATGCCGCGCGCCGCGAAGCGCGCGTGCAGCTCGCGCGCGAGGCTGACGGGCGCGGTCGAGAGGTCCACCACCAGGCCGCCGGGCTTCAGGTGCGTGAGCAGGCTGCCCGCGCCCATGCAGACTTCCTGCACCTGCGGTCCGCCCGGCAGCGACAGGAACACGACGTCGGCATGCTCGGCGACGTCGCGCACGGACTCGGCCGGCGTCACGCCGGCCTGGGCCATCTGCGACAGCGCCTCGAGATCGCTGTCGTAGGCGCGCACCTCCTGGCCCGACTTGGCCGCGAGGTTGCGGCAGATCGGCGCGCCCATGGTGCCCAGGCCGATGAATCCCAGCATCCGTTCTCCCTTCGCTACTTCAACACCACCAGTGCGTCCACCGCCACTGCGCCCGCCGCCTTCACGATCACCGGGTTCGCCTCGGCCTCGCGCACAGGCCGGCCGGCGAGCTGCGCGAGCCGCGACATCGCGCACACGGCGCTCGCCAGCGCGGCCAGGTCGCCCGCCGGCAGCCCGCGGTAGCCGCGCAACGCCGCGAAGCCCTTGACCGCCGCGATCATCTCCCGCGCCTCCGCCTCGCTCACCGGCGCGAGCCGCACCACGGCGTCATTGTAGAGTTCCGCCAGAATTCCGCCCGCGCCGACCAGCACCAGAGGACCGACCACCGGGTCGTCGCGATAGCCGACGATCGCTTCGGCGAGCCCATGCTCCATGCGCTGCACGAGGAGGTCGTCGCTCTTCGCGCGCAGCGTTCTTGCGTGATTCAACAACTCCTGCGGGCCGGGTATTCCCAGCACCACGCCGCCGACGTCCGACTTGTGCGCGATTTCGGGCGTGAGAATCTTCAGCGCTACGGGATACGCGATCGGGTGCACGTAGTCCGGCGCGCGCGCGACCGCGGATTCGACGATCGGCACGCCTAGTGTGGCGAAGAGCTTCATCGCCTCAGGTTCAGTCAGCCTGCCCTTGACCGGAATGTCCTTCGGCCATTCCGGCGGGATTCCTCCCGGCGGCGTTCGGGGGGATTTCCACGAGAAATACGCATGCAAAGCGTCTGCGCAGGCTTCGGGCGTGCGGAATGCGGCGATGCCGGCTTCCGCGAGCAGCGCGAGCGAGCGGTCCGCCTGCGGAGTCATGAACACGGCCAGGGGCTTCGCCGCGCGCGCGGCGCGGAGGATCGGCTCCACCGCGTGCTGCGGGTGGAACTGCGCCGACGAGCCGACCACCGCGAGCACCGCATCGCAGTCCGGGTATGCAAGCAGCTGCTCCACCACCGCGCCGTAGGTCGCGGCCTGCCTGCCCATCGTCAGATCGATGATCGGCGCGCGCGCGTCCGGCGAGGCGGTCTCGACGCCGTGCATGCCGAGCCGGTCCACCACCGAGGCCGCGCCACCGCCCGTCGTGGTCACCACGCCGACGCGCGGCGCGCGAGCGAGGTCCGGCGGCCTGCGGCCGGCGAGCAGCGGACCGATCTCGATGAGCGTCTCGAGCATGTCCACGCGCGCGATGCCGCAGGCGCGGAAGTAGGCGTCGAGCGCCGCGTCCTCGCCCGCCAGCGCGCCGGTATGCGAGCGCGCGAGCCGCTCGCCGAGCCTGGAGCGCCCGAGCTTGTAGGCGACCACGGGCTTGCCGGCCGCGTGCGCGGCGCGCGCGCCGCGCGCGAGCGCCTCGGCGCCGCGAACGGTCTCCAGGAACAGGAGAATGGTCCGCGTGTCGGGGTCGGCGGCGAGCATCTCGACGATTTCGCCGACGCCCAGGTCCGACTCGTTGCCGACGGAGACGAGCTTGGAGAAGCCCAGGCCGCGCGCCGCGCCGCGCGAGAGCACCGTGCCCAGCATGGTGCCGCTCTGCGAGACGATGCTCGTCGCGCCCGCCGCAGGCACGTCCATGTCGAGCACCGCGTTCACCGTGATCGGGCAGCGCCCCGAGAGGTTGATCACGCCCATGCTGTTGGGCCCGAGCAGGCGCACGCCGAGCGCCCGCGCGCGCGCGGCGAGCTTCTCCTGCCGCGCCATGCCCTCGGCGCCCGCGTCGGCGAAGCCGTCGGTGAAGATCGTCGCCACCGGCACGCCCTTCGCGCCGCAGTCCTCCAGCGCGCCCTCCACGTCGCCCACCATGATGAAAGCGTGGTCGACCGGAATTTCAATCTCGGAAATGCTCTTGAACGCTTTGACTCCAAGAATTTCATTCCTGGAGGCGTTGACGGGAACCACCGTCCCCGCAAAACCAAATTTGGCGAGGTAGCGCTGCGGGCGCGAGGTGTTCTTCGCCGCGTCTCCCGAGGCGCCGACCAGCGCGACCGAGCGGGGCGAGAACAGCGCGCGTGCGAGCTCTACTGCGGTACGGCTCTGGCTTGGTCCAGCGTCCACAGGTCGGCCAGCAGTTTGCGCGCGCGCGCCTCGCCCAGCACGGGCCCGGCGAGCTCGAGATACTTGGCGTCCAGCTGCGCGTCCGAGAGCGGCGCCTCGGGATCGCCGATGCGCGTGGGCTGCAGCAGCTCCTCGCGGCGCCCATCGCGCGTCTCGAAGGCGACGCGCGCCGCGCGTTGACGAGGAAACGCGGCGTCCAATTCCGGATCTATTGAAACAGAAATCTTTTCCATCAAGGAACGCGTATTCGGATCCTGCAATCTGGCCGGCTCGAACGCAGCAAGACGCACGCTGCCGTGAGTGAGCGCGGTCGCCACCACGTACTTGAGCGAGAAGCGCGCCTCGGCCGGCGTCGCGGGCGATTCGTAGCCGGACACTTCCTTCGCGGCGCGGTAGCTGCCGACCCGGATGCGCTCGATGTCGTGCGCCGCGATCTTCATGCGGCTCTGCAGCGCGAGCGCGCCGTCGATCGCCGCGAAGGTGTGGCCGCAGCAGGTGTGGTTCTTGAAGGTCATGCGGCAGATGTTGAAGGTTTGTCCCAGCGTTGCGAAGGCGGCATCCCAATCCGGATTGTTCGACATGGCCACGCCGAAGCCGGCCTCACCTTCGATGACGTCCAGCGATCCG
>DATKKT010000015.1:0-18903 GCA_035542795.1 Burkholderiales bacterium
AGCGCATGTACGTGATCGATTGCGGCGAGAACCACGTCAAGGACCTGTCGCGCTGGACGCCGGGCCAGAACGCCGGCAAGCCGTTCGTCTTCGGCGACTACTGCTACCTCATCAAGCACGCCAAGGGCTGGATGCTCTGGGACTCGGGCATCGCCGACCGCGTGGCCGCGATGCCGCACGGCCTGACGGCGCCGAACGGCGCGATCACCGCCACCCGGCGCAGGACGCTCGTAGAGTCGCTCAAGGAGATCGGCGTAGAGCCCGCGGACATCCGCTACTTCGCGATGTCGCATTCGCATGCCGACCATGCGGGCAACGCCAGCCTGTTCGTCAAATCGGTGCTGCTCATTCAGGGGGCGGAATACGCCGCGGCCTTCGGCCCCGAGCCGCAGAAATACGGCATCGCCGCCGCCGACTTCGAGAAGCTGCGCGGCGCCCAGGTCGAGAAGCTGAACGGCGACTACGACGTGTTCGGCGACGGCTCGGTCGTCATCAAGTCGACGCCCGGCCACACGCCCGGCCACCAGTCGCTGCTCGTGCGCCTGCCCAAGCGCGGGCCCGTGCTGCTCACGGGCGACGTCGTGCACCTCGTCTACAGCTGGGAGCACGACATCGTGCCCGGCTTCAACTTCGACCAGGCCGCGAGCCGGCGCAGCATCGCGGCGATGAAGCAGCTGGTGAAGGAGACCGGCGCGCAGGTCTGGGTCAACCACGACCGGGAGCAGCACAACCTGATTCCGAAGTCGCCCAACTTCGTGGAATGAGCGCGCTCGTGTTCACGCTGGTGCTCGGCACCGCGACCCCGGGCGGCGGATTCCCGGTGTTCGGCGCGGCCTACGCCGAGGCGCTGGGCGCCGGGGAGCCGCGCCTGCGCATCGAGACGCGCAACACCAAGGGCAGCACCGAGAACGTGCCGCTGCTGGAGGCGGGCAAGCTCGACCTCGGCCTGGTCGCGGGCGAGCTCGCGAGCGCGGCGCTCGCCAGTCCCGGCACCGGGCTGCGCATCGTCGCGGCGATGTACTCCTCGCCCGGGATGTTCGTCGTGCCGGCGGGCAGCCCGGTGCGGCGCATTTCGGACCTGAGGGGCAGGCCCGTCGTGCTCGGCACGCAAGGCTCGGGGCTTACCGTGCTCGGAAGAACGGTTTTGAGATCCCTGGAAATTCCCGTCGAGGAGATTGTTCTGGAAAAAGCGGCGGACGGTCCAGGCCTCGTGCAATCCGGCCGCGCCGCGGCGCTCTGGGGCGCGGGCGCGGGCTGGCCGGCGTTCGCGGCGATGGCGAGCGCGGGCGCGCGCTTCGTAGGGCCGGATGCGGGCGAGATCCGGCGCATCCTCGAGAGGAACCCGGCGCTCAAGCCCGCTACGCTCCCGGCCGGCAGCTATGCGGGCCAGGACGCGGCGCTGCCCTCGGTCGGCTCCTGGAGCTTCGTGCTGGCGCGCCCGGAGCTGCCCGAGGAGCCGGGCTACCTGCTCGCGCGCGCGCTGCACCGCGCCGAGGGAGCGCTCGCGGCGCGGCTGCCGCAGGCGCGCGAAACCACCGCGGCGAACACCGTCGCCGCCGCGCCGCGCGCCGAGCTCATCCATCCCGGCGCCTTGAAGTATTTCCGCGAGGCAGGAATCGCGCGCTGATGAACTTTCCGGCCTATGAAACGCTGATGTTGGAGCGGCGCGGCGAGCACACCCTGCTCGCTCGCCTGAACCGCCCGCAGTCGCTCAACGCGCTCAACACGAAGATGGGCGACGAGCTCATGGACCTCTGGAACCGGCTCACCGCCGACGCGGGCGCGGTGCGCTGCGTCGTGCTCACCGGCTCGGGCGAGCGCGCGTTCTGCGCGGGCGCGGACCTGAAGGAGCGCGACGGCATGACGGTCGAGGCCTGGCGCGCGCAGCACGAGGGCTTCGAGCGCTCGTTCGTGGCGCTCGTAGAGTGCCCGGTGCCGGTGATCGCGGCGGTGAACGGCGTGGCGATGGGCGGCGGCCTGGAGCTGGCCCTGTGCTGCGATTTCATCTTCGCCGCGCGCGGCGCGCGCCTCGCGCTGCCGGAGGCGAGCCGCGGCCTCATGCCGGGCGGCATGGGCACGCAGAACCTCGGCCGCGCCGCGGGCGAGCGGCGCGCCAAGGAGATGATCCTCTCGGGCCGGCCGATCGACGCCGAGCAGGGCTACGCCTGGGGCATCGTCAACCGCGTATGCGAGCCGGCGAAGCTGCTGGAGGAGGCGCTCGCGACCGCGCAGGCGATCGCCGACAACGCGCCGCTGTCGGTGCGCCAGGCGAAGCGCTCGATCCACTACGGCCTCGGCATGGACCTGCTCACCGGCTACCGCTTCGAGATCGAGGCCTACAACCGCCTGGTCGACACCGACGACCGGCGCGAGGGCGTGCGCGCCTTCGTCGAGAAGAGGAAGCCCGAGTTCAAGGGGCGCTGAGCCCGCTTTACCGTGTCCTCGGATTGCCGTATCCTTCGAACTAGTTGTCTAGTTTGAGGTTCTGATGGGCATTGTCGTAGGGGCCTTCGAGGCCAAGACCAAGCTCGCCGAGCTGCTCGACAAGGTCGAGGCCGGCGAAAGCGTAACCATCACGCGGCGAGGCAAGGCCGTGGCGAAGCTGATCGCGGTCAGGTCCGACGACGAGAAGGACCGCCTGCGCGCGCTCGTCGACGAAATCAAGCGCACCCGGGTCGGCAGGGACCGCGGCGCGAAACCCGGTTCGACGATTCTCGAGATGATCAAGGCCGGCCGGCGGTATTGATGGCATTCGTCGTCGACGCTTCGGCGACGCTGCCGTGGTTCCTGGAAGACGAGCGAACGGCCTTCACCGACTCGCTGCTGGGGGTCATCGACCGTGTCGAATATTGGGCGCCGGCGGTCTGGTGCCTCGAGATCTGCAATGTGCTCCTGATTGCCGAACGGAGACGCCGGATCGATCACCAGAGACGGCTCGAAGCGCTCGACCAGGCGTCGCGCTTGCGGATACAAATCGATGCTTCCGTCCCCGATATGAAGGCAATCAGCGCGCTGGCGGCCAGACGGTCGCTCAGCACCTACGACGCTGCCTATCTCGAGCTTGCAATGCGGTTCGACTTCGGGCTGATCACGCTGGATCGCGAGCTTGCGGAGGCCGCGCTGGCCGAGGGGGTGGCGCTCGAGGCGCCCGGCCGCTCCGGAGCGGCGCAGAAGCGCCGGCGCTACAATATTTAGTGGCTCGATGAGCGACAAGCACTAGATACATGGCAAAACCGCAGGTCTACGACGCATCGGCGATCCAGGCGCTCAAGGGCCTGGAGCCCGTGCGGCGCATGCCGGGCATGTACACCCACACGATCCACCCGCTGCACGTCGTGCAGGAGGCGATCGACAACGCCATCGACGAGGCGCTCGCGGGCTACGGCAGGAAGATCACCGTGAGCGTCTTCAAGGACGGCTCCTACGAGGTCGCCGACGAGGGCCGCGGCGTGCCGGTGGACATGCACCCGGTGGAGAAGAAGCCGGCGGTGGAAGTCGCCTTCACGATGCTGCACGCGGGCGGCAAGTTCGCGAAATCGGGCGAGGGCGTCTACCACATCTCCGGCGGCCTGCACGGCGTGGGCGTCGCCGTGTCCAACGCGCTCTCGAAGCGCTGCGAGGTGACGGTTTTCCGGGACGGGCAGAAGCACACGATCGTCTTCGAGAACGGCGACCTGAAGAACAAGCTGCGCAGCGAAAAAATAAAGGAAAGGAAGACCGGCACCGTGGTGCGCATCTGGCCGGATTCGAAGTACTTCGACTCGCCGAACGTGCCGCTCGCCGAGCTCGAGCACCTGGTGCGCTCGAAGGCCTACTTGCTGCCCGGTCTCACTACGGTGCTCGAAGTCGAAGGCAAGCCGAAGCAGTCCTGGCGCTACGAGAAGGGCATGGCGCAGTACTTCGACTTCATGCTCGACGGCCGGGAGATGGTCGCTCCGCTTTTCGCCGGGGAACGGTTCTACGACGAAAAGCAACTGCAGGACAATTCCGAGATCGAGCCGGGCGAGGGGGCGGCCTGGGCGATCGGCTGGGTGGCCGAAGGCGAGGTCTTCGCCGACAGCCACGTCAACCTGATCCCCACGCGCTCGGGCGGCACGCACGAGGCGGGCTTCCGCAACGGCATCTTCGAGGCGCTCTCGGCCTTCATGGACACGCGCTCGCTGCAGCCGAAGGGGGTGAAGGTCATCGCGGACGACCTCTGGCAGCGCGCCTGCTTCACGCTCTCGGCGCGCATCGTGCGCACGCAGTTTCACGGCCAGACCAAGGAGAAGCTCACCACGCGGCACGCCTCGAAGCTGCTGGAGCTCTGCGTCAGGGACGCCTTCGAGCTCTGGCTCAACCAGCACCCGGACGAGGGCAGGAAGATCGCCGAGCTCGCCATCGAGCAGGCGATGGCGCGCCTCTCCAAGGGCAAGAAGTTCGAGAGGAAGAAGTCGAGCGGCGTCGCCACGCTGCCCGGCAAGCTCGTCGACTGCGCCTCGGACGACACCTCGCGCAACGAGATGTTCATGGTCGAGGGCGACTCCGCGGGCGGCTCGGCGAAGGAGGCGCGCAACAAGGAGACGCAGGCGGTGCTGCCGCTGCGCGGCAAGGTGCTCAACACCATGTCCAAGGACTCGCGCACCGTGCTCGCCAACAAGGAGCTGCAGGCGATCGCCACCGCGATCGGCGTGGATCCGCACGGCCCCGAGGACAGCCCCGACCTCTCGGGCCTGCGCTACGGCAAGGTGATCATCATGACCGACGCCGACGTCGACGGCGGCCACATCCAGGCGCTGCTGCTCACCTTCTTCTTCATGCACGCGCCCCGGCTCGTGCAGGCGGGCCGCGTCTACGTGGCGCAGCCGCCGCTCTTCAAGATCGAGGTGCCCGCGCAGGGCAAGGGCAGGCCCGCGCGGCGCGTCTACTGCCTCGACGAGGAGGAGCTCGACGAGGAGGTCGGCAAGCTGAAGAAGGAGAAGGTGAAGGAGGGCAGCTGGGAGATCTCGCGCTTCAAGGGCCTGGGCGAGATGAGCCCGGAGCAGCTCTGGGAGACGACGATGAACCCGGATACCCGGCGCCTGGTGCGCATGACTTTCGATCTCAAGAACCTGAAGAAAGTGCGCGAAAGCTTCGAGCTGCTGATGGACTCGGGCGAGGCCGAGGGCCGGCGCAACTGGATGCGCGAGCACTGGAAGACCGTCGAGGCCGACATATGAGGAAAAAATCGGGGTCAGAGCCCGATTTCCTGCTCCGGATTCAGTCATCGATGCGAAATCGGGCTCTGACCCCGATTTCCCGGATTTCCGGGTGCCGTGGCTAGGAAGGCGAAGAAGGCGGTCTGGGAGCCCGGCTACAACGGCCACGTCTACTGGCTGGGCAAGGCGAAGGTCGGCAAGGTGACGCGGCAGAAGAGCGGGCAGCACAAGTACCGCTGGGAGGCGGGGGGCCGCGGCGGCGCCGCGGACGACCTGGAGAAGGCCAAGCGCGCGGTCGAAGCCGCGGTGGCGATGGCCGACAAGCAACTCGACCTTTTCGGGCGATAACCCATGGACGACAGAACCGGCGACCTATTCGTGAGCGAGAACGGCGACGACGCCGCGCCGATCGAGCGGCACGCCTCGCAGGCCTACCTCGGCTACGCGGTCTCCACCGTAAAGGCGCGCGCGCTGCCGGAGATCGCGGATGGCCTCAAGCCCGTGCAGCGGCGCATCCTCTACGCCATGGGGGACGCCAACGCCCCCGGCTACGTGAAGTGCGCGCGCTACGTGGGCGAGGTGCTCGGCAAGTACCACCCGCACGGCGACAGCTCGACCTACGAGGCGATGGTGCACCTCGCGCAGCCGTTCTCGATGCGCTACCCGCTCATCGACGGGCAGGGCAACTTCGGCAGCCGCGACGGCGACTCGGCCGCGGCCTACCGCTACACCGAGGCGAAGCTCTCGAAGTACGCGGAATTGCTGCTCAGCGAGATCAATGAAGGCACTGTAGATTTCGCGAAGAACTACGACGGCAAGTTCGACGAGCCGGTGTTGCTGCCGGCTCGCCTGCCCTTCGGCCTGCTGAACGGCTCGTTCGGCATCCCGGTCGGCTTTTCGACGCGCATCCCCTCGCACAACCTGAAGGAGGTGGCCGAGGCCGCCGCGCACGTCATCAAGCACCCGCGCGCGAAGGTGTCCGAGATCCTCGATCTCCTGCCGGGGCCCGACTTCCCGGGCGGCGGGCAAATCATCTCGCCCAAGGCGGAGATCCGCGAAGCCTACGAGACCGGGCGCGGCTCGCTCGTGCTGCGCGCGCGCTGGGAGAAGGAGCCGCTCGCGCGGGGGCAGTGGCGCATCGTGGTCACCGAGCTGCCGCACGGCGTCTCGGTGCGCCAGGTGATGGAGGAGATCGAGGCCATCGCCAACCCGAAGCCCTCGGGCAACAAGAAGGAGGTCTCGCAGGAGCAGAAGCGCTTCAAGCAGTTCATCCTCGACCAGGTCGAGGCGGTGCGCGACGAGTCCGACCGCAGGTCGAAGCTGCGCCTCGTCATCGAGCCGCGCTCCTCGCGCCAGGACGCCGAGGAGCTGATGGCGACGCTGCTCGTGCATACGTCGCTGGAGACGCGCTACCCGCTGAACTTCACCTGGCTGGGCCTGGACGGCCTGCCGGACACCAAGGACATCGTCACGGTGCTGCGCGAGTGGGGCGAGTTCCGCATCGCCACCGTCAAGCGCCGCACCGAGCACCGCCTGGCGAAGTGCGAGGAGCGCCTGCACATCGTCATGGGCCGCTTGATGGCCTATGTGAAGATCGACGAAATCATCAAGCTGATTCGCTCCTGCGAGGATCAGACCGAAGCAAGAAATCGCTTGAGAGAAAAATTCAAATTCAGCGAGCGACAAGCTGAAGATATCGTGAACCTGCGCCTCGGCCAGCTCACCAAGCTGGACGGCGTGAAGCTGAACGAGGAGCGCAAGACCCTCGAGGCCGAAAGAAAGGGCCTGAAGGAGATCTTGGGTGATGAAAAGGTCCTGAAGAAACTGGTCATCAAGGAGCTGGAGCAAGATTCGAAGACCTACGGAGACGACCGCCGCACCCTCATCAAGGCCGAGGAGCGCGCGCAGGTCGAGCGCACGGTGCTCGAGGAGCCGATCACGGTGATCCTGTCGAGGAAGGGCTGGGTGCGCGCGAGGAGCGGCCACGGCGTCGACATGGGCGCCGTGGGCTTCAAGGACGGCGACCAGAGGTATCTCGAGCTGGAGTGCAAGACCACCGACACGCTCACCGTGCTCGCCTCGGGCGGCAAGGCCTTCAGCGTGGATGCCGCCGCGCTGCCCTCGGGCCGCGGCGACGGCGCGCCGATGAACACCCTGGTCAACTCCGGGTCCGACGACATCGTCTGGCTGGGCCTGGGCGCGCCGGACACGGGCCTGCTGATGTCGAACACCGCGGGCAACGGCTTCCTGTGCAAGCTGGGCGACCTCGCCTCCAAGACGCGCCAGGGCAAGGACTTCATGAGCGTTCCGGAGGGCGCGAAAGCCTTGCCGCCTGTCTTCATTCGCAAGGATCTCGATCGGCTGGCGGCCCTTTCCTCCGACGCCCGGCTGCTCGTCTTCCCGCTCGAGGAAATGCCCGTCCGGCCGAACGGCGGGGTGGGGGTGCAGATCCTGGCGCTGCCGGACAAGGTGACGCTCGCCGCCGTGGCGGTCACCGACGGCCAGTCGCTCAAGGTCTCCGGCATCAAGCGCAAGAACCGCGCCGAGGAAGTCCTCGACGCGAAGATGCTGAAGGAGTTCGCGGGCAAGCGCGCCCAGCGCGGCCGCGTCTGCGACGTCGGCTTCCGCCCCGACCGGCTGGAGTCCTGAAAGCGGCAATTCGTTCTCAACAGTGCTACAATCGTAGCAATGGTGAGAACGGAATCCGGCGCCCCGGCCCAGCAGGTGCTGGCGAACCTGCTTTTCGGCGCCTATCGGCACCGCGTGCTGTCGCTGCTGATGCTCAGGCCCGGGGATCGCTTCCACGTGCGCATGATCGCGAGGCTGACCGGGGTGCCGGCCGGGTCCCTGCATCGGGAGTTGCGACAACTCGCTGACGCCGGACTGCTGCTCGCCGAGCGCAGCGGCAACCAGGTCCTGTACAGCGCGAACGAGGGCTCGCCCGTGTTCCACGAGCTCGCCTCGATGCTCGACAAGACCGCGGGCACGCCGCCGACGCTGCACGAGCACGCCGCCGAGTACACGGTAGAGCCCGCTGGCAAGCTGCCCGAGATCGACGGGCAGGCGCTTTCCCGGATCTGCCGGAAGTACGGCGTCAAGAAGATGTCGCTGTTCGGCTCGGCGGCGCGGGGCGAGTTGCGGCCCGACAGCGACGTGGATCTGATGGTCGAATTCAAACCGAGCAGCACGACGACCTCATTCGACCTGATCGATCTGCAGGATGAGCTGTCTGCGCTATTCGGCAATCGCAAGGTGGGGATCACCAGTCCCGACATCCTGAAAAATCCATATCGGCGCCGGACGATCGAGCGCGACCTGAGGACGCTCTATGCAGCTCGGCGATAGCGACGCCGCCTTTCTCTGGGACATGCTGGAAACGGCGCGCGAGGCGCTGGACTACGCCGCCCGCGTCCGCTTGCAGACGTACCTGGACGATCGGATGCGGCAACGGGCGCTCGAGCGCACGATCGAGGTCCTCGGCGAAGCCGCCAGCCGCGTCAGCGACGCTGGCAGACGCAGCCTGCCGGGCGTCGATTGGCGCCGCATCGCCGGACAACGGATCGTGCTCGCGCACCGATACACGAAGGTCGATCACGCTCTGCTTCACAAGACCACGCTCGAGAGCGTGCCGCCGCTGATCGAGCAGCTGCAGGCACTGCTGGAGCGGGGCGGCCCCCGATGAGCATCCGGGGGCGGGTGAAAGTTCCTTTGCTCGTCGCCGAGCTCGGCCGCATTCTGGGCGACTTCGAGACATGATCAAGGCGCCTCCCGCCCTCCGGTCGCTCCTCGCCCCGCTGGCGATCCTCGCCGCGGTCGCGCTCGCGCTCTGGGCGGGGCCGGCGCTGCCGCCCTCGCTCGCCGGGCTGAAGCAGGCGGGCGCGTACTTCGTGCTGCTCGCCGCGGCGGGCATGAGCCTGTGGTTCAACCGCGGGCGCGCGTTCGTCGCCGCGGTGTCGCTGCTCGCCGCCTACCTCGGCTACCGGCTCGCGCTCGATTACGGCGCGGACAGCTTCACCGCGAGGGCCGTCTACACCGCGGCGGCGCTGCTCGTGCCGCTCAACGTGCTGGTCTCGCTCGCGCTGCCCGAGCGCGGCGTGTCCTACCACGGCGACTACCGCTGGCTGTTCATCTTCGCGGGCGAGCTGCTGCTCGTGCTCTGGATCGGCGCTTCCGGCCGCAGCGCGCTCTCGGGCGCCGCCTGGCAGGAGGCGCTCGGGCACTGGCTGCTGCGCTCGCCGCCCACGCCGCTCGCGGCGCGCCTCGCGTTCGGCGCGGCGATCGGCCTGGCGGCCTGGCGCGCCTGGGCGCCGCACTACTCCAAGCAGGCCGCGCCCGTGTCGCCGCTCGGCGTGGGCCTCGCGGGCGCGATGCTCGCCTTCTTCCTCGCCTGCGAATGGGTGCGCAACGAGGCCGCTTTCGGCGGCTTCGCGGCGGCCGCGGGGGCGATCCTCGTCGTGGCGATGCTGCAGGAGTCGCACCGCCTCGCCTTCAACGACGAGCTCACGGGGCTGCCGGGCCGGCGCGCGCTGCTCGAGGCGATGGCGGGCCTCGGGCCGCGCTACACCCTCGCCATGGCCGACGTCGACCACTTCAAGGGCTTCAACGACACGCACGGGCACGATGTAGGCGACCAGGTGCTCAAGCTCGTCGCCGCGCGCCTCGCGGAAGTGGAGGGCGGCGGGCGCGCGTTCCGCTTCGGCGGCGAGGAGTTCACGGTGCTCTTTGCCGGGACGGCGCTCGAGGAGGCGCTGCCGCACCTGGAGGCGATCCGCGCCGCGGTGGAGGCCTACCGCATGGCGGTGCGCGGCGAGGACCGGCCGAAGGACAAGGACGAAGGCAGGAAGCACCGCGCCGAGGGAGATCCCTCGATGCCGCCGGAGAAGCTGCTCTCGGTGACGATCTCGATCGGCGCCGCCGAGCCCGGCGACGGGGCGCAGACGCCCGCCCAGGTGATGAAGGCCGCCGACGAGGCGCTCTATCGCGCCAAGCGCGGCGGCCGCAACCGCGTCAGCCGCTGACGCGCTCGCGCGTTCCTTGCGCGCGGTTGCGCGCGCCCGCGGCGCGCTAGAGCTTCAGCCCGAGCTTGCGCACCGCCTTCTGCTCTTCCTCGATCGCCTTCTTCACGAACGCCGTGTAGTCGGCGCTGTTCATGTAGAAGACGTCCTGGTCGTACTTGTCGAGCATCTTCTGGAACTCCGGGTCGTCGAGCGCCTTCTTGAAGGCGTCGTGCAGCACCTTCACCACCGCCGGGTCCATGCCCTTGGGGCCGGCGAGGCCGTAGGGCGAGTTGGAGACGATCGGGTAGCCGAGGTCCTTCAAGTTCGGCACGTTCGGCCAGCGCTTGGTGCGCGTGGGGCCCCAGGTGCACAGCAGGCGCAGCCGGCCCGCGTTCACCTGCTCGGCCCAGCCGGTCGAGTCGGCGTGCGAGTCGACGTGCCCGCCCAGCAGCGCCTGCGCGCCCTCGGCGTAGCCCTTGTACGGCACCTGCGTCCACTGCAGGCCCTCGCGCTGCGCGATGTCCTCCATCGTGATGTGCAGGCTGGTGCCGTTGCCGGGCGTGGCGTAGGTGAGCTTGCCCGGGTTGGCCTTCGCGTAGGCGACCAGGTCCGCCCAGGTCTTCCACGGCGAGTCGGCGCGCACCACCACGCCGAAGGTGTAGCCCGTGAGGTGGATGATCCAGGTGAAATCCGTGGAAGGATCGAAGTTCGTCTTCATCATCGCGGGCAGCCGGAACACCGTGATCGGCATCTGCGCGATGGTGTAGCCGTCGGGCCTCGCGCCCTGCGCGAGCGCCTGCGCGCCGAGCGTGCCCGAGACGCCGGGCTTGTTCTCGATCACGATGCGCTGGCCGAGGTGCCTCTCGGCGATCGTCGCGAGCGAGCGCATGACGATGTCGGTGCTGCCGCCCGGCGGCCAGGGCACGAGGAACGTGACCGGCTTGGCGGGAAAGGCCTGCGCGTGCACGCCGGCGGAAAGCAGGAGCGCGAGAAGAAACGTCGGGCTGTATAGCCTCATAATGAATGACCTCCCTCAATCCATCATACCCGCGCCCATGCCCCTGCCCGCCCCCGTTTCGCGCCGCCACCTGCACACCCGCACCATCGTGTGCGAGGGCTACGAGCGCGACGACGGCCTCGTAGACATCGAGGCGCAGATCGTCGACAAGAAGACCTACGACGTAGAGGAGCCCTACCGCGGCCACCGCCCGGCGGGCGCGCACGTGCACGACATGCAGGTGCGCCTCACGCTCGACAAGTCGATGACCGTGACGGCGATCGCGGTCGCCACCAACCACGCGCCGTACGACCCCTGTCCCGCGGTAGCGCCGGCCTACCAGCGCCTCGTAGGCGCGAAGATCGGCGCGGGCTGGCGCAAGGCCGTCGCCGAAGCGGTGGGGCGCACGCGCGGCTGCACGCACATCACCGAGCTGCTCATGCCGATGGCCACCGTCGCGTTCCAGACCATGGGCAGCTGGCCCAAGGGCGGCAAGGTGGCGACCGAGGCGCATCCCGACGAGTCGCACAGGAAGCCCTACTTCATCGACGGCTGCCACGCCTGGGCCTCCGACGGGCCGGTGGTGCAGCGCCTGTTTCCGCTGCACTACCGGGGACCGCGCTGAGGTGAGACAATCGCGCCTTCGCGAACGCGAGGGAAATTGAATGGCGAAGGAAGAAATGCTCGAGATGGAAGGCGTGGTGCAGGAAGTCCTGCCCAACACGCAATTCCGCGTCGAGCTCACCAACGGCGCCACGGTGCTCGCGTATGCGGGCGGCAAGGTCGTGCGCCACCGCATCCGCATCCTCGCGGGCGACCGCGTCACGCTCGAGATCTCGCCCTACGACCTCACGCGCGGGCGCATCAGCTTCCGGCACAAGGACGAGCGGCCGATGGCGGCCACGCCGAAGCGCAAGCCGCCCTTCCGCAAGCGCTGACCGCGCGGGCGCTCCCGGCGCCGCCCTACCTGCAGTTGTCGATGTCTTCCTGCGTCATCACCGGCTTGTAGACGCAGGGCGGCTTCTGCTGGCCGAACTTCCTCACCGGCTCGCTGTTGATCGAGCCCACCACCGGCGCGCCGCGCGCCGGCGCCGCCGTTTCGCCGCGCTTCGGCGCCGCGGGCTTGGCCGCCGCGCTCGCGGGCGGCGCCTGCGCGGGGATGCCGGGATCGACGTTGCTCCACTCGATGGCCGAGACCCGCCACTCGTCGCCCTGCCGGACCATGCGCGCGGTGCCGTAGAGCGTCTCGGGCTTCCCGCCGGCCGGCGCGCCGCCCGGGCCCTGCACGAATACGCGCGCGCTCTTGCCGTCGGGGGCGAGGATGCGCCCGCGCACCGTGTAGGCGCGCGGCATCGCCGCACCCGCCATCTTGGCTTCGGCGGCCCGCTGCGCGTCGGTCATGCCGGCGACCTCGGCGCGCCGCGCGTCGTCCGAGAACCGCATCATGTCCGCGAGGTCGCCGGCGAGCGCGGCGCGGTGGTAGCCGGCGTACGCGGCCTCGGGCTCCTGCGCGGCGGCGGGCATCGCCGCGCCGAGCGCGAGCGCGGCCGCCAGCCAGCGCAGGGCTCCGGATCTCGGGACGGCTCGCGGCATGATTCGATACTTGCACGACTTCTGATCCAGATCAAACCGCCGGCAGCGCGGCGCGTCAGAGTGAACTCGTACTTGCAGGGGTCGCCGTGGAGGGCACGGCAAACGGGATTCCCGGCAACCGTCGGGATACCGGGCTCAGGCAAGCACCAAGCAGCTTCGGCTGCGGTAGTAAGGCGCCCAATAGGCGCCGCCGGTGGAAATCCGGCTCAAGGCCTCGCTCCCATGCGGGGCCTTTCTTTTTGGGGCTAGAGTCGCCCCGTGCAGCGCCTCGTCCTCGACACCAACGTCTGGCTCGACTGGCTTCTCTTCGAGGACCCGGGCATCGCGCGCCTGCGCGCGCTGCGCGAGCGGGGCGCCGTCGAGATCCTCATCGACGAGCCCTGCGAGGCGGAGCTGGCCGAGGTGCTCGCGCGGCCCTTCGCGAAGCGCACGCTCGACGCCGCGGCGCAGGCCGCGGCCCTCGCCGCCTGCCGGCGCGCGAGCACGCGCGTGCAAGCGCGCCTGAGCGACCCCGAGCGCGCGCGGCTGCCGCTCTGCCGCGACCCGGACGACCAGAAGTTCCTCGAGCTCGCCGCCGCGGCGGGCGCCGACTGCCTCGTGACGAAGGACCGCGAATTGCTCGCGCTGTCCCGAAGGAAGAAGGCGCAAGTGGGCCGCGGCGTGCCTTTTCGCATATTGCATCCGGACGAGTTCTGAAATACTCGGCGCATGGCCCTCGACCCCGCCCTGCGCGCCGCCTACGAGAAGGCGGTCTACTGCGTGTTCGCGAGCCCGGGCGTGGAGTTCCGCATCGGCGAGCCGAGCGACATCCTCGACGCGATGATGGCGATGGGCCGCGTGCGCTCGGCGGCGTTCGTGAGCTCGGCCACCGCGCGCGGCGCGGTGAGCCCGGAGAACGAGAAGCGCCTGGCGGAATTCCTGCTGCGCGCGCAGACCGCGGGCCTGAAGTACCGCGTCTACCAGGGCGAGGGCCGCGACCCCGAGGGCAAGTGGAATCCGGAGCCGAGCGTGCTCATCCTTGGCATCCCGCGCGAGGAGGCGGAAGCCCTCGGCCGCAAGCTGGAGCAGAACGCGATCGTCTGGATCGAGAAGGGCGGGGCGCCCGAGCTCGCGGTGCTGGTGTAAGGTCGTCCCCGCACTGGCGGGGAACCAAAATTCAGGCCTTCTTCGGCTGGAACGCGGCGCACCAGCCCTTCGCGCTCACCGCCTTGCCGGGGAAGATCTTGCAGGGCCCGAACGCCTCGCCCTTCCTGCCCTCGAACTGGACGCAGAGGCCGCAGTCCTGGCCGAGCCGGTAGTTGGCGTACTTCTTCGCGTCGACCTGCTTCGAGTCGAGCCGGTAGCCGAGCGCCGCGGCCTGCGGGTCGGTCTCGGCGAGCTGCGGCAGGCCTTTCGCCTGCGCGTGCGAGTGCGCGGCGCGCGCCATCGCGGCGAGCGAAACCAGGATGAACGAGGCCCTCTTCAGCGTATCGCGGCGTTCCGGGTCCATGGCGCTCCTCCTTCTGCGGGCGGACCGCTCTCTGACCGGCCTGCGCGCGCAAAGTTCGCGCGCGCCGTTGTGCGCTACAGCATTCCGAGCGCGCGGAACTTGAGGCAGAGCTCCCGGCACGCCCAGGCGTCGGTGGCGGCGTAGCTGATCTGCTGCGCGCTGAGGCGCGGCGCGGCCCAATTGGTGGTCTTCGCGCCCTTGGTGACGCGAAAGCCGAGGAATACGCCCGCGAGGTTCCGGAGGCCCGTCTGCTTCATGCCGTGGCGCTTCGCCACCGTGCCCAGGTCGAGCACCGAGGCCTCCTCGAACGGGAACACTTCCTTCAGCTTCTTCAGGTCGTCCGCGACCGAGATGCCCGCCTTGACGATCGTCGGCTCGGCGAAGAGCCCGCCCACCACCTTGGAGAAGTCCATGCGCGCGAGCGGAAAGAGGTACACCGCGCGCGCGGTGGCCGCCTGCACGAGGCTGGGCGCATACGACTCGCCCACGCGGAAGGCGGGCCGCGTCTCGGTGTCCCAGCCCACCCAGGCTTCCCGCGCGAGGTCTTCCCACGCGCGGTCGAAGGCGTCGCGCGTTTCCACCAGCACGACCTCGCCCTCGTAGCGCCCCACGGGCAGCGCGTTCACCTCGTCGCGCGTGACCTGGCGCAGGAATTCCGGGGGCAGGGCGGAGGCCGGGGAGCGCATCAGTACAGCACTCGCGAGAGCTTCTTGCGGTACTCGGACACCAGCTCCGCGTCGCTCGCGGCGAGATTGAAAATGGCGAGCATCTGCTTCCTCGCCTCGCCGTCCTTCCAGTCCTTCGCGCGCGCTACGATCTCGAGCAGCTCGTCCATCGCCTCGCGCCAGCGCCGGGCGCCGGCGTGCAGCGCCGCGAGCGCGGCGCGCGCCTCGAAGTCCTTGGGATCGGCCGCGATGCGCGCCTGCAACTCCGATTCGCCCGCGCCGCCCTTGCCCGCGCGCGCGTAGGCGATGCCTTGCTTGAGCGCCTCCGCCCTCGCATCCCAATCCGGGTCGGACTTCACCGCGGCGAGCTCGCGCTCGGCCTCGTCCAGCTGGCCGGCCTTGAAGAGCGCCTCGGCGCGCGCGAGCGCGAGCTCGGAGGGCGAGGGCAGCAGCTTCTCGAAGAACGCGCGCACCTGGCCCTCGGGCAGCGCGCCCATGAACTGGTTGACCGCCTGCCCGCCCTTGAACGCGATCACGTTCGGGATCGAGCGGATGTTGAACGCCGCGGCGAGCTCCTGGTTCTCGTCCGAGTTGACCTTTACGAGCTTCACTCGGCCCGCGAACTGCGCGGCGACCTTCTCCAGGATCGGCGTCAGCGCCTTGCACGGCCCGCACCAGGGCGCCCAGAAATCCACTACGACGGGAAGTTTCTTCGAGGCCTCGAGGACCTCGGCTTCGAAGGTGGCGGCGGTGGCGTCCATCTTGGCTAAATGGGGTCGGAGTCGATTTTCTCAATCTTCATCGTTGAGCGGATTGAAAATTGACTCTGGCCCCGTTTTCCAGCCCCCTACAATGCCTGCATGCCAGGGGACCGCAGCGCCATGCGCGAGTGGGCCGCGCTCGCCGGTTTCGCCGCGCTCTGCCTCGCCGTGGGCGCCGCGGGCGGCCTCGCCACGGCCTCGAGCGTCGGCACCTGGTACCCGGCGCTCGCCAAGCCCGCCTTCAACCCGCCCAACTGGGTGTTCGGCCCGGTCTGGACGGCGCTCTACCTCATGATGGCGCTCGCCGCCTGGCGCGTCTGGCGCAGCGGCGCCGCGGGCGCGCGCCTCGCGCTGGGCGCCTGGGCGCTGCAGCTCGCGCTGAACCTGTGCTGGTCGCTCGTCTTCTTCGGCCTGCAGGCGATCGGCGCCGCGCTCGCCGAGGTCCTGGTGCTCTTCGCCGCGATCGCGCTCACGGCGTTCCTCTTCTGGCGCATCGACCGCGTAGCGGGCGCGCTTTTCGCCCCCTACCTCGCCTGGGTGGCGTTCGCGGCCGTGCTCAACGCCGCGCTCTGGCGGCTGAACTAGCCTCATGCCGCAGCCGCCCGCCGACTACCGCGAGCAGGCGCTCAAGATCCTGCCCTGGATCTGCGGCCGCTGCGCGCGCGAGTTCCCCGCCTCGCGCCTGCGCGAGCTCACCGTGCACCACCGCGACGGCGACCACCGCAACAACCCGCCCGACGGCTCGAACTGGGAGCTGCTCTGCCTCTACTGCCACGAGAACGAGCACGCGCGCTTCGAGGACGCGAGGGCGGGCGGCGGCGGCGAGCGGCCGAACGACAGGCCCGCTACGCACAAGGCGCTCGCGGGCCTGGACAAGCTGCTGAAGAAGAAGCCCTAGCTTTCGCGCCGGCGGCGCCGCATCCGCCGCTCATCCGCCTATGTGCACCTGGTAGCGGGCGCCGTCGGAGAACGAGCAGATGCCGGTCCCCTGCACGGGCGTGCGCATCTGGTACTCGCAGCTCATGTAGGCGCCGCTCGATCCGGAGGCGCTCGCCACGCCGCGGCGCTCGTCGTCGGCGACGCGCGTAGCCTCGCCGATCATGACCTCGTTCTTGTAGACGAGCTGCAGGCGCCCCTTGCCGTTCATCATGTTGGTCACCGTGCCCGAGAGCGGGCCGATGCGGCTCGCGGCCTCGTTCGCCGGATAGAGCCGCGCCTGCATCACCGCCGGAAATGCGGCGCTTGGCGCGCCGGGCCGGGACGCCGGGGCGGGCGCGGGCGCCACGTAGAGCGGCGTGCCGTCCGGCGCGACCGGAACCACGTAGCAGCCCGGGAGCGCGATCGCGGGAAGCGCGAGCGCGAGGGCGAGTGCGATGCGTTTGCGGGTTTTCATGATCGCTCCTTTCGTTCGTGGGAATTCAGCGCCGGCCGGCGGGCTCCATGAAGCCCTGCCAGTGCTGGATGTACTGCTCGGTGGATTGCGGATTGCGCGCGGGCGCGGGGCGCTCGCGCGCAGGCGCGTAGTAGGCCGGCGCCGCCGGCACCGGCTGCGGCACCGTAGCCGCGTGGCCGATCAGGCCGCCCGTAGCCATGCCGAGCGCCGCGCCGGGCGCGCCGCCCGCGGCCGCTCCGATCAGGCCGCCCGCCACCGCGCCGATCACCGGCGCCGGCGCGGGCGCGTAGACGTACGCGGGCGGGTAGGCGTAGCCGGTCTCGGCCTGCGCGACGTAGGCCGAGGGCTGGTAGACGCCGTAGCGCGCGTGGTAATCCCGATAGGCGGCGTCCTGCGCCGAAGCGATGGCGCCCAGGCCGAGCAGCAGTACTGCGAGTCCTTCCATGGCGTGCCTCCTTTCCCCGTTCGATGCGTGCGGCCATCGTGCGCCGGGGGTGCATACACGCCGCTTACCGATCGCCTACGGATCGCCTAGCGCTGCAAGCGCTTGGCACAGAAGAGGAAATTCGCCGCTCGCCCAGCGTGCGATCATCGCGCCCATGCCCCGCCCGATCCTCGACGAAGCCCGCATCCACCCCGCGATCCGCGAGAAGGTGGCCACCAACCGCATGGACTACGTGAAGGAAGTCCAGGCCGCGATCGCCGCGCACCCGGTGGTCGTGGTCGGCATGCGCCAGAACCCCGCGCCGAAGAAGGCGCGCCGCGCGCTCGACGCCGCGGGCATCGCCTACAAGTACCTCGAGTACGGCAGCTACCTCTCGGAATGGCGCAACCGCAACGCGCTCAAGATGTGGACCGGCTGGCCGACCTTCCCGATGGTCTTCGTCAAGGGCACGCTCGTGGGCGGCGCGGACGACCTCGTCAAGCTCATCGAGAGCGGCGAGCTGAAGAAGCTGCTCGCCTGAAGGAAAGGGACTAAGGCTGGCCTGCCGGCCCGCACACCCGCTTGTAGATCGAGGCCGAGGCCGTGCCCGGCTTGATCGGGCGCCAATCGCTGAAATGCGTTTCGTCGGAAAGCAGCGTCCCGCTCAGCATCGGCCCGGAATACGTGGCAAGCGACAGGATCCGGTGCAGCTCCTTGCCGCAAGCGAACTCGGTGTACAAGCGCATCGACATCACGCCGTCGGGTGCTTTCCGCTTCAGGTCCTGCACCTCCCAGAGGCCGCGGACGGCGCCGCCCTCGTCCTCCCAGATCCTGTTCGACATGTAGAAGATCGCGTCCGCGGTCTCCACGGCCGGGATCCAAGCGTTGGAGGCGAGAACCGGGGGAACGTTGGGGCGGGCTTCGGCCATGGGAACAGCATATCCGCTTCGCCACCCGAGCGGCGCCGCGCCGCATAACCGGCCATGACGCGCCCGGCTCGCCTCTCGCACAACGTCTACGTCGTAGAGCTCAGCCCGGCGGTCCTCAAGTACCGCCGCTTCCGCGCCCGCAACCCGAACTACGTGAAGGGCATGCCCTGCGTCTACGTCGGCATGACCGGCCTGCCGCCTGGTGAACGTTTTCAGAACCACAAGGCGGGCGTGAAATCGAACTGGTTCGTGAAGCGCTACGGCAAGGGCTTGCTGCCGGAGCTCTTCGAGCACCTGAATCCGATGCCCTACCAATCAGCAGTCGAGATGGAACAGGATTTGGCAGATGAGCTCCAGGAGAAGGGATGGGGGGTGTGGCAAGCGTAGAAGTTCACTGCACACGCTTGCCAATGGGGTATTGCACTTCCCGATGTCCGCCTTGAATCCATAGCGACCAGCCAATAGAGGAAATTTTCCT
>DATKKT010000016.1:0-14360 GCA_035542795.1 Burkholderiales bacterium
CGCGTCCAGTTTCCCCCTGCTTTGCGCCCAATCGATCAATTTCTTTCCTAGAAAAACCGGAAGCAGCGAAGCGAATTCCTCGATGCCGGGCTTCAGGTAGTCGATGACCACGACCGGCTCGCCGTCCTTCGCGCCCACTTCCTTGCGCACGCGCTCGAAGCGCGAGGCGCGCGTCTTGAGGTCGGCCACGCGGATGATGTCCTCGTATGCCATCCAGAGCGCGAGCTGCCTTGCGGTCTCGGACAGGAGCTTTTCGTCCTTGGACGGAAAATCGTTCAGCCGGGCGAGAAACAGGTCCGCGTACGCCTTGCCTTGGTAATCGGTCAGCCTTTCTACGCCCAGCCGGACAACTTCCTCGGCCCCCGTCGCGCGCTTCGGCGGCGCGGGCGGCTGCGGCGCAGCCTTCGTGCCGGCGGCGATCTCGAAGCCGGCGGCGAAGCCGCGCAGGCTCGCTTCGGCGCCTCGGCCGCCGCGGCGGATCGCCTGCTCGCAGGCCTCGCGCGGCAGCGGCAGCGCGCCGCTGCCCGCCATCGCGCCGAACAGCACGGCGTTGATCACCGTGCCGCTGTCCTGCGCGAGCTTGCGCATGTCGAAAAGCACGGCTTGCTTCGCGAGCTGCCTTCCCGCGGCGATCACGCGCTCGCTGTCGAAGCGGCCGTCGCCCATCTGCATCTTTTCGATCGTGGCGTAGATGCGGTGCGTGGAGGCGACGAGCACGGTGCGCTCCGGGCTGACGTAGCCGTTCTGCATCGCGCGGCCCGCCTCGACGAGCTCGGAGGCGACCATCACATCCACGTTGCCGGGGCTGGGCGTGAGCGAGAGCACGGGCGAGCGCCCGCCCAGGTCGGCCTCCTTCGCCGGGAAGATCTCCAGGTAGTAGGTGGTGGCGCCCGTGCGCTGCGCGACGCCCGGGATCGAAGTGCTCTGCGCCGGGAAGCCGCATTCGGTCGCCGCGTCGATGAGCCAGTCGGCCATCACGCCGCCGCCCTCGCCGCCCAGGGCGGCGACCAGAATCGCGATGGGACGATCAGGAAGGCTCATAGGAATCGGTCCAGCAGCCTGTCGAGCCACGACGGGTTCTGAATCACTTCCGCCCTATAGAACGACGGACAAAGTACCGCCGCGTGCGCGTTCTCGCCGCACAGGCCGCAGCCCACGCAGCCCTCGATCACCGTCGCCACCGGGTCGCGGCGCAGCGGGTCCGGGTTGTCCTTGACGGTGAGCGTGGGGCAGCCCGACAGCCGGATGCAGGAATGGTCGCCCGTGCAGGTGTCCTCGTCCACGCCGTATTTGACGCGGACGACTCTGCGGCCTTCCGACAACGCCTTCGAGAGCACGGGCTTCAGTCTTCGCTGCCGCTCGAGCTGGCATTCGCCCTCGGCGACGATCACCTTGAGGCCCTTCGCGCCGGTGGTCATCGCTTCGCGATAGGTCTTCGCCATCGCGCCGACGTCGTAGTTGTTCACGGTGCGCAGCCATTTCACGCCCAGGCCCTGCAGCGTGTCCTCGATGGTGCGGTCGGCGTGCGCCGCGCTCGTGCCCGCCGCCGCGGCGCGCGCTTCCTCGGGCGGCGAGGAAATCAGCTCCTGCGTGCCCGTGGCCGAGGCGTAGCCGTTCTTCATCACGATGAGCACGCCGTCGCCCTTGTTCATGAGGTTCGAGGCCACGCCCGAGAGCAGGCCGTTGTGCCAGAAGCCGCCGTCGCCCATCACCGCGACCGCGCGCTTCGCCTGCATCGGCGTCACGCCGGCGGCGCTGGCGAGGCTCATGCCGTAGCCGAGCAGGGTGTTGCCCTGCGAGAAGGGCTCGAAGGAGGCGAAAGCGTGGCAGCCGACGTCCATCGAGACGTGCGGCCGGCCCAGATCCTGCGCGACGAGCTTCATCGCCGAGAACACCGGCCGCTCCGGGCAGCCGACGCAGAAAGAGGGCGGACGCTGCGGCAGCGCGCCGAGCAGCGCGGCAGCTTTCTCCCTTGTGCTTTGAATCGAACCCAACCAGAGAGAGCCCGAAGACAAATCCAGCTGTGGCGCGTGCTGCGCGAGGAACTGCTTCAATCCGCGCACCATGACCTCGGCCGTGTACTCGCCCGCCATCTGCAGGCAGTCCTTGCCGTGCAGCTTCGTCTGCAGATCCGCGCGGCGCAGGATCGTCGCGATCTCCTGCTCGATGAACTCCGGCTGGCCTTCCTCGAGCACCAGCAGCGCGGCCTTGCCCTTCGAAAAGGAGGCGATCTCCTCGGGGACCAGCGGATACACCACGTTCAATACATGGATGGGAATTCGGCAGGCGCCGAAGTCGTCCGCGAGGCCGAGCAGGCGCAGCGCGCGCACGAGGTTGTTGTAGAGGCCGCCCTGCACTACGAGGCCTACGGACCCCTCGGGCCCGTCGAAGGTCTCGTTCAGGCGGTGCTCGGCGATGTAGCGGCGTGCGGCGGGCAGGCGCACGTCGGACTTCAGCTTTTCCTGCCGGAACGTCGCCGGCGGGTGCGCGAGGCGGTCGTAGATGAACTCCTTCGGCGGCCCTTCGAGGCGATTTCGCGTGGATACCGGGGGAGAAATATTGGGCTTGGAGACGAAAGACCCCCGCACATGACAGGCGCGAATCCGCAGCTCCATCATCACTGGCGTGTTCGAGGCCTCCGAGAGCTCGAAACCCTGCTCGGTCATGCGCACGATGGTCGGCAGGTCGGGCCGCGGGTCGAGCAGCCACATCAGCGACTTCATCGCGAACGCGTGGCTGCGCTCCTGCGCGACCACGCCGCCCTCGCCGTAGTCCTCGCCGAGCACGATCATCGTGCCGCCGATGACGCCGGCGCTCGCCAGGTAGGACAGCGCGTCGGCCGCGACGTTGGTGCCGACGATGGACTTCCAGGTCACGGCGCCGCGCGCCGGGTAGTTGATCGAGGCGCCGAGCATCGCCGCGGCCGAGGCCTCGCTCGTGCAGGCCTCGACGTGCACGCCCAGCTCGTCCATGTAGTCGCGCGCCTGCACCATCACGTCGAGCAGGTGCGACACGGGCGCGCCCTGGTAGCCGCCCACGTAGGACACGCCCGACTGCAGCAGCGCCTTGGTGACCGCGAGAATGCCTTCGCCGTGGAAGGCTTCTCCGTCGCCGAGGCGAAGCGATTCTATTTCCTTAGTGAAGTGCCGTTCCAAAGTTTGTCCCACCATGTGGGGTTCTGAATGATCTCAGCCCTGTAAAAGGACGGGCAGAGCACGGCGGCGTGCGCGTTCTCGCCGCACAGGCCGCAGCCCACGCAGCCCTCGATCACGGTGGCGACCGGGTCGCGGCGCAGAGGGTCGGGGTTGTCCTTGACGGTGAGGGTGGGGCAGCCCGACAGCCGGATGCAGGAGTGGTCGCCCGTGCACGTGTCCTCGTCCACGCCGTACTTGACGCGGACCGTTCGCCTACCCTCGGCGAGACTCCTGGCAACGAGAGGCTTCAATTTTCTCTGCCGCTCGAGCTGGCACTCGCCCTCGGCGACGATGACCTTGAGCCCCTGGTAGCCGGTCGTCATCGCGTCCTTCAGCACGCCCGCGACCTTGCCGACTTCGTAGTTGGGCACGGTCTTGACCCACTGCACGCCGATGCCGGCGAGCGCGCGCTCGATCGTCATGTCCCCGGCCTTGAACTCGCTGTGCTGAGGGCTGGAAGGCAGCTCCTGCGTGCCGGTCGCCGAGCTGTAGCCGTTCTTCATGATGATCAGGATGCCGTCGTCCTTGTTGAACACGGCGTTGGCCACGCTCGTCGTCAGGCCGTTGTGCCAGAACCCGCCGTCACCCATGATGCTCACCGTGCGCCTGCCGAACATCGGATGCACCGCCGAGTTCGAGGCGAGCCCCAGGCCGTAGCCGAGCACCGTATTGCCGATGTTGAACGGCGGCAGCGACGAGAACAGGTGGCAGCCGATGTCGGCCGAGACGTGCACCGGCCCGGTCTCGCGCTCGGCGACCTTCATCGCCGCGAACACCGGACGCTCGGGGCAGCCGACGCAGAAGCCGGGCGGCCGGTTCGGCACCGGCACGCCAAGGAGCTGAATAGCCTTTGCTTTTTGCTTTTCGAGGTCTTGAACGATTTCGTTTCGATCCAGAAAGCGCGCGATACCCGTGAGCACGACCTCGCCGGTGTACTCGCCGGCGACCGGCAAGGGCCCCTTGCCGACGACCTCGACGGCATTCGCGCCGGCGCGCCGCAGCGTGGCGAGCACGGCGTCCTCGATGAAGGCGGGCTGGCCTTCCTCGACGACGAGCACGCGCTTTTTTTCCGCGCAGAACTCGACGATCTCCTCGGGCACCATCGGGTAGGCGACGTTCATGCAGTAGATCGGCACGCGCGTGCCGCCGAACGCGTCGGCGAGGCCGAGCAGCTGCAGCGCGCGGATCACTGCGTTGTAGAGCCCGCCCTGGCAGAGGATGCCGACGTCCGACCTCTCTCCCGCGAACGTCTCATTGAGCCCGTGCGTGCGGATGAACTCCACCGCCGCGGGCCAGCGGACCTCGACCTTGTGCTTCTCCTGCGCGTAGGTGGAGGGCGGCAGGCAGATGCGCCCGTAGTCGAAGTCCGGGTTCTCCATCACGCGGCGTCGCGAGACGGGCGGGGCGCGATTCGCCTTGGCAGCAAACGCGCCGTGCACGTGGCAGGCGCGGATGCGCAGCTGCAGCATCACCGGCGTGCTCGAGGCCTCGGACAGCTCGAAGCCGCGCTCGACCGCCTCTACGATCTTCGGCAGGCTGGGGCGCGGATCGAGCAGCCACATCTGCGACTTCATCGCGAAAGCGTGCGTGCGCTCCTGGATGATCGACGAGCCCTCGCCGTAGTCCTCGCCCAGCACGAGCAGCGCGCCGCCCTTGACTCCCGCCGAGGCGAGGTTGGACAGGGCGTCGGAGGCGACGTTGGTGCCGACGGTGGATTTGAAGGCGACCGCGCCGCGCATCGGGTAGTTGATCGAGGCGCCCAGCATCGCCGCGGCGCCCGCCTCGTTGGCGTTCGTCTCGACGTGCACGCCCAGCTCGTCGAGGATGTCGCGCGCGTCGTTCAGCACGTCCATGACGTGAGATACCGGAGCGCCCTGGTAGCCGCCGACGTAGGCGACGCCGGACTGCAGCAGCGCCTTGGTGACGGCGAGGATGCCTTCGCCGCGAAACGTCTTGCCGTCCCCCAGCTTGAGGAGCTCCACCTCCTGCTTGAACGAGCGCTCCATCAGACCAGCACCTTCGGCAGCCAGACCGCGACCGCCGGAACGAGGAAGACGAGCAGGAGCAGCAGCAGGCTCATGGCGATGTAGGGCACCACGGCCATGAAAATGTGGCCCATGCGCACTTCGGGCGGCGAGACGCCCTTCATCGTCATGAGCAGCAGGCCGTGCGGCGGCAGCAGCAGCCCGAGCTGCATGCAGATGAGGAACATCACTCCGAACCACACCGGGTCGATGCCGTACTTCTGCACGAGCGGCATGTAGATCGGCAGCGTGATCATCATCATGCTCACCTGCTCTACGAACAAGCCGAGAAACACCAGCAGCAGCATCATGGCCATGATCACGGCGCCCGGCGCGAGGCCGAGCCCGGCGATGATCTCGACCAGGCCGTTGCTCGCCCCCGAGAACGAAAGGATCTGCGAGAACGTCGTGGCGCCGACGATGATGAACAGGATCATGCCCGAGATCGCGGCCGTGCCGCGCAGCGCCTTCAGCAGGTTGGCGAACGTGAGCGCGCGATAGGCGAGCGCGAGCACCATCGTGGCCAGCGCGCCGATCGCCGCGGACTCGGTCGGCGTGGCCCAGCCGGCCGACATCGAGGCTACCACCACCGCGAAGATCGACACCAGCGGCAGCACGTACTGGAGGAAGGGCCGCAGCTTTTCCCAGCCCCGGTACTCGGTGAACGCGCTCGCCGGCGCGAGCTTCGGGTTCAGCATCACGCGCAGGACGATGTAGACGATGAACGCGAGGCTCAGGATCATTCCCGGCAGCACACCGCCGATCAGCAGCTTGGAGATCGAGATGCCCGAGAGGCTGCCGAGCAGGACCGTCAGGGCCGAGGGCGGGATCAGCATGTCGACCGCGCCGATCGCCATCAGCGGGCCCGTGGCCATCGTCGGGTGGTAGCCGCGCGAGAGCATCACTGGCAGCATCAGGCTTCCCAGCATCGCCGTGGTCGCGATCGTAGAGCCGGAGATCGCGGAGAACACGGTTCCCGCGACGACCGCCACCACCGCGAGGCGCCCGGGCACCTGGCGGATCACGCGCTCCACGCCGTCGATCACCTTGACGGCGAGCCCGGTGTGGAACAGCACCTCGCCCATCAGCACGAACAGCGGGATCGGAGTGAGCGAGAAGCTGGCCACCGAGACCACGCAGTTGCGCACGAGCTGCGTCAGGCCCGCCTCGCCGCCGAGGAAGAGCCACGCGCCGACCAGATTGATGACGAGGAACGAGAACGCGACCGGCAGGCCGAGGAACAGCAGCACGGTCGAACCGCCGAGCATCAGCCAGGCCGCGAGCTCCCAGGACATGGGCTCAGCCGGTGGAAACCGCGTCGTCGCGCGGCGCGCGCTCGCCGAGGTACAGGCGCCGCATGCGAAACAGCATCTCGATCGACAGCAGCAGGAACGCAACGGGCAGCGGCGCCTGCATCCACCATTCCGGCGTCACCAGCGTCTTGATCGACAGCGCGCCGGACTCGTAGCTCTTCAGGGTGGCATCCACGCCGTGCCAGGCGATGGTCGCGCAGCAGGCGAAGCCCGCCGCGTCGGCGATCCACTCGAAAATCCAGCCCATGCGATTCGGAACCGCGCGCAGCACGATGTCCACGCGGATGTGCTGCCCCTGGCGCAGCAGCCAGGGCGCGGTGAGCAGCGTCACCAGGTACAGCATCGCCTCGGAAATTTCATTGGCCCAGGCGAGGCCGTACACGCCCGGGACGATGCGCACGTTGCGCAGCAGCACGTCGGCGCAGATCATGAGCGTCATCGCGAGGATGACGGCGCAGCCGAGCAGCGCCAGGGCTTCGAGCAGCCGGCCGAAGACCCTGGCAGCGCTCTCCATCAGCGGGTCAGCACCTTCTTCAATTCGGGCCCGTACTGCGGCGAGGCCTTGATGGCGTTCGCCCAGCCGATTTCCTTCGCCTTCTCGACGTAGGCCTTGCTCGTAGCCGCGTCGAAGGTGATGGTCTCGATGCCGGCCTGCTTCTGCCGCGCCGTCTCTTCCCCGTTGAATTTCTTCCAGAAGTCGTTCTGCTGCTCGTAGGCGAGCGCCTTGCGGTCGAGATACTCGCGCTGCTTCGGCGTTAGGGACTTGTATTTGTCGAGGTTCATGACCAAGCCGACTTCGGCGTTGTAGAAGCCTGGATCGACGCGGTACTTCGTCTTCTCCTGCCAGTTGAGGTCGAACAGCGTGTGGATCGGCCAGCCGTAGCCGTCGATCACGCCGCGCTCGAGCGCGGTATAGACCTCGCCGGGCGCGGTGGTCATGACCTGCGCGTTCATCGACTGGAAGAACTCGCGGTAGACGGGCGTGATGCGGATCTTCAGGCCGGTGAGGTCGGGCTTGTCGATCTTCTTGTTGAGGTACAGGTGGAACGGCGTGAACTCGACGACCTTGGCGAGGTAGCGCATGTTGCCTTTCTCCGCCCAGATCTTGTTGATCAGCTCGTAGCCGCCGTTCTTGCGCTGCTCGGCGGCGCTCGTCTCGGAGAGCTTGAGGACGTCGGCCTCCGGCATGACGTTGGTGTAGAACGCGCCCGTGGACAGGCCGATGTCGACGACCCCGGACTGCACCGACTTGCCGACCTCGAAGGTGGGAATCGCCTTCGGTCCGCCGATGAAGTTGATCTGCAGGACGCCCTTGCCGTCCTTGTTCACGCCGGCGATCCAGTCGGTGGTGCGCTTCACGTAGGTGTGGTTCTCGGGGAACGCGCTGACGAGGCGGAGGGTCACCTCCTGCGCGAACGCGAGCGACGGGACGAGCGCGACGGCGAGCGCCAGCCAGTGGCGAGTCTTCATGGGTCTCCTCCTCCTAGAGGGCAAGATGGCAGCGCCTAAAGGTAGGAGGCGGAACATCATTTGTCAAATCAATGTAATCCATGCTATCAATCACTATCATGAATGTCACAGGTCTCGACCTCAACCTGCTGCGCGTGTTCGATGTGGTGCTGCGCGACCGCAGCGTGACCGCGGCCGCGCGCCATCTCGGCCTCACGCAGCCGGCGGTCTCGAACGCGCTCGCGCGGCTGCGCGCGCAGTTCGAGGACGCGCTGTTCGTGCGCACCTCTTCGGGCATGGACGCGACGCCGTTCGCGCGCGAGCTCGCCGAGCCCGTGCGCCAGGCGCTCGCGCTGCTCGATGCGGCGCTCGCGCACGGCCCGGGCTTCGACCCGGCGACGGCGACGCGCGCCTTCCGCTTCTACATGTCCGATCTCGGCCAGATCGAGTTCCTGCCGCCGCTCGTGGAGCGCGCGCAGCGCACGGCGCCCGGCGTGCGCCTCGAGGCGGTGGCGATGGAAGTCGAGGACATCGGCGACGCGCTCGCGGCGGGGAGCCTCGACCTCGCGGTCGGCTTCCTCCCGGGCCTGGGGCCGCCCGTGCGGCGCCAGCCGCTGTTCCGCGACCCCTACGTGTGCCTGGTGCGCGCCGACCATCCGGCGGCGGGCGCGCGCCTCACGCGCAAGGCCTTTCTAGAGTCCTCGCACGCGCTGGTGTCCTACAAGGGCGGTCACCGCGTGATCGAGGAAGCGCTCGAGCGAGCGGGTCTCGCGCGCAAGATCGCACTGCGCGTGCCTCACTTCACCGTGGTGCCGATGGTGCTGGAGCGCACCGACCTGATCCTCACGCTGCCGATGCGCGTCGCGCGCGTCTACGAGCGCCAGGGCCGCTTCCGCGCGCTGCCGCCGCCGGTGCCGATCCCGCCGGCCGACGTCGGCGCGCACTGGCACGAGCGCTTCGAGCGCGATCCGGGCAATCGCTGGCTGCGCGAGATGATCACGGAGCTGTTCAGCGCATGAAGATGCTCGTCGCGGGCGCCGGTCCGGCCGGCCTGTACCTCGCCTACCTCGTGAAGCGCCGGCTGCCGGGCTGGCAGGTGCGCGTCGTCGAGCAGAACGCGCGCGATTCGACCTTCGGCTTCGGCGTGGTGTTCTCCGACCGCGCGCTCGAGTTCCTGCGCGCCGACGACCCGGAAACCTGCGAGCGCGTCGCGCCCGCGATGGAAACGTGGACCGACATCGCCATCGTGCACCGCGGCGAGCGCGTCGTGATCGACGGCATCGGCTTCTCGGCGATCGGCCGGCTCAGGTTTCTGCAGCTGCTCGGCGCGCAGCTGGAGGCAGCCGGGGTTTCTCCGGTCTTTCAGCGTTCTGCAGTCAAAGAGAATCTCAAGGAGTTCGACCTCGTGGTCGCGGCCGACGGCGCCAACTCGGAGATCCGCAAGACCGCCGACTTCGGCACCACGGTCGCGCCGCTCGGCAACAAGTTCGCCTGGTTCGGCACGGCAAGACGCTTCGACGCGCTCACGCAGACCTTCGTGCAGAACGAGGCGGGCTTCTTCAATGCGCACCACTATCGCCACTCACCCGCGATGAGCACCTTCGTGTTCGAGTGCGACGCCGCGACCTGGCGGCGCGCCGGCTTCGAGCGCATGGACGAGGCCGCGACGCTCGCCTATTGCGAGCGCGTGTTCGCCGACACGCTGCAGGGCGAGCGCCTGGTGTCGAACAAGTCCGTCTGGCGCAACTTCCCGAAGGTCCGCAACGCGCGCTGGTCGGCCGGCAACCGGGTCCTGATCGGCGACGCGCAGCGCACCGCGCACTTCTCCATCGGCTCGGGCACGCGCCTGGCGATGGAAGACGCCATTGCGCTCACAAAATGTCTTGTCCTATATAAGAAAGAAATTCCGGAAGCGCTGGCGGCTTTCGAGGCGATGCGCCGGCCGGTCGTCGATAAGCTCGTCGCCGCCGCCGACGCTAGCGCCGACTGGTACGAGCGCTTTCCCGAGCACATGCGGCTCGCGCCGCGCGAGTTCGCCTGGAGCTACATTCAGAGGAGCGGGCGAGTGGATCCCGAGCGGCTGCGCCAGCTCTCGCCGAAATTCGTCGCCGCTACGCGGCCGTGATGACGTCGGCGCCGCCGGCGTAGAGCTGCTCGACCAGCGCCGCGCGCCGCTCGAGCACCGCACGCTGGTTGATATAGCCCTTGTCGGTGATCTCGCCCGCGTCGATCTGCGGCGGCTCGGCCAGGACGAGCAGCCGCACCGGATGGGTCGAGCTGCCGCTTTCGCTGGAGAGATTCTTCAATGCTTCCTTTAGTTTCTTCCGAATCTCTTCCTGTGAAAGCTCCTGAACCGCCGCGGGATTCAGGAACACGAGCGCGCCGACCTCGCTGCGGTCGTGCCCGGTGACGACCGCGTCCTGCATGATCGGATTTCCGGCGGCGATGAGCTTCACGCGCACGAGTCCGGTGTGCACCCAGGTGCCGGTGGTGAGCTTGAAGTCCTCCGCCACGCGGCCGTCGAAGACGAGGCCCTTCTCGGGCGCCGCCGGGTCGGCGAACTTCATCGCGTCGCCGATGCGGTAGTAGCCTTCCTCGTCGAAGGCGTCCCTCGTGAGGTCGTCGCGGCGGAAGTAGCCGGGCGTGACGTTCGGGCCCTTCACGCGTACTTCGAGCTTGCTCGCCGAGGGCACGAGCTTCAGCTCGCAGCCCGGGTTGGGCAGCCCGATCACGCCCGCGCGCTCGATGGGGTAATGGACCGCGGCCGCCGAAGGCGCCGTCTCGGTCGAGCCCCAGGAGGAAATCATCGACAGGTTGCCGCCTTTCTCCGAAAGCGCGAGCGCCTCAAGCCGCTCCCAGAGATTCTGCGGCAGCGCCGCGCCGGCGTAGAACAGCATGTCGAGCTCGCGGAAGAAATTGCGCCGCAGCGCGGCGTCCTGCTCCAGCATCGGCATGAGCAGGTCGAAGCCGCGCGGCACGTTGAAGTACATCGTCGGCGCGATCTCGCGCAGGTTCCTCGCCGTGACCTCTACGAGCCCAGGCGCCGGCTTGCCGCCGTCGATGTAGAGCGTGCCGCCGTTGCGCAGCATCAGGTTGAAGCAGAAGTTGCCGCCGAAGGTGTGGTTCCACGGCAGCCAGTCGACCACCACCGGCGGCCGGTCCTCGACGAACGGCCAGCCCTGCGCGAGCATCTGCTGGTTGGCGGTCAGCATGCCGTGCGTATTGATCACGCCCTTCGGCGTTCCGGTCGAGCCCGAGGTGAAGAGGATCTTGGCGATCGTCTTCGCGCCGATCTTCGCGAACGCCTCGTCGACGCGCGAAGTGGAGTCCTTGTCGAGCAACTCGGCGAGCGGGGTCGCCTTGGCGCCGACCGCGGCGAGCGCCGGAGCGAATTTCGCCGCATCGGCGGTCCACACCAGTCCTGGCTCGAGCAGCTCGAAGATGCCTTTCAGCTTGGCGAAATCCTTCGACATCAGCGAATACGCCGGCGACACCGGCGCGACCGGCACGCCGACGTGCATCGCGCCGAGCGCGAGCAGCGCGTGATCGATGCTGTTGTCGGAGAGGATCGCGACCGGCTTGGCCTGGTCGAGGCCTCGCTCGATGAGCGCCTGGCCGATGCGCCGCGCCTGGTCGAGCGCCTCGGCATAAGTGACCTTGCGCCAGGCCGCTCCCGATCGCTCGGCGAGGAACACGCGCTGCGGCGCGATGTGCGCCCAGCGCACCAGCCACTCGCCGATCGCGCGCGCGCTCTGTCCGAGCGGCTGCGGCGAGCGCAGCAGCATCGTCCCGTCCGCGCGCCGCTCGAGGTTCACGCGCGCCGGTGCGAAGCGCAGATCTGAATGAAGTCGGGCCGACATCTCTCTCCTCCGGGTTCCTGAAGATTCTAATTCAGCTCGTTCGCCGCGCGAGCAAGGCGCGCCTGCCCCACACCCACACGTACTGTGCGCCCGAGGCGACGATCGTCGCCAGGAGCAGCGCGAACAGCCCGGGCAGCCACACGCTCAGCTCGATCACTCCGGCGCCGTCGGCGAGCACCGCGGAGAGGGCGGCGAATTGGACCGCGGTATTGAGTTTCGAGAGCCGCGAGGGCGCCATGTCGTAGCGCCCGACCACGTAATGGTAGGCCACCGCGCCGCCGACGATCAGCGCGTCGCGCGCGACGATCGCGAGAACGAGCCACAAAGGGATCAGCGATTGCGCGGCGAGCGCGAGCGCGACGGAAAGCATGGTGAGCTTGTCGGCGAGCGGATCGGCGATCGCGCCGAAGCGCGTGCGCAGGTTCCAGCGCCGCGCGACGACCCCGTCGGCCAGATCGCTCAGCGCCGATACCGCGAACACCGCGAACGCGGTCTCGAAGCGATCGCGCAGCAGGAGCGCGACGAGCACCGGGATGAGGATGAACCTGAGGACGGTCAGCGCGTTGGGGAGATGGCGCAGCATGAAGCAGAGTCTAGAGCATCGCCGGCCGGTACAATGTGGCGATGTGCGGCCGTTACGTCAGCCCCGAACAAGCCGCGATCGAGCGCGCCTGGCACATCGGCCGGCACAACAACGCGCCCTTCAAGCGCCGCTTCAACACCTTTCCCACCGACGCGATCGCGTTTCTGCGCCTCGCGCCGGATTCGACCGAGCTCGAGCTCGACACCGGGCGCTGGGGCTTCGTGCCGCACTGGTGGAAGGAAGCCAAGCCGCCGCACACCAGCCACATGGCGCGCGTCGAGGAAGCCGCGGGCAAACCGATGTGGCGCGACGCCTGGCGGCGCGCGCGCTGTCTCATTCCCGCCGAGGGCTGGTACGAGTGGCAGGTGGTCGAGCGCGTCGACCCGAAGACGGGCGAAGTGAAGCCGGGCAAGCAGCCGCATTTCATCCATCGCGCCGACGGCAAGCTGTTCTGCTTCGCCGGCCTGATGTCGTACTGGAAGAATCCGCAGACGGGGGAGCCGCTGCTGTCCTGCGCGGTGCTGACCGCCGCCGCCGATGGCGAGCTCGCCACGATCCACGACCGCACGCCGGTGGTGCTGCCCGAGTCCGCGCACCGCGCCTGGCTCGACCGCGGCCTCACCGACGCCGAGCAAGTGAAACGCATCGCCGACTCGCGCGTGAAAGCCGAGGAATTCGCGCACTGGAAGGTGCGGCTGCTCGTCAACAACACCCGGATCGACGGCCCCGAGCTGATCGAACCGAGCGAGGTGTGACTGCCGGGCCGAGCGAGGCGAACCAGCCCAGTCTAGTGCGTCTCGTGGTAGTCGGCGTCGACCACCTTCGCGCCCGGCCGCGCCTTCTGCTCGGACCCCGGCGGCGGCGGAACGACCGTCTCCTTGTACACGCCCGCGCCCGGCTGCTGGGCGTAGATCACCGCGCCCGCTTCCTTCAACGCGCGCTTCAGGGCTTCCGACTTGTCGCGCGCGAGCGAAGCGTCCTTCCGCTCGATCGCCTCGCGCGTCTCGCGTCGCGCGGCCTCGATGCGCCCCTTCAGCTCGGCGGTGAGCTTGTCGCCGAAGTCGGCGAGCGTCTTGTCGGCCTCGTAGCACAGCGCATCCGCGGCGTTGAGGATTTCCGCGTCCTCCTTGCGCTTCTTGTCGGCATCGGCGTAGTGCTCGGCCTCCTCGACCATGCGCTTCTTCACGTCCTCGGCGAGCCGCGTCGAGCCGCTGATGCGGATCGACTGCGCGCGCCCGGTGGCGACGTCCTTCGCCGCGACGTTGAGGATGCCGTTCGCGTCGATGTCGAAAGTGACCTCGATCTTCGGCACGCCGCGCGGCGCGGGCGCGAGGCCGTCGAGGTTGAACTGGCCGAGGCTGGTGTTGTCGGCCGACATCGGCCGCTCGCCCTGGAAGACGTGCACCGTGACGCTCGTCTGCAGGTCGGCGGCGGTGGTGAAGTTCTCGGTCTTCTTCACCGGGATCGGCGTGTTGCGCGCGATGAGCGGCGTCGCCACGCCGCCGAGCGTCTCGACGCCGAGCGTGAGCGGCGTGACGTCGATCAGCACGATGTCCTTCACGTCGCCGGCGAGCACGCCGGCCTGGATCGCGGCGCCGGCGGCGACGCATTCCATCGGATCGACGCCGAGCTCGGCCTTGCGGCCGAAAATCTCCTCGAAGAAAGCCCGCACCGCGGGCGCGCGCGTCGGCCCGCCGACGAACACCACGCGATCGACCTGGCGCGGCGTGATGCCCGCGTCGCGCAGCGCCTGCTCGACGGGCGCGCGGCAGCGCTCGATCACCGGCCGCACCACGCTCTCCAGCTCGGCGCGCGTCAGGTCCATCTCGAGGTGCTTGGTCTCGCCCGCCGCGACGCCGATGTACGGCAGGCTCAGGTGCGCGCTGTTCGCCGCGGAGAGCTCGATCTTCGCCATCTCGGCGGCCTCGAGCAGCCGC
>DATKKT010000017.1:0-11679 GCA_035542795.1 Burkholderiales bacterium
ATGATGGGCGTGCGCGCCGACATCACGCCGCAGGTGGCGCGCATCGACGCGCACCTGCTCAACCGCAAGGGTGTGACGCGGCTGTGCTACTGCGGCAGCGTGCTGCACGCGCGCCCGGCGACGCCCACGGCGACGCGCGAGCCGATCCAGATCGGCGCCGAGCTGTTCGGCGAGCAGGGCGTCGCGGGCGACCTGGAAATCCAGGGGCTGCTGTGCCGCGCGCTCGCCGCGGCGGGCGTGAAGGGCGCGCGCATGGACGTGGGCCACGTCGCGGTGTTCCGCTCGCTCGTGCGCAAGGCGGGACTCGACCGCGAGCTCGAGGCGTCGCTGTTCGCGGCGCTGCAGAGGAAGGACGCGCCCGCGCTGAAGGGACTCACGCGCAGGCTCGCCGCGGGCACGCGCGAGGCGCTGCTGCTGCTGCCGGAGCTCTACGGCGGCGCCGACGTCCTCGCGCTCGCGGAGAAGAGGCTGCCGCGCCTGGGCGAGATCGACGCCGCGCTGGCGACGCTGCGCGCCCTTGCCAAGGCCTCGCCGATCCCGCTCAGCTTCGACCTCGCCGAGCTGCGCGGCTACCACTACCACTCCGGCGTCGTGTTCGACGCCTACTGCGACGGCGTCGCGGGGCCGGTGGCGCGCGGCGGGCGCTACGACGAGGTCGGCAGGGCCTTCGGCCGGCCGCGCCCGGCGACGGGGTTCTCGATCGAGCTGCGTGAATTGGTCTCGGCCATGAAGACGAAATCGAGAAAATGAGCGGCGCACGCAACGTCGTCGTCATCGGCACCCAGTGGGGCGACGAGGGCAAGGGCAAGATCGTCGACTGGCTCACCGACCGCGCGCAGGGCGTGGTGCGCTTCCAGGGCGGCCACAACGCCGGCCACACGCTGGTGATCGGCGGCAAGAAGACGGTGCTGCACCTGATTCCCTCGGGCATCCTGCGCAGCCACGTCGATTGCTTCATCGGCAACGGCGTGGTGCTCTCGCCCGAGGCGCTGCTCGCCGAGATGGGCGAGCTCGAGCAGGCGGGCGTGAAGAACGTCGTGGCGCGCCTCATCATCTCGGAGGCCTGCCCGCTCATCCTGCCGTACCACGTCGCGCTCGACCGCGCGCGCGAGGCGGCGAAGAAGATCGGCACCACCGGCCGCGGCATCGGCCCGGCCTACGAGGACAAGGTCGCGCGCCGCGCGCTGCGGCTGCAGGATCTGCTCAACCCCGAGCGCTTCGCGCGGAAGCTCGAGGAGCTGCTCGAATATCACAACTTTGTTCTCGAGAAGTTTTATCGCTTTGAACGAGTGGATTTCAAGAAAACCCTCGATGAAACCCTCGCCTTGGCGCCGCGCCTGGTGCCGCTCGTGGCCGACGTGCCGCGTGCGCTCTACCACGCCAACCGGGCGGGCAAGAACCTGCTGTTCGAGGGCGCGCAGGGCGCGCTGCTCGACATCGACCACGGCACCTACCCGTATGTGACCTCGTCCAACTGCGTCGCGGGCGCGGCGGCGGCCGGCGCCGGAATCGGCCCGATGCACCTGCACTACGTGCTCGGCATCACCAAGGCCTACAGCACGCGCGTGGGCGAGGGCCCGTTCCCGACCGAGCTCGTCGACGACGTCGGCGAGCGCCTGCGCCAGCGCGGCCAGGAGTTCGGCGCCACCACCGGCCGGCCGCGGCGCACCGGCTGGTTCGACGCCGCCGCCATGAAGCGCTCGGTGCAGCTGAACGGCGTGTCGGGCATCTGCGTCACGAAGCTCGACGTGCTGGACGGCGCGGAGACGCTGAAGATCTGCGTCGGCTACCGCATCGACGGCAAGCTGAGCGACATCCTGCCGGTAGGCGCCGAGGAGCTCGAAAGGTGCACGCCGGTGTACGAGGAGATGCCCGGCTGGCGGGAGAGCACCGTGGGCGTGAAGGCCTACGACAAGCTGCCCGGGGCGGCGCGAGACTACCTCGCGCGTGTCGAGAATCTCTGCGGCGTGCCGATCGCGCTCATCTCGACGGGCCCCGAGCGCGACGAGACCATCGTCCTGCACCATCCCTTCGCTTCCGCCTAGCGGCCGGGAGCTGCCGCGGCGGCGAGCCTACCGTGCTGAGCCTTGCGCAACGCGTCGCCGGCCGATTGCAGCCGCTGCTGTTGCCGGGGCGTGCCGGCGCGGCGGTGTTTCGCCTGCTGCGCGCGGGCAAGCAGCGCTTCGAGTGCCCGCTCTGCCGCTATCGCGGCCCGTTCCTCGACATGCTCGACCCATGGGGCGGGCGCGCGCACGCCTTGTGCCCGCGCTGCGGCGCCAACGAGCGCGTGCGGCTGCAGTATCTCGTCATGAGCGCGTTGCGTGATCGCCGGCCGCTCGGGCGCATGCGCATGCTGCATTTCTCGCCCGAGCGGCAGCTGCAGCCCTTCTTTCGCGAAATCTTCGGCACCTATCGCAGCGCGGGGATCTGGAACGAGCCGGTCGATTTCCCCGCCGACCTGACGCGGCTGCCGTTCGCCGACGCGTCCTGGGATTGCATCTACGCCTCGCACGTGCTCGAGCACGTCGCCGATGACGAGCGCGCCCTGCGCGAGATCCGCCGGGTCCTGCGGCCAGGAGGTTTCGCGGTCCTGCCGGTCCCCGTGTCGCAAGGAAAGACCGAGGAATACGCAGCGCCGGATCCGCTCCAGCACGGGCACGTCCGGGCGCCGGGCATGGACTATTTCGAGCGCTATCGCCGCCATTTCTCCGAGGTGGAGATCTGGAGCTCCGGGCAGTTCGCCGACGCCTTCCAGCTGCACTGCATCGAGCGCGCCGGCGGCGCCCGGCGCGCCGACTACGTGCCCGTCTGCTACGTTTGACTTCGCCGAGAGGAGAGTCCCATGCGCGTTCTTGCAAGAGCATTCCTCGTACTGCTGCTGAGCTCTACGGCGGCCATTGCGGCGCCCGCGAGCGAGGACTCGATCAAGCAGCTGCTCGAGGTCACCCAGGTCCGGAAGCTCCTCGACGACATTCGGGCGCAGACCTACGCCCTCATGAACGAAATCGCGCGGCAGGCGATGCAGGGCCGGACGCCGAACGCCAGGCAGCAGGAAGCGATCGCGAGGATGAAGCAGAAGATGATCGACGTGATGCAGGGGCAGCTCGCCTGGGAGAAGATGGAGCCCGTCTACCTGCGCCTCTACGAGGAGACCTTCAGCGAGGAGGAGGTCGCGAGCATGCTCGCCTTCTACCGCACGCCGGCGGGCAAGGCGCTCGTCGCCAAGATGCCGGCGCTCGTGCAGAAGACCATGCACGAAGTGCAGGCGATGATTGCCGCGATGACGCCGAAGATGCAGCAGATCGAGCGCGAGTTCGTCGACGAGCTGAAAGCCGGGTCCAAGTAGCGCTCGGCCGGCGACCGCCCGAAATTGCGGTCTCGAGGCGAGCTATCATAGGCGGCACATGAGCGACACGATCCTGCTCGTCGAGGACAATCCGGACGACGCCGAGCTGACCCGGCTCGCGCTGGAGCGCCTCGGGCAGCACGCGCGGGTGACGCTGTTCACGGACGGTGTTCAGGCGCTCGACTACCTGAAGGACGAGGCGCGCGCGGCCCAGATCCGCGTCGTCATCCTCGACATCAAGCTGCCGAAGATGGACGGCGTTCAGGTGCTCGCGAAGCTGAAAGCCGAGCCGCGCACGCGCCCGATCCCGGTGGTCATTCTGAGCTCGTCGAGCCGCGAGAGCGACATCGCGCAATGCTATGCGCTCGGGGCGAACAGCTATGTGGTCAAGCCCGTCGAGCTCGAGGATTATCTCGACAGGATCTCTGCGGTCGGCCGGTACTGGGACAAGGTGAACCAGCCGCTGGCGGCGCGCTGATGGAGCTCGGGGCGAGGTCCCGCGCCATGCGCGCAGGCAAGCCTAGCTCTCCAGCGGTACCCGGTTGACCGCGCCGGCGAGCGTTTCTCCGCCGATCGTCAGGTAGAGGTGCCCGCCGGTGACCGACAGCTCGAAGGCCATGCGGCGCTCGAGGCGCTTCGCCAGCGCGGCGACGAGCTCGCGGTCGATGGCGTACAGCTCCAGCCTCTCGGCGCGATGGATCCTCTCGCCCTCGAGCTGCCGCAGCAGGCTGGCAGGATCCTTGTGCGTGTAGACTGCGACGCGCGGCGCCGCCTTGGCGGCCTTGTGCAGGCGCGCGGCGTCCGGCGCGCCGACTTCGATCCACGAGCGGATCGCGCCGGTGAGGTCGCGCACGCCGATCGCCGGCTGGTCGGGCTCGGACAGGCCGCGCGAGAACGCGATGCCCTCGGCGTATTCCAGGCAGTACGCCAGCAGCCGCGCGACGAGGAACTCCTCGGCCTCGGATGGATGCCGCGCCGCTTTCAGCGCGAGCGTCTCGTAGACGCCGCGGTCGGTGTCGGAGAGTGCCACGCTGATGTTGTAGATCGTCGCGCTGAGCGCCACGAGCGCGGGATCGGAAGTGTTTTGGATTAAACTACTGGTGCCGAGGAAGGGACTCGAACCCCCACAGTGTTGCCACCGCTAGGACCTGAACCTAGTGCGTCTACCAATTCCGCCACCTCGGCAAGGGGGCGAATTCTAGTGTTTGACTACTCGAGTGTCAAAGAAAAAGCACGCGCCTGACGCGCCTCGGCTCGCCGTCGCCGAAGGACGCATCGAGGGCCACCCCGACGGCCACGGCTTCCTGGTGCCCGCGGGCGACGCGCCGTGGATCTGGCTCTCCGCGGCCGAGATGCGCCAGGTGCTGCACGGCGACCGCGCGCGCGTGCGCGTGGTCGGCAGCGACTCGCGCGGCAGGCCCGCGGGCGAGATCCTCGAGGTGCTCGAGCGCGGCAGCCGTCGCATCGTCGGCCGCCTGCATCGAGAACGGGGCGCATTGTTTCTCGTCCCGGAAGACCGGCGCATCGCGCAGGACATCCTGATCCCGGCCGACGCCGTCGCGCGCGCGAAGCCGGGCCAGGTCGTCACGGCCGAGCTCGTCGCCCAGCCCTCGAAGCACGCGCAGCCGGTCGGCCGCGTGGTCGAGGTGCTCGGCAACTACGCCGATCCGGGCATGGAGATCGAGATCGCGCTGCGCAAGTTCGACCTGCCGCACGAATTCTCGAAGCGCGCGCTCGCGCTCGCGCGCGCAATGCCCGAGCACGTGCGCGCCGAGGACCTGAAGGGCCGGCGCGACCTGCGCCATTTGCCCTTCGTCACCATCGACAGCGAGACGGCGAGGGATTTCGACGACGCGGTGCACGCCGAGCGCGAGGGCAAGGGCTTTCGCCTGCGCGTGGCGATCGCCGACGTGAGCCACTACGTGCGCCACGGCGACGCGCTCGACCAGGACGCGCGCGAGCGCGGCACCTCGGTCTACTTCCCGCGCCGCGTGATCCCGATGCTGCCCGAGAAGCTCTCCAACGGCCTGTGCTCGCTCAACCCGGACGTCGACCGCCTGGCGATGGTCTGCGAGATGGCGATCGCGGCGAACGGCAAGGTCGCGCGCTACGAGCTCTATGCCGCGGTCTTCCGGTCGCACGCGAGGCTGACCTATACCGCGGTCTGGGAAAGAATTTCGAAGGGAGAGGCGAACGAAAACATCCGCAACCTCTACGATGTCTACAAGGCGCTCGCGCGCGAGCGCGAGCGCCGCGGCGCGATCGACTTCGAGTCGGTCGAGACGAGGATGGAGTTCGACGCGCGCGGCAAGATCCTGCGCATCGTGCCCGAGCCGCGCAACGAGGCGCACCGGCTCATCGAGGAGTGCATGCTCGCCGCCAACGTCTGCGCGGGCGACTTCCTTTCCTCGCGCGGGCACGCGGCGCTGTACCGCGTGCACGACGTGCCGGCGCCGGAGAAGGTGCTGGCGCTGCGCGAATTCCTCGCCGAGCTGGGCCTCGCGCTGCCCGGCGGCGAGGCGCCGCGGCCGAAGGACTACGCGCAGCTGCTGGCGAAGATCCGCCGGCGCCCCGACTTCGCGCTGCTGCAGACGATCCTGCTGCGCTCGATGAAGCAGGCGGTCTACACGCCCGAGAACCTCGGCCATTTCGGCCTCGCCTTCGACGCCTACGTGCATTTCACCTCGCCGATCCGGCGCTACCCGGACCTGCTCGTGCACCGCGCGATCAAGGCCGCGCTCGCCGGCCATCGGTACGCGGGAGTGGACTGGGAGGCGCTTGGCCGGCACTGCTCGGAGACCGAGCGGCGCGCCGACGACGCGAGCCGCGACGTCGAGAGCTGGCTGAAGTGCTACTACATGCAGGATCATGTCGGCGGCGTGTACGCGGGCACCGTCACCGGCGTCACCGGGTTCGGCCTGTTCGTGATGCTCGACGACTACTACGTGGACGGCCTGGTGCACATTTCGGAGCTCGGCCGCGACTATTTCCGCTTCGACGCCGCGCGGCACCTGCTGCTCGGCGAGCGCACCGGCAGGCGCTACCGGCTCGCCGACCGCATCAAGGTCAAGCTCGTGCGCGTCGACCTGGAGACGCGCAAGATCGACCTGATTCCCGCGGAGCGCTCGTGAGCGGCGCCGCGCGCGTGATCTTCGGCTTCCACGCGGTGCTCGCGCGGCTGCGCGCCGAACCCAAGTCGGTGCTCGAGGTGTACCTCGACGAGGCGCGCAGGGACGCGCGCGCGCGCGACTTCGCGGCGCAGGTCGAGCGCGCGGGCGCGCGCCTGATGCGCGTGCCGGCCGCGCGCCTGGACGGCCTGGCGGGCGGCGTGCGGCACCAGGGCGTCGCGGCGCGCGTCGCCGAGAGCACGCAGAGGCGCACGCTCGACGAGCTGCTCGACGGCCTGCCAGGCCCGGCGCTGCTGCTCGTGCTGGACGGCATCACCGACCCGCACAACCTCGGGGCCTGCCTGCGCGTCGCCAACGCCGCCGGCGCGCACGCGGTGATCGCGCCCAAGGACCACGCCGCGGGCATCAACGCCACGGTTTCGAAGGTGGCGAGCGGCGCCGCGGAGATCACGCCGTATTACATGGTGACCAACCTCGCGCGCACTCTTGCCGCGCTGAAGGAACGGAATATCTGGATCGTCGGCGCCGATGCTTCGGCGGCCGAGGACTTGTATGCGGTCGCGGAGCTGCCCGGTTCCATCGCCTGGGTCATCGGCGCGGAGGGCACGGGCATGCGGCGCCTGACGCGGGAATCCTGCGACCTGCTGGTGCGCATCCCGATGCGAGGGCAGGTGGAGAGCCTGAACGCCTCGGTGGCGACCGGCATCTGCTTGTTCGAGTCCGTACGGCGATCTGGGATACTGCGCCCATGAGCACGCCGAACGTCGACCTGCTGCGCGTCACGCTGGGCGTCTTCTTCATCAGCGGGCTCACGCTCGCGACGCTCACGATCCTCGAGCCATTCCTGCCCTCGCTTGTCTGGGCGGTGATGATCGCGGTTACCACCTGGCCGGTGCTGCTGCGCGTCGAGCGCTTGCTGCGCGGGCGGCGCGCGCTCGCGGTGACGGTGCTGACGATCGCCATGCTCGCGGTCTTCGTGCTGCCGGTGGCCGCCGCGATTCTCACGTTCATCGAGCACGCCAGCGACATCGGCCGCTGGGTGGCCGGGCTCGGCGACGTGAAGCTGCCGGGACCGCCTCACTGGCTGTACAACCTGCCGATCGTCGGCCCGAACGCCGACGCCGCCTGGCGCGACCTCGCCGAAGCGGGGCCGGACGAGCTCGCGCGCCTGCTCACGCCGTATTTCGCCAAGAGCGTGACCTGGCTCGCGTCCGAGGCGGGCGGCATCGGCCGGATCCTGCTGCAGACGCTGCTCATCGTGGTGCTGGCCGCCGTGCTGTTCGCGCAGGGCGAGAGCGCCGCGCGCATCGTGCACGCCTTCGCGAGCCGGCTCGCCGGCGAGCGCGGCGTCGGCGCGGTGCGGCTCGCCGGCCAGGCGATCCGCGCGGTCGCGCTCGGCGTGGTGGTGACCGCGGTGGTGCAGACGCTGCTTGCTGGACTCGGGCTCGCGGCGGCCGGCGTGCCTTTCGCCGGGCTGCTTTCGGCGGTGATGCTGCTGCTCGCCGTGGCGCAGATCGGCGTGGTGCCGGTGATGCTGTGCGCGGTGGGCTGGCTCTACTGGAAGGATGCGGTCGTCACCGCGTCGGTGCTGCTCGTCTGGACGGTCTTCGTGGGCGCGATCGACAACATCCTGCGGCCCGTGCTCATCCGCCAGGGGGCCGACCTGCCGCTGCTGCTCATCTTCGCGGGCGTGATCGGCGGGCTGCTCGCCTTCGGCCTGGTGGGCCTGTTCGTCGGCCCGGTGATCCTCGCGGTGACTTATACGCTGCTGCGGGCCTGGATCGACGACGGCTTGCCTAAGCCCTAGATTTTGCTGTAGTATCCGCGCCCTTCCTTGCTCCACTACCCGCATGGTAGGGGGCACTTCCCATAAGGAGACTGGCAGCATGCGGCATTACGAAATCTGTTTCATCGTCCATCCGGACCAGAGCGAGCAGGTGCCCGCGATGGTCGAGCGCTACAAGGGCATCGTCGCGGCGCGCAACGGCAAGGTGCATCGGCTCGAGGACTGGGGCCGGCGCCAGCTCGCGTATCCGCTCGCCAAGGTGCACAAGGCGCACTACGTGCTCATGAACATCGAGTGCGACGGCGAGACGCTCGCCGAGCTCGAGCACGCGTTCCGCTTCAACGACGCGGTGCTGCGCCACCTGACCGTGAAGATGACCAAGGCCTACACCGAGCCCTCGCCGATGATGAAGGAAGAGAAGTCGCGCTCGATGATGGGCGAGGCCAGGCCGGCGGAAGGCGCCGCGCCGGGCGCGCCCGCGGCGGCGCCTGCGCCGGCGCCGGCGGCTTGAGCCAGCCGGCGAACAAGGTCGAGATTTCCGGCTTGATCACGGAATTGAAGCCGCTGCGGCATACGCCGGCCGGGGTCCCGGTCGTCGAGTTCCGGCTGCGCCACGATTCCGAGCGCGCTGAGGCGGGCGCCCGGCGCAAGGTCGAGGCCGAGATCGAGGCGGTGGCCTTCGAGGCGCAGGCGCGCCTGCTGGCGGGCACGGCGCTCGGGCGCAGCCTGAAGGCGGAAGGATTTCTGTGTGCGAAGAGCCGGCGCTCGAAGCGTCCGGTGCTGCACGTGACGAACATCGAATTCGTGGAAGGACACTGACATGGCACCACCGAGACGGGGCAAGGGCAAGTTCAAGGGCAAAGGCAAGGACAAGAAGGACCGGGGACAGCGCGCGCTGTTCCGGCGCCGCAAGTTCTGCCGCTTCACCGCCGAGAAGATCGAGTGGGTCGACTACAAGGCCGTGGACATCCTCAAGGATTTCATCAACGAAAACGGCCGCATCATCCCGGCGCGCATCACCGGCACCTCGGCCGGCTACCAGCGCCAGCTGTCGACGGCGATCAAGCGCGCGCGCTATCTCGCGCTGATGCCGTACACCGACCTGCACTGAGCCGGGCGAAGGAGAACTGCAGATGCAAGTCATTCTGATGGAGCGCATGGCCAACCTCGGCAACCTCGGCGACGTGGTCAAGGTGAAGGACGGCTACGCGCGCAACTACCTGATTCCGCAGGGCAAGGCCAAGCGCGCGACCGCCGAGAACCTGAAGGCGTTCGAAGCGAAGCGCGCGGAGCTGGAGAAGGCGCAGGCCGCGGCGCTCGCGCAGGCGCAGGAGCGCGGCGCGAAGCTCGACGGCCAGGCGCTGAAGATCACGCAGAAGGCCGGCGTCGACGGCCGCCTGTTCGGCTCGGTGACGAACTACGACATCGTCGACGCGCTGAAGGCGATGGGCCACGAGGTCGAGCGCTCGCAGGTGCGCATGCCCACGGGCGCGCTCAAGCAGGTCGGCGACTACCCGATTCAGATCGCGCTGCACTCCGACGTGGTTGTCACGATTACGGTATCGGTGATCGGCGAGAGCTGAGATTTTTCCGCACGGTCGCGGCGCAAAAAGGGCTGGCAACAGCCCTTTTTCTTTTCTAGAATGGGTCGACCCCCATGGCACAGCCTCAAGCGCGCCGCAGCGAGCCCGGCGATCCCCAGCTCCTCGCGCTGAAGGTGCCGCCGCACTCGGTCGAAGCCGAGCAGTCGCTGCTCGGCGGGCTGCTGCTCGACAACCAGGCTTTCGACAAGATCGCCGACATCGTCTCGGCGGAGGACTTCTACCGCGACGACCACCGCCGCCTCTACCGGCACATCGCGCGGCTCATCGAGCAGGGCAAGCCGGCCGACGTGGTCACGGTCTCCGAGGCGGTCGAGGCGGGCGAGGACAAGGACCGCACCGGCGGCCCGGCCTACCTGGGCTCGCTCGCGCAGAACACGCCGAGCGCGCTCAACATCCGGCGCTACGCGGAGCTGGTGCGCGAGCGCTCGGTGCAGCGGCGCCTCGCGCAGGTGGCCACCGAGATCGCCGAGAGCGCGCTCGCGCCCGCCGGCAAGGAGGTCGGCCAGCTGCTCGACGAGGCCGAGACGCGCATCCTGGAAGTGGGCGAGAAGGGCCAGCGCGGCACGCAGGGATTCGAGGAGATCCAGCCGGTGCTCGCGCGCGTGTTCGAGCGCATCGACCACCTCTACCACCAGGAGAGCAAGTCCGACGTCACCGGCGTGCCGACCGGCTACTTGGATCTCGACGAGAAGACCGCCGGCCTGCAGCCGGGCGACCTGATCATCGTCGCCGGGCGCCCGTCGATGGGCAAGACCGCGCTCGCGCTGAATATGGCGGAACACGTCGCGGTAGACAACGGATTGCCGGTGGCGATCTTCAGCATGGAGATGGGCGCCACGCAGCTCGCGATGCGCATGCTGGGCTCGATCGCGCGCGTCGACCAGCACAAGATGCGCACCGGGCGGCTCGCCGACGAGGAGTGGAGCCGCCTGTCCTCGGCGATGGAGCGCCTGCACAACGCGCCGATCTTCATCGACGAGACCGGCGCGCTCAACCCGCTCGAGCTGCGCTCGCGCGCGCGCCGCATGCGCCGCCAGTGCGGCAAGCTGGGCCTGGTGGTGGTGGACTACCTGCAGCTCATGTCGGCCTCGAGCGACGTGCAGGGCGAGAACCGCGCCACCGAGATCTCCGAGATCTCGCGCAGCCTGAAGGCGCTCGCCAAGGAGCTGCAGGTGCCGGTGGTGGCGATGTCGCAGCTGTCGCGCGCGGTGGAGCAGAGGAACGACAAGCGGCCGATGATGTCGGACCTGCGCGAGTCTGGCGCGATCGAGCAGGACGCCGACGTGATCCTGTTCATCTACCGCGACGAGGTCTATTTCCCCGAGAAGCCGGAGTCGAAGGGCCGCGCCGAGGTGATCATCGGCAAGCAGAGGAACGGCCCGATCGGCAAGGTGGACCTCGCCTTCCTCGGCCAGTTCACGCGCTTCGAGAACCTCGCGCACGGCGGCGGGTTCGCCTGAGTCCGCGAGCGCCGTGGCCGAGCCGCTGATTCCGCAGAAGGGCCCCTACGCGGTGGAGCTCGCGCCGGGCGACTACTGGTGGTGCCAGTGCGGGCAGTCGAAGCGCCAGCCGTTCTGCGACGGCTCGCACAAGACGACCGAGTTCACGCCCGTGAAGTTCACGATGACCGAGGCGCAGAAGGTTTGGCTGTGCGGCTGCAAGCGCAGCGGCAACAAGCCGTTCTGCGACGGCACGCACAACAAACTGCCTTAGAAATCGGGGTCTAGAAATCGGGGTCAGAGCCCGATTTCTCGGCGGCGTCCGCAGATCAACTCGAAATCGGGCTCTGACCCCGATTTCCTACTTCTTGGTGGC
>DATKKT010000018.1:0-10992 GCA_035542795.1 Burkholderiales bacterium
GGGAGCGGGCGAGCCCAGAGGCGAACCCCGCGGCGAGCCGAGAGGCGACGCGCCGGCCAAGGCGGCGGGCGCGCCGGCGAAAAAGCCTGCGGGCAAGTTCGACGACATGGAGGACGACATCCCGTTCTGAGCGCCGCCGCGACGCGGTATAATCCGCGCTGATTCAGGAACTTGGAACATCGCCATGCCGATTTACGAGTACCGCTGCGCGGCCTGCGGCCACCAGGAGGACCACCTGCAGAAGGTCTCCGAGGCGCCGCTGACAAAGTGCCCCGCCTGCGGCAGGAGGAAGTACGAGAAGCAGCTGAGCGCGGCCGGCTTCCAGCTGAAAGGCTCGGGCTGGTACGCCACCGACTTCAAGGGCGGCAAGTCGGGCAAGAAGCCGGAGGCCAAGGCAGACGCGAAGGCCGAGACCAAGACCGAAGCCAAGAGCGAGGCGAAGCCGGAATCGAAGGCGGAAAAGAAAGTGACCGCCGGCACCACGAACTGACACCCAAAGGGCCGCAACCACGGGCCCGGCAGCTTGCCGGGCCTGTTGTTTTCAATCGATGAAGAAATACGTCATCACCGGGCTGCTGATCTGGATCCCGCTCGTCATCACGATCTGGGTGCTGAAGCTCATCGTCGATGCGCTCGACCAGACGCTGCTGCTCGTGCCCCAGGCCTGGCGCACCGAGTCGGTGTTCGGCGTGCATATCCCGGGCCTCGGCGTGGTGATCGCGCTCGTGATCGTCTTCCTCACGGGCGTGTTCGCGACCAACTTCCTCGGCGCGCGCCTCGTAGAGCTGTGGCACGAGCTGCTGCACCGCATCCCGGTGGTGCGCTCGATCTACTCGAGCGTGAAGCAGATCTCGGACACGCTTTTCTCGTCCACCGGACACGCCTTCCGCAAGGCGATGCTCGTGCAGTGGCCGCGCGAGGGCATGTGGACCATCGCTTTCCTCACCGGCATTCCGGGCGGCGACGTCGCCAACCACCTGCAGGGCGACTACATCAGCGTCTACGTGCCGACGACGCCGAACCCGACCGGCGGCTACTTCGTCATCATCGCGCGCAAGGACGCGATCGAGCTCGACATGACCGTGGACGAGGCGCTGAAGTACATCATCTCGATGGGCGTGGTGCCGCCGGGCGGCGGCCCGTCCGGCAAATAAGGGACGGGCGAGCTCGATGGGCATGCGAACGCACTACTGCGGCGACCTGAATGCCGGCCTGATCGGCCAGAAGGTCACGCTCGCGGGCTGGGCGCACCGGCGCCGCGACCACGGCGGCGTGATCTTCATCGACCTGCGCGACCGCGAGGGGCTCGCGCAGGTGGTCTGCGACCCGGACCGCCAGGAGGCGTTCGCGCTCGCCGACCGCGTGCGCTCCGAGTTCGTGCTCAAGGTGAGCGGCGTGGTGCGCGCGCGCCCCGCCGGCACGGTGAACCTGAACCTGCGCTCGGGCGAGATCGAGGTGCTCGCGCACGAGCTCGAGATCCTCAACCCCTCGCTCACGCCGCCGTTCCAGATGGACGACGACAACCTGTCGGAGACCGTGCGGCTGGAGAACCGCATTCTCGATCTGCGGCGCGAGCCGATGCAGCGCAATCTGCGCCTGCGGCACGCCGCGGCGCGCGCCGCGCGCGGCTACCTCGACAGCCACGGCTTCATCGACGTCGAGACGCCCGTGCTCTACAAGTCCACGCCCGAGGGCGCGCGCGAGTTCCTCGTGCCCTCGCGCATCCACGACGGCCAGTTCTACGCCTTGCCGCAGAGCCCGCAGCTGTTCAAGCAGATGCTGATGATCGCGGGCCTGGACCGCTATTACCAGATCGTCAAGTGCTTCCGCGACGAGGATCTGCGCGCCGACCGGCAGCCGGAGTTCACGCAGATCGACATCGAGACCTCGTTCCTCGAGGAAGGCGAAATCCGCGCGCTCATGGAAGGGCTCGCGCGCCACCTGTTCAAGGAAGTGCTCGGCGAAAGCCTGCCCGACCCGTTTCCCGTGATGCCCTACGACGTGGCGATGCGCGACTTCGGCGTGGACAAGCCGGACCTGCGCGTGGCGCTCAAGCTCGCCGAGCTCACCGATGTCATGAAGGACGTCGAGTTCAAGGTGTTCGCCGGCCCGGCCAATGCCGCGGGCGGTCGCGTCGCGGCGCTGTGCGTGCCGGGCGGGGGCGCGCTCACGCGCGGCGAGATCGACGGCTACACCGAGTTCGTGCGCGGACTGGGCGCCAAGGGCCTCGCCTGGATCAAGGTGAACGCGCGCGACAAGGGCGCCGAGGGCCTGCAGTCGCCGATCGTGAAGAACCTGCACGCGAAGGCGCTCGCGGCCATCGTCGAGCGCACCGGCGCGAAAGACGGCGACCTCGTGTTCTTCGGCGCCGACAAGGCCGATGCCTGCAACGCTTGCCTCGGCGCGCTGCGCCAGAAGATCGGCCACGAGCGCGGCCTCGCCGAGAAGGGCTGGCGTCCGCTGTGGGTGGTGGACTTCCCGATGTTCGAGTTCGACGAGGAGTCGAAGCAGTGGAAAGCGCGGCACCACCCGTTCACGAGCCCGAAGGACGGCCACGAGCAGTTCATGGCGGCGAGCCCCGAGAAGGCTTATGCCAAGGCCTACGACCTCGTGCTGAACGGCTGGGAGATCGCGGGCGGCTCGGTGCGGATCCACCGCCAGGAGATCCAGGAGGCGCTGTTCAATGCGCTGAGGATCTCGCGCGAGGAGCAGCAGGCGAAGTTCGGCTTCCTGCTGCAGGCGCTGCAGTACGGCGCGCCCCCGCACGGCGGCATCGCCTTCGGCTTCGATCGCCTGGTCGCGCTGATGGCGGGCGCCGACGCGATCCGCGACGTGATCGCTTTTCCGAAGACGCAGCGCGGCCAGGACCTCGTCACCGGCGCGCCTTCGCCCGTGACCGAGCGCCAGCTGCGCGAGCTGCACATCCGCCTGCGAAATTCGGCGCCGCAGTGAGGTTGCTGCAGGGGCTGCTGTTCTTTCTCGCCTCGAGCGTCCTTGCGTTTCCGCCCGGGGAGGTCAGGAGCGCGCATCTGCCCCCCGAGGCGCGCGAGACGATCGCCCTGATCAGGCAGGGCGGGCCGTTTTCCACCCCGCGCGACGGCGCAACGTTCGGCAACCGCGAGAAGCTCCTGCCTGCGCGCGAGCGAGGCTGGTACCGCGAGTACACGGTGAAGACGCCCGGCGCGCGCGATCGCGGCGCGCGTCGCATCGTCGCGGGCCGCGATGGTACGCTTTACTACACCGACGATCACTACCGAAGCTTCAAGCGCATCCTCGAATGAGCAAGCTCCTGCAGCGGCTGAGCGATCCGGCGAAATCGGGCGTGTATCGCAGCGCGCGCAGCGACGAGATCCTCGACGCGGCGCGCGGCAGCAAGCTGCGCGTGCTGCGCATCGGCCTGGCGGGCGCGACCGACAAGGACCAGCTCCTCGCGCGCATCGCGGCGGAGCTGCGGTTTCCGGCCTGGTTCGGCGGCAACTGGGACGCGCTCGAGGACTGCCTCTGCGACCTGAGCTGGATGGCGGCCGGCGGCTACGTGCTGCTGTTCGAGGGCGCCGCGCAGGTTCCCCTCGTCGAGCGCGGCACGCTGCTCGACGTTCTCGCCTCGGCCGCGGCCGCCTGGGCCGAGCGCGGGCACCCGTTCTTCGCCGTCTTCCTCGACGGCGAGCCGCGGCTGCCGAGCCTGTACAACGATCGGCGGTGACGCGCCGCCGATGACGCCGAAGCTGCCGGTCTCGGTGCTCGTCGTCGTGCATACCGCGCAGGGCGAAGTGCTGCTGCTCGAGCGCGCGGCGCGGCCGGGCTACTGGCAGTCGGTGACCGGCTCGCTCGACCGGCCGGACGAGCCGCTCGCGGCGGCCGCGCTGCGCGAAGTGCGCGAGGAGACCGGCATCGAGGCGGCCCCGCTCGAGCTGCGGCGCTGGAACCTCGCTTACACGTTCGAAATCTATGCCCAGTGGCGCCACCGCTTCGCGCCGGGCACCACGCACAACACGGAGCACGTGTTCAGCCTGCAGCTGCCGGAGCGCGCGCCGGTGATCCTGGCTCCGGACGAGCACGTCGCCAGCCAATGGCTGGCCTGGCGCGAGGCCGCCGAGCACTGCTTCTCCTGGTCCAACCGCGACGCGATCCGGATCGTGCAGTCATGCGCTCGCTGACGCTCGCCGCGGCCGCGCTGCTGCTCGCCGGCTGCGCCTCGCTCGAGGCACCTTTCGCCGAGCACCTCGAGGCCGCGGGCGGACCGTTGCGCGATTGCGCGGAATGGTTCGCGCAGCTCGACGCGCAGGTGGCCGAAGCGCAGGTGCGCGACGCGCAGGACGCGCGCATCCCTGGCTTCCCGTATCTGCGCGTCAGCCGGCTGCTGGCCGCCCTGCGCCCCCTCGCGTCCGCGGACGAGAACGCGCTGCAGGCGCTCGCCGACCGCATGCTCGCGCTCGACCAGGAGGCGCGCCGCTACGAGATCCAGAACCTGCCTCCCGGCCGGGTGCCGGAGGTCGCGGAGTTCGTCGCGCGCACGCAGCGCTGCGGCAAGCTGCTGCGCGAAGTCGACCTCGCCAAGCCCGATGCGCGCCGGGCGCTCCTCGAGCGCGCGCAGGTGCCCGACGACTACTCGAGCCTCGATCGCCTTCTCGGCCTCTATGCGCTGACGAGGCTCGCGTTCGCATCCGGCGTGCGGCGCTACGAGGCGGAGACGCGCGCGAGCTTCGCGCGCGAGCCCGTGGTGCCGGAGGGCGCCACGCTGATCCGCTATGCGCCGCCGCCCGCGCGGGCGCTGCCGCGCGCGCGCGTGGCGGCGATCCTCGCGCGCAGCGCGGCGAATCCGCTCGGCATCCCGGAGCCGGGCGAGGACGAGCTCGCGCAGCTCTTCGCCGCCTACGCGCCCAGCTTCGAGGTCGCCGTGCGCGCCGACTACGACCGCCCGGGGGCGCTGCGCTGGACGCGCGAGGGCGCGCCGCCGCGCGTGGACGCGGCCGACCTCGCGGTCTATGCGCGGCCGGCCTGGACGCGCTACGAGGGGCGCGTGCTGCTGCAGCTCGTCTACACGGTCTGGTTTTCGGAGCGCCCGCCGCGATCGGAGGACGACATTCTCGCCGGCAAGCTCGACGGCCTGGTCTGGCGCGTGACGCTCGCGCCCGACGGCGAGCCGCTCGTCTACGACTCGATCCATCCCTGCGGCTGCTTTCACCTGTTCTTTCCTACGCCGCGCGCCGAGCCGCGGTCCCCGCCCGACGACACCGAGGAATGGCTGTTGGCGCCGCAGGCGCTGCCGCGCCTCGCGCCGGGCGAGCGGCCGCTGCTGCGCGTCGCGAGCGGCACGCACTACATCGAGCGCGTCGGCATCACGCACGGCTCCGACAGCCTGGTGCGCTACGAGCTGCGGCCCTACGCGGAGCTGCGCTCGTTGCAGCGATTCGGCCCGGGGCGCGCGAGCGCCTTCGGCGAGGACGGCCTGGTGGCGGGCAGCGAGCGCGCCGAGCGGTTCCTGTTCTGGCCGATGGGGATCGCCTCGGCGGGCGCGATGCGCCAATGGGGGCGGCAGGCGACCGCCTTCGTCGGCCGCCGTCATTTCGACGATGCCGACCTGCTCGAGAAGCGCTTTCGCCTCGACCTGCGCGCGGGAGCGTCCTGATGCTGCGCGTCGTCACGCTCAACATCCACAAGGGCCTGTCGCAGTTCAACCGCCGCGTGGTGATCCACGAGCTGCGCGAGGGCCTGCGCCTGCTCGGGCCCGACCTCGTGTTCCTGCAGGAGGTGCAGGGGCTGAACGAGCGCCATGCCATGCGCTACGCGTCGTGGCCGGGGCAGGCGCAGCACGAGTTCCTCGCAGGCGACGAGCTGCAGCACGTCTACGGCCGCAACCGCGTGCATCAGTACGGCCACTACGGCAACGCGCTGCTGTCGCGCTACCCGATCCTGTCGCACGAGAACCAGGACATTTCCGACCACCGCTTCGAGCGGCGCGGCATGCTGCACACCGTGGTCAAGGTGCCGGGCTGGAAGCGCAACCTGCACTGCCTGTGCGTGCATCTGTCGCTGCACGAGCGCGGCCGGCGGCGGCAGCTGGACGCCATCGCGGCGCGCCTGGAGACGATCGTCGAGCGCGATCAGCCGGCGATCGTCGCCGGCGACTTCAACGACTGGCGCGTTCGAGCGAGCTCGATTCTCGAGCGCAAGCTCGGCATGACGGAGGTGTCGGTCGCCGCGAAGGGACGTCACAGCCGCACCTTTCCGAGCCTGATGCCGGTGCTGCAGCTGGACCGCATCTACGTGCGCGGCTTCAGGGTCGCGAGCGCGCGCGTGCACCGCGGGCCGCCCTGGTCGCTGCTGTCGGACCATCTTGCGCTCAGCGCGGAGCTCGAGCGTGCCTGAGTACGTCGGCGGCAACAGGCTCACGCTGCTGCGCAACGGCGAGCAGTACTTCCCGGCGCTCGCCGCCGCCCTCGACGCGGCGCGCTCGGAGATCTTCCTCGAGACCTACATCTACGCCGACGACGAGACCGGCAGCCTGATCAGCGACGCGCTGGCGCGCGCCGCCGCGCGCGGCGTGGCCACGCGCCTGCTCGTCGACGGCTTCGGCGCGCGCGACTTCGCGCCGCGCTTCCGCAGCTCGCTCGAGAGCGCGGGCGTCGAGCTGCTCGTGTTCCGCCCGCAGGTGAGCGCCTGGCCCCCCTGGAAGCAGCGCAGCCGTCTGCGCCGCATGCACCGCAAGCTCGCCTGCGTCGACGGCGCGATCGGGTTCATCGGCGGCATCAACATCATCGACGACTTCGATACCCCCGAGCCGAGCCCGCCGCAGTTCGACTACGCGGTGCGCATCGAAGGGCCGCTCGCCGCGCAGTTGCGCGCGGCCGCGGCTCGGCTCTGGGCGCGCGTGTCCTGGGCGACGCTCGGCCGGCGCTGGCGGGAACGGGGCGTGCGCGCGACGCGTGCCGCGCGGCAGGCGCCGGCGGCGGGCGCGCCGATCGGAACGCAGCGCGCCGCGCTCGTCCAGCGCGACAGCCTGCGGCACCGCCGCGACATCGAGCGCGCGTACCTGGAGCAGATCGCCGCCGCGCGCTCGGAACTGCTCATCGCCAATGCGTACTTCTTCCCGACGCGCCGCTTCCGCCGGGCGCTGCTCGACGCCGCGCGGCGTGGCGTCGCCGTCACGCTGCTGCTGCAGGGCAAGGCGGATCACCCGGTCCAGCACTACGCCTCGCGCGCGATGTACCGGCAGTTCCTCGCCGCAGGCATGCGCATCTACGAGTATTACTCCAGCCTGCTGCACGCGAAGGTGGCGGTTTTCGACGGGCGCGTGGCCACGGTGGGGTCCTCCAATATCGATCCGTTCAGCCTGCTGCTCGCGCGCGAAGCGAACGTGCTCGTCGACGACGCCGGCTTCGCGTCGGAGCTGCGCGCCAGCCTGCACGATGCGATCGAGAACCGGGCGCGCGCCGTGCCGCCGAACTACTGGGCGCGCCTCTCGCTCGATCTGCGCGTGCGCGTCTGGCTTGCCTACCGCTTCGCGCGCCTGTTCATGGCCGTCTACGGCCTGCGCGAGCGCCGCTAGGCGGGCTACGCCGCCGGGCGGCGGCGGAACATGCCCCAGCCTTCCATCGTCATCACAGTCTCGCCGCGCTGGTTGACCGCCTCCCAGCGCGATTGCACGAGGCCGACGCCGGGCTTGCTTTCCGAGACGCGCGCCGCAGTGGTGACGCGGCGATAGGTGATGGTGTCGCCCGCGCGCACCGGCGCGAGCCAGCGGATGTTGTCCAGGCCGGGCGAGCCGAGGCTCGCCGAGCGCGAGACGTACTTGTCCACCATCAGGCGCATCGCGACGCAGCAGGTGTGCCAGCCGCTCGCGATGAGTCCCTTGAAGAACGTGTGCTTTGCCGCTTCCGGATCCGTGTGGAAAGGCTGCGGATCGAACTGGCGCGCGAAGGCGATGATCTCTTCCTCGGTGAAGGTGTGGCTGCCCATTTCGACGCTGCCGCCGTCCTTCAGGTCTTCCCAGTAGAGCATCTCAGGCCTCGGTCGGTTTGAAGCGCTCGTAGGCGCGCACGCGCTCGCGCAGCTCCCCGGGCAGCGGCGCCGATTTCATCGTCGTCGTGTCGACGTTTACGTAGACCAGCTCGGCGGTGAGCAGCAGTTCGGCCGCGTGGATCTCGAACGCCCAGGTAAAGCTGCTGCGGCCCAGCTTCGCGACGCGGCAATACACCGCCAGCTCGTCGTCGTAGCGCGCCGAGCCGAGGTACTCCACGGTCGCCTTGCGCAGGAAAACGTCATTCGCGTACCGGCTCACGTAGCCTTCCGGGTAGTCCAGCCCAATCTCGCGCCAGTAGTCGGCGACCGCGGTGTCGATGTAGGTGAGGTAGTGGCTGTTGAACACCACCTTCTGCATGTCCACCTCCGCCCAGCGCACGCGCAGCCGGTGCACGCACTTGAAGTCCTCTTTCGCCATGTACTCGGAGTGTAATATGGCCCGCGCGATGGACGAGGCGGTGCTGCGCAGCCTGGCGAAATGGCCGAACGTGCCCGACGTCTACGGCTGGCTGGCGCTCGACCGGCGCGGGAACTGGCTGCTGAAGGGAGAAAGAATCGGCAATCCGGCGCTGCGCGACTTCATCTCGCGCAACTACCAGCCCGATTCGCGCGGTTGCTGGTATTTCCAGAACGGCCCGCAGCGCGTGTTCGTGCAGCTCGCCTACGCGCCGCTCGTCGTGCACCTGGAGGGCGAGGCGCTCGTCGATCACTGCGGCCGGCCGTTCGCATCCGAGCAGGCGTTCCTCGACGACGAGGGCTCAATGTTGATGCAAGGCAAAACTGGCCTCGCGCTGCTCAATGACCGCGATCTCGCCGCATTCGAGGAGCAGGCCGTTCGGCTGCCGAAGCTGGATCGCAGGCAGGCTGCGCGCCGCTTCGGCTTCGTGCAGATTCCCGCGCCATGAAACCTTGCGCCGCACCAAAAAGCTCTTTATAATCCGGCCTCTTTTTTGGACCCCCTGGGCGGCTACGCGTGCAGCTGACGTGGCCGCCCGGTTCGTTTCTGGAAACGCCAAAACACGGGAAAAGATGCCTACCGTCAATCAGTTAATGCGCCACGGGCGCGGCGCCAAGAAGGCCAAATCGAAGGTGCCGGCCCTCGGCAGGTCCCCGCAGAAGCGGGGGGTCTGCACGCGCGTTTACACGACCACCCCGAAAAAGCCCAACTCGGCGCTGCGCAAGGTCGCCAAGGTGCGCCTGACCAACGGCTTCGAGGTGATCGGCTACATCGGCGGCGAGGGCCACAACCTGCAGGAGCACTCGGTGGTGCTGATCCGCGGCGGCCGCGTCAAGGACCTGCCCGGCGTGCGCTACCACATCGTGCGCGGCTCGCTCGACACGCAGGGCGTGAAGGACCGCAAGCAGGCGCGCTCGAAGTACGGCGCCAAGATGGCCAAGTCGGCCTGAGAGAAGAGAGACCAGACGCATGCCCCGCCGCAGAGAAGTCCCCAAGCGCGAGATCCTGCCCGACCCGAAATTCGCGAATGTCGAGCTCGCGAAGTTCGTCAACGTGCTGATGACGCGCGGCAAGAAATCGGTCGCCGAGAGCATCGTCTACGGCGCGCTCGACCTCATCAAGTCGAAGTCTGGCAAGGACCCGATCGAGGTGTTCGCGCAGGCGGTGCAGAACGTGAAGCCGGTCGTGGAGGTGAAGAGCCGGCGCGTGGGCGGCGCCAACTACCAGGTGCCCGTCGAGGTGCGGCCGGTGCGGCGCGTGGCGCTGTCGATGCGCTGGATCCGCGAGGCGGCGCAGAAGCGCGGCGAGAAGTCGATGACGCAGCGCCTGGCGGGCGAGCTCGCTGAGGCCGCGGAAGGCCGCGGCGGCGCGATGAAGAAGCGCGAGGAAGTGCACCGCATGGCGGAGGCCAACAAGGCCTTCTCGCACTACCGGTTCTAACCAAGGACATGGCCGTGGCCCGCAAGACTCCCATCGAACGCTACCGGAACATCGGCATCTCGGCGCACATCGACGCCGGGAAGACGACGACCACCGAGCGCATCCTGTTCTACACCGGCGTGAACCACAAGATCGGCGAGGTGCACGACGGCGCCGCGACGATGGACTGGATGGAGCAGGAGCAGGAGCGCGGCATCACCATCACCTCGGCGGCGACCACCTGCTTCTGGAAGGGCATGGACATGTCCTATCCGGAGCACCGCATCAACATCATCGACACGCCAGGCCACGTCGACTTCACGATCGAGGTCGAGCGCTCGATGCGCGTGCTGGACGGCGCCTGCATGGTCTACGATGCGGTCGCCGGCGTGCAGCCGCAATCGGAGACGGTCTGGCGCCAGGCGAACAAGTACCGCGTGCCGCGCCTCGCGTTCATCAACAAGATGGACCGCGTCGGCGCGACTTTCTTCAAGTCCTACGGCCACATCAAGGAGCGCCTGAAGGGCAATCCCGTGCCGATCCAGATTCCGATCGGCCTGGAGGACAAGTTTGCCGGCGTGGTCGACCTGGTGGCGATGCAGGCGATCTACTGGGACGAGGCCTCGCAGGGCATGAAGTTCGAGAAGAAGCCGATCCCCGCCGAGCTGCAGGCCGAGGCCAAGGAATGGCACGGCAAGATGGTCGAGGCCGCGGCCGAGGCGAACGAAGAGCTGATGAACAAGTACCTCGAATCGGGCGAGCTCTCGGTCGAGGAGATCAAGAAGGGCCTGCGCCTGCGCACGATCGCCAACGAGATCGTGCCGATGCTCTGCGGCACCGCGTTCAAGAACAAGGGCGTGCAGGCGATGCTGGACGCAGTGATCGACTACCTGCCCTCGCCGGTGGACATTCCGCCCGTGAAGGGCGAGACCGATAAGGGCGAGCCGGCCACGCGCAAGCCCGGCGACGACGAGCCCTTCGCGGCGCTCGCGTTCAAGATCATGACCGACCCGTTCGTCGGCCAGCTCTCGTTCATCCGCGTGTATTCGGGCGTGCTGACCTCCGGCGACACGGTGCTGACCTCGGTGCGCGGC
>DATKKT010000019.1:0-3022 GCA_035542795.1 Burkholderiales bacterium
ATGGAATACGCCTGGTTCAACAATGTCGAGACCAAGCCAGGCGTCGGCTACCCCAAGGAGTGGGAGAACCAGAAGCGCTGGAACGGCGGCTGGGAGCGCACCGCGGGCGGCCGCATCCGGCCGAAGCAGGGCGGCAAGCTCGCGCTGCTGGCGAAGATCTTCGCCAATCCGAACCTGCCCGAGATCGACGACTACTACGAGCCGTTCACCTTCGACTACGAGCACCTGCACACGGCGCCCGAGTCCAAGGCGGCGCCGGTGGCGCGGCCGCGCTCGCTCATCACCGGCGAGCGCATGCAGAAGATCGAATGGGGCCCGAACTGGGAGGAGATCCTCGGCGGCGAGTTCGAGAAGCGCAAGCAGGACTACAACTTCGAGGACGTGCAGAAGGAGATCTACGGCCAGTTCGAGAACACCTTCATGATGTACCTGCCGCGCCTGTGCGAGCACTGCCTCAACCCGACCTGCGTGGCGAGCTGCCCCTCGGGCTCGATCTACAAGCGCGAGGAGGACGGCATCGTGCTCGTCGACCAGGACAAGTGCCGCGGCTGGCGCATGTGCGTGTCGGGCTGCCCGTACAAGAAGATCTACTACAACTGGTCCACCGGCAAGGCCGAGAAGTGCATCTTCTGCTACCCGCGCATCGAGGTGGGCCAGCCCACGGTGTGCTCGGAGACCTGCGTAGGCCGCATCCGCTACCTCGGCGTGCTGCTCTACGATGCCGACGGCATCGAGCAGGCGGCGAGCGTGGCCGATCCGCAGGATCTCTACGAGGCGCAGCTCAAGCTCTTCCTCGACCCGTACGACCCGTCGGTGATCGAGCAGGCGCGCCGCGACGGCGTGCCCGACGCCTGGCTGGAAGCGGCGAAGCACTCGCCCGTCTACCGCATGGCGATGGACTGGAAGATCGCCTTCCCGCTGCACCCGGAGTACCGCACGCTGCCGATGGTGTGGTACGTGCCGCCGCTCTCGCCAATCAGCGCGGCCGCCAACAGCGGCCAGCTCGGCAGCTTCGGCGAGATCCCGGACGTCTCGCAGCTGCGCATCCCGCTCAAGTACCTCGCCAACCTGCTCACCGCGGGCGACGAGGCGCCGGTGAAGCTCGCGCTCGAGCGCATGCTCGCCATGCGCGCGTACATGCGGTCTTTGGTCGTTGAAAAAAATAAGAATCTTTCTGTCTTGAAGCAAGTGGGATTGTCCGTCGCACAAGTCGAGGACATGTACCGCATCATGGCGATCGCCAACTACGAGGACCGCTTCGTGATCCCGACGACGCACCGCGAGTACGCGGAGAACGCGTACGACCTGCGCGGCTCCTGCGGCTTCTCGTTCGGCAACGGCTGCTCGGACGGCGTCAGCGAGCCGAGCCTGTTCGGCGGCAAGAAGCCGCGCACCATCGCGATCAAGCAGGTGGCCTAGATGACGAACGCCCGCGCCCTGGCCGCGCTGCTCGCCTACCCGGAAGCCGAGCTGGTAGAGGGTTTGCCCTTTCTCAAGGAGATTTTTTCCGGCGACAAGGGACTGGTACAGCTTCTTGAAGAAATGCAGAAAGAAGAACTGCATGTCCTCCAGGAGCGCTACGTGGACCTGTTCGACAGGTCGCGCGCGCTGTCGCTGCATCTGTTCGAGCACGTGCACGGCGAGTCGCGCGACCGCGGCCAGGCGATGGTCGACCTCGCCGAGACCTACGCCAGCCGCGGCTTCGAGGTGGCGGGCGGCGAGCTGCCCGACTACCTGCCGGCCTTCCTGGAATTCGTCTCGGTGCTCGATCCCAGGGAAGGCAGGAATCTCCTGAAGGAAACGGCCGAGATCCTCAGGGCGCTGGGCGACCGCCTCGCCGAGCGCGGCAGCCGCTACAGCGCGGTGTTCGCGGCGCTGCTCGCGGCGGCGGGCGAGGCGGGGCTGACGAAGAAGCTCGCGCCGCGGCGCATGCCCGGCGAGGAGAGCTCGCCCGCGGCGATCGACAAGGTCTGGATGGAAGAGCCGGTCACGTTCATGGACGGACCGCAGCCGGTGAAGTTCTATGAAAAGGGAGCGCGGCCATGACGGATTTCCTCGACCAGCTGCTGTTCGGCATCTACCCGTACGTCTGCTTCGCGGTGTTCCTCGTCGGCTCGCTGATCCGCTTCGACCGCGAGCAGTACACCTGGAAGAGCGACTCCAGCCAGATGCTGCGCACCGGCCAGCTGCGCTGGGGCTCGAACCTGTTTCACCTCGGCGTGCTCGGCATCTTCTTCGGCCACCTGTTCGGGCTGCTGATGCCGCTCGCGTTCTGGCACGCGATCGGCCTGGAGCCCGCGGCCAAGCAGATGGTGGCGATGGTCGGCGGCGGCGCCGCGGGCCTGATGGCGCTCGCGGGCCTCGTGCTGCTGCTGCACCGCCGGCTGTCCGAGCCGCGCATCCGCGCGACCAGCCGGCCGATGGACCACGCCGTGCTGTGGCTGCTGCTCGCGCAGCTGCTGCTCGGCCTGTACAGCATCACGGTGTCCTGGCAGCACCGCGACGGCGCCGAGATGCTCAAGCTCGTGCACTGGGCGCAGCATATCGCCACGTTCAAGGCCGGCGCGGCAGGCTTCCTGTTCGACGTGGCGCCGGTGTTCAAGGCGCACCTGGTGCTCGGCCTGACGATCTTCCTCGTCTTCCCGTTCTCTCGCCTGGTGCACATCTGGAGCGGCTTCGGCGCGGTCGCCTACCTCACGCGCGCCTACCAGATCGTGCGCAGCCGCTGATGGCGGCCAACGAGCACGCGAAGCCCGGGCTGGAGGAGGTGAGACGGGTCCTGCTGGCCCGTGCCTCCCAGCTGGGATTGAAAGGCGAGGAAGACGAAGTCCTCGAACGGCTGCTGGAAGCCGAAGTCCCCGAAGTGGGGCTGGACGAGGAGGACTGCAGGCGCTACTACGAGCAGAATGCGCGCCGCTTCAGCTCCGGCGAGCTGGTCGAGGCGAGCCATATCCTGCTCGCGGTGACGCCGCGCGTGCCGCCGGAGCGGCTGCGCGCCAAGGCGGCGCAAGTGCACGCGCTC
>DATKKT010000020.1:0-14766 GCA_035542795.1 Burkholderiales bacterium
TGGCCGTGCATGGATTTGGTGGAGCTCACGGGGATGCGCGCCGCGGCTTCGCCGAACACTGTCCTGATCGCGTCGCACTCCACCGTGTCGCCCACGATAGTCGCGGTGCCGTGCGCGTTGATGTAGCCGATTGACTCCGGAGCGACGCCGGATTCCGCGAGCGCTTCCTTCATCGCGCGCACCTGGCCGTCGCGGTCGGGCTTGGACATGTGCACCGCGTCGCAGGAGTTGCCGTAGCCGGTGATGAGCGCGTGGATCGTGGCGCCGCGCGCGCGCGCGCGCGATTCGTCTTCCAGCACGAGCGCCGCGGCGCCTTCGCCGAGCACGAGCCCCGCGCGGCGCTTGTCGAACGGCTTGCAGGAGGCCGACGCGTCGGCCGCGTCCGCTGGCGCGAGCGTGCGCAGCGCCTGCCAGGCGGCGAGCATGCCCGGCGTGAGGAGGGCTTCGGCGCCGCCCGCGACGATCGCATCGGCGCGGCCGCTCATGATCGTGTGCATCGCCTCGCCGATCGCCATCGCCGAGGAGGAGCAGGCGGTGGAGAAGTTGGCGAACGGCCCGCGCAGGCCCCATTTCACGGCGACGTTCGAGCCCGCGGCGTTGTTCATCGCCATCACCACCGAAAGCGGGCGCAGGCGGAAGTCGTGCTTGCCGTAGACGGTGCTGTAGGCCGTCTCCAGCGTATGCGCGCCGCCCATGCCGGTGCCCCAGTACACGCCGATGCGATCGCGGTTTTCGTTCGGAAGATTCAAACCGCTGGAGCCGAGCGCCTCGGCCGCGGCCACGAGCGCAAACTGCGAGACGCGGTCGAGCGACCCGGCTTCCGGCCCCTTGAAGTGCGCGGCGGGATCGAACGAGGAGGCGAGCGCGCCCACCTGCACGCCCGAGCCCATCGCGATTTCGGGCGGCAGCGCACGCACGCCGGAGCGCGCTTCGGCGAGCGCGCGGCGGAAATCGGCCAGGTTATTGCCGAGCGCGCAGACGGCGCCGATACCGGTGACCGCTACGCGGCGCGCGGCCACGGCCGGGGCGGCCGTTCAGGCCTTGCCCGCCGCCTGCAGCGACGCGGCGACGTGGCGCTCGAGGTCGGCGAGGCACTTGATGCCGCGCAGGTCCTCGTCGGAGACCTTCACGCCGAACTCGTCCTCGATCTTGAACATGAACTCGATGAAAGTGAGCGAGTCCACGCCGAGGTCCGCGAGCGGCGCGTTCGGATCGATCTTCGACGGATCCAGCGACAGCTCCTTGATGGCGAGGTCCTTGATGCGGGCAAGGGTATCCATGCGATGGTTGGGGTTTCGTCCCAAATTATAGCCGCCGCCAGTCGGTTTTTACCGATGCTGACACTTGCAAGCGGCCGCGGTCTGGACGCGTGGCTGCCGCTGACTCATTCTTTCGCAATGTCCACCCGCCCCTCAGCAGCGCGCCGCGGCAAGAGCGTTCCCAGGTTCTTGCCGGACGAGTTCTATCGGACGCTGGCGGACAGCGTTCCGCAGATGATCTGGGCGGCGCGTCCGGATGGATCGGTCGACTTCGTCAACGCGCGCGTCCTGGAATATACGGGCCGCAGCCCGGAGGAACTGGAGGGCTGGGGTTGGCGTGGTGTCGTGCATCCGGACGATTGGGAAAACTGTCTCGCGCGCTGGACGAAAGCCTTCAAGAAGGGCTATCCGTACGAAGTCGAGTACCGCCTGCGCCGCCACGACGGAAAGTATCTCTGGCATCTCGGCGCCGCGATGCCGCAGCGCGACGGCGGGCGAGTTGTACGCTGGTTCGGCAGCTGCGTGGAGATCGAAGGCCGGAAGCGTGCGGAGCGGCTGCTCGACAAGGCGCGCGGCGCCCTGCAGACGCTAGTGCGGTCCCGGTCCGAGACCCGCGATGCGGCGCGCGCCGAGCCGGGGCGGCGGACCGGCGAATCCGAAGAGCGCCTGCGCAGCATCATGATGCTGTGGAGCGATTTCTACTGGGAAACCGACCCTGAACATCGCTTCACGGTGCTGCAAGCCGGCGGGCGCTTCGACCCGACGCGGTTCGTGTCCTCCCGGATCGGCAAGAGGCGCTGGGAGACGCCCAGCGAACTGCCCGACGCGGAGGGATGGCGAAGGCATCGCGAGGTTCTGGCGGCGCATTTGCCGTTCCGCGACTTCGAGACCGCGCGCCGGAGCGAAGACGGCATGCTGCACCATTACTCGGTCGACGGCGAGCCGGTATTCGGCAGGGACGGAAAATTCCTCGGCTACCGCGGCGTGGGCCGCGAGATCACCGCGCGCAAGCTTGCCGACCTGGCACTGCGAGAAAACGAGGGGCGCCTGCGCGCCTTCCTCGACAGCATGCCCGGCATTGCGTGGATCAAGGATTCAAAGCTGCGCTATGTCTGGACGAGCGCAAGCTATGAACGGATTCTGGGAAAGTCCTTCGAGTCCATCCGGGACCGCGACGACTTCGAGGTCTGGCCGCAGGCGATGGCGGAGCATTATCGCGCCAACGACGAAAAGGTCTTGCGCACCAGCGGCGCGGTCAAGGACTTGGTCGATGCGCAGCTGCTGGATGGCAGCGCGGTGCGCTGGTTGGCGGTGAAGTTTCCGCTGCCGGACGAGACGGGCGCTCTCGGCGTCGCGGGCATAGCTTTCGACGTTACCGAGCACGTCGGCGGCAAGGAGAACGAGGACGATCCGGGCCCGCTGGCGCGCCTGAGCGGCCGAGAACTCCAGGTGCTCCATCTGATGGTCGAAGGCTGCACCAGCGCGGAAATCGGCGCGCGGCTTGCCGTCTCGCCCAAGAGCGTGGATACCTACCGAAGCCGCCTCATGAGCAAGCTGGGCCTCGAGGACCTGCCGGCGCTCGTCAAGTTCGCGCTGCGCCACGGGCTGACGGGCAAGCACTAGCGTCCAGGACAATGAGATAAGGTCATTCTTGTTAACCAATGTCAAACCTGCCGCATATCGTAGATCTACGAGGCGCCATCAAGATTTCCTGACAGCCAGCGTGCAAGGCCGTTCCTAGAATCCAGAGCACGGGGAGCAACCGCGCCAGCACAGGAGAAGGGTTCAGGACGATGGGCGTTCGGCGCGATCTGCGCCCGATGCGCCGCCTGCGCAGTCCGGCTCCCGTCAAGGGGCTCGCATGTCGGCCGAGAGTGCGTCGATTTCCAGTCCGGCTTTCCGCGCCCGCGCGGAAGGCGCGCCGAGCGCTTACCTCTCCACCTCCGTCGCGCGCCGGTCCCAGCGCCGGCTTGCGATCGCGGTGGTCGCGGTTTCGGCGCTCGTGTTCGCGGCCGCGGCGCCGTTCGCGAAGGCTCCCTTGCCGCCGCTGCCGGCGTTCCTGCCGATCTACCAGTCGGCGCTCGTCATCAACGAGCTGATCACCGCGGTCCTGCTGTTCGGCCAGTTCGGCATCCTGCGCTCGCGCGCCTTGCTGCTGCTCGCGAGCGCGTATCTGTTCAGCGCGGCGATGGCGGTGGCGCACCTGCTGAGCTTTCCGGGACTGTTCGCGCCCGGCGGCCTGCTCGGCGCCGGCTCCCAGACCACGGCCTGGATCTATTTCCTCTGGCACGGCGGTTTTCCGCTGTTCGTGCTGGGCTATGCCTTCCTGAAGGAGCGCGAGGACGCGGCGGCGCCGGCCGCGCCGCAGACGCAAAGCGGCCGCAACATTGTCGCGCTCAGCGTCGTCTCGGTCCTTGCCGCAGCCGCTGCCCTGACGCTCGTCACGACGGTCGGGCACGACGCGCTGCCGGCGATCATGCGCGGCGACAGCGACGCCTCGTCGAAGTTCGCGGTCGCGTCGGTCTGCTGGGCGCTCAGCCTCGTCGCGCTGGCGGTGATGTGGCGCCGGCGGTCGCGCACGCTCGTCGACCTATGGCTGATGGTCACCCTCTGCGTTTGGATCTTCGAGATCGCGCTCGCCGCCGTGCTCAACGCCGGCCGCTACGACCTCGGCTGGTATGCGGGGCGCGTCTACGGATTGCTCGCCGGCAGCTTCGTCCTGATGGTGCTGCTGCTCGAAAACGGCGTGCTGCATGCGCGGGTCGCGACCGCGCGCGAGCACGAGCGCCGGCGCGCGGTGATCGCCTCGGCACGCCACGAGGAGCGCCTGCGCATCGTGCACGAGATTGACCGCGCGATCATCGCCGAGGCGAAACCGGAGGCCATCGCCGCCGCGGTGCTGCAGCCCCTGCGCGCGCTGCTCGACGTCGCGCGGGCAAACATCAATCTGATCGACGTCGTGGCGAACGATGTCGAATGGTTCGCATCGGCGGGCCGGCGCCGCACGCACATCGGCGAGGGCGTGCGCTTTCCGATGCACCTGCTGGGCGACGTGACCGCGCTCGCGCGCGGCGAAGCGCAGGTCATCGACACGCGCGCGCTGCCGCCGGGCAAGGAGCGCGACGCGTTGCTCGAAACGGGAGTGCTGTATTACATGGCCGTGCCGATGATCTCCGGCGAACAACTGCTCGGCGCCCTGAGTTTCGGCGGCGAGCGCAATGAGTTTCCGGAGGAGCAGGTCGCCATCGCGCACGAGGTGGCCACGCAGCTCGCCGTGGCGATCGGCAACGCGCGGCTCTACGAGCGCGTGCGGCGGCTCAACGCGGAACTCGAGCACCGGGTGCGCGAGCGCACCGCTGAGCTGGAGACGGCGAACAAGGAGCTGGAGTCGTTCTCGTACTCGGTCTCGCACGACCTGCGCGCGCCGCTGCGCGCGGTGCACGGCTATTCGCTCATGCTCGACGAGGACTACGGCGCGCGGCTGGACGGGGAGGGGCGGCGGCTGCTCGCGGTCGTGCGCTCGAGCGCCGAGCAGATGGGGAGGCTGATCGACGACTTGCTGAAGTTCTCGCAGGTGGGCCGCCGCGCGCTCGTGAGCTCGCGCGTCGACATGCGCGCGCTGGCCGGCGAAGTGATCGTCGAGATTGCGCCGCAGTTCCCGCAGGCGAGCGTCGAGCTTGGCGCGCTGCCCGAGGCGCGGGGCGATTGCGCGCTGCTGCGCCACGTCTGGGTCAACCTGATCGCCAATGCGCTCAAGTACAGCGCGCGCGCCGCCGCGCCGCGCGTCGAGGTCTCGGGCCGGCGCGAGGGCGCGCAGGCCGTCTACTCGGTGCGCGACAACGGCGCCGGCTTCGACATGCGCTACTACGACAAGCTTTTCAACGTGTTCCAGAGGCTGCACCGCGACGACGAGTTCGAGGGCACGGGAGTCGGCCTGGCGATCGTGCAGCGCGTGGTGACGCGCCACGGCGGCCGCGTATGGGCGGAAGGCGCGGTCGGCGCGGGCGCCGTGTTCCACTTTGCGCTGGGGGCGGAGGCCGCCGCATGAGCGAGCTGCAGGAAATCGACATCCTCATGGCCGAAGACAACGCCCGGGACGCGGAGATGACCGAGCGCGCGCTCCGCAAGCACAACCTCGCCAACCGCCTCGTCTGGGTGCGGGACGGCGTCGAGGCGCTCGATTTCATCTATTGCCGCGGCAAATACGCGAGCCGTGATTCCGCACGGCTGCCGCGCCTCCTGCTGCTCGACCTGAAGATGCCACGCCTGGATGGCATCGAGGTGCTGCGCGCCATCAAGGCCGACGAGCGCATGCGCGCGATCCCCGTCGTCGTCATGACGTCCTCCAACGAGGAACGCGACGTCGTGGAGAGCTACCGCCTTGGCGTCAACAGCTACATCGTCAAGCCGATTGATTTTGCGAAGTTCTTCGAGGTCGTGGTGAAGGTCGGGCTTTACTGGGTCCTCGCCAACCGGGTGCCGGGGTAGCCATGCCTGCGATTGCGGAAAACGCTGCCCGCGTTCGTCTGCTGATGGTCGAAGACCTTCACACCGACGCCGAGCTCGAAATTCGTGAGCTGCGGCGAGCGGGCCTGAGCGTCGAACACCGGCTCGTAGATCGGGAGGAGGACTTCCTGGTCCGCATCGCGGACTTTGCGCCGGACGTGATCATCTCAGACTTCTCCATGCCGCATTTCGACGGCATGGCCGCGCTCGCGCTCGCACGCGAGCGCGCGCCCGACGTGCCGTTCATCTTCGTCTCGGGCACGATCGGCGAGGAGTACGCGATCCGGGCGCTGAAGAACGGCGCAACCGACTACGTTCTCAAGACCAATCTCGTGCGCCTGCCCGCCGCCATCGAGCGCGCGCTGCAGGAGCGGCGAGAGCGGGCGGCGCGGCGCAGAGCCGAGAGCATGTTCCGCGACGTGCTCGAGAACGCGCCCGATCCGATGATCGTCGCCGAGGCCACGGGCCGCATCACGCTCGTCAACGGCGAGGTGGAGAAGATGTTCGGCTACGGCCGCGACGAGCTGATCGGCAAGCCGGTCGAACTGCTCTTGCCGGCGCAGCTCAGGGACGCCCATATCGGGCACCGCTCCGAGTTCCTCAAGGATCCGAAGCGGCGCTCGATGGTCTCCGGCCGGCCGCTGTACGCGCTGCATCGCGACGGCCGCCAGATACCGGTGGAGATCAACCTGGCGCCCGTCGGCACGCCCCCGAACGCGCTGGTGATCGCGACGCTGCGCGATCTCACCGAGCGGCGCGCGCGCGAGGAGCGCATCGCGCGACTGGGGCGCATGCGCGATCTGCTGGGCGCCGCCAGCTCGGCGTCAATGCGCATCCGCGAGCGGCGGTCGCTGTTCGACGAGTTTTGCCGGATCGCGGTCGCGCGCGGCGGCTTCGCGCTGGCACGCGTGGTCGAGGTGGATGGCGACGGCAGGCTGTCGATCGGCGCCAGCACCGATGCCGGCGCCGGCGGATACCAGAGGATCATCGACGAGTACAACCGGGATCCGAAGGGCGCGAAGAGCCTGCTCGCGATCGCGATCCGCAGCCGGCTGGTGACCATCTCGAACGACGTGATGAACGACGTGCGCATCGACGAACACAACCGCCTGATTCAGGACGACAATTTTTCGCTGGCGATCCTGCCCGTGACCGTCGAGAACGCGCTGGTCGCGGTCGTGACCCTGCGTGCGCGCGAGCCGGACTACTTCGACCAGGAAGAGGTCGTGCTCATCTCCGAAATGGTGGCCAACCTGAAGTTCGCGCTCGAATTGCAGGCCAAGCAGGAGCGGCTCAACTACCTCGCGCTTTACGACCCGCTCACCGAGCTGCCGAACCGCACGCTCTTCCAGGACCGCCTCATGCAGGCGATCGAGGCCTCGCGCCGGACCTCGAGCCTGCTCGCGCTGACCGTGTTCGACATCGAGCGGTTCAAGTGGATCAACGACGCCTATGGGCAGAGCGCGGGAGATCAGGTGCTGCGCGAGGCCGCGCGGCGCATGCGCGAGGCCGTCGGCGACGTCAACCGGGTGGCGCGGCTGAGCGGCGACCTGTTCGCGGTGATGCGGCCCGGCATCCAGGACGCCTCGGAGCCGGCGCGCATGCTGCAGGAAAGGATCGACGAGGTGCTCGGCGCGCCGTTTATGGTCGACGGGCGCGAGATCAAGATCTCGGCGAAGGCCGGCATCGCGCTGTTTCCCGACGACGGCGTCGACGCCGACACGCTGTTCCGAAACGCAGAAGCCTCGCTCAAGCGGGCCAAGGAGACCGGCGAGCGCTACCTTTTCTACGCGCCGCACATCAACGCGCGCGTCGCGGAGCAGGTGGACCTCGAGAACCGCCTGCGGCGCGCGGTCGAGCAACGGGAGATCTTCCTGCACTTCCAGCCCAAGGTGGAGCTGGAATCGCGCCGCATCGTCGGACTGGAGGCGCTCATGCGCTGGCTCGGGCCGGACGACCGGCTGATTTCGCCGGCGCGCTTCGTGCCGGTGCTCGAGGAGACCGGGCTGATCCTCGATGCCGGACGCCATGCGATCGAGCTCGCGACGCGGACCTGGCGCGAGTGGCAGGCGGCAGGCCTCACTCCGCCGCGCATCGCTGTCAACGTTTCGGCCCTGCAGCTGCGCCAGAAGAGCTTCGTCGAGGATGTGCAGGCGGCGCTCGGCGCGTCGGACAACGGCGTCGACCTGGAAATCACCGAGAGCCTGTTGATGCAGGACATCGAGGCGAGCATCCGCAAGCTGCGCACGCTGCGCGAGGCGGGCGCGAGCATCGCGCTCGACGATTTCGGCACCGGGCACTCCTCGCTCGCCTACCTGAGCCGCCTGCCGATCGACGCTGTGAAGATCGACCGCAGTTTCATCCGCGAGATGACCGAGAACGCGGACGCCACCAGCATCGTCTCGACGATCATCTCGCTCGCGCAGGCGCTGCGCCTGAAGGTCGTCGCCGAGGGCGTCGAGTCCGAGGATCAGGCGCGCCTGCTGCGCCTGCTGCGCTGCGACCAGATGCAGGGCTACCTGTTCAGCCCGCCGCAGGCGAGCGACAAGATCGAGGCAATGCTGCGCGGCACGGCCGCCTGAAAAGGTCGAAAAGCGCTTATAATCTGCGGCCTTAGCTTGAGTCGGCCGCATGTCGCTTTACACGCTCGGATTGAATCACCACACCGCGCCGCTCGGGGTGCGCGAGCGCGTGGTGTTCCACGTCGAGCGGCTCTCGGAGGCGCTCGCCGAGGCGAAGCGCGTGCTCGCACCGGAAGCGGCGATCCTGTCCACCTGCAACCGCACCGAGATCTACCTTTCCGGCGACCTGGACGAGGCCAAGCACCGCGCCGCCGCCGAGTGGCTCGCGGCCTACCACCGCTTCGACGCGCATGAGCTGCAGCGCTATGTCTACATGCTGCCGCGCGAGCAGGCGGTGCGCCACGCCTTCCGCGTCGCCTCCGGCCTGGACTCGATGGTGCTGGGCGAGCCGGAGATCCTCGGCCAGATGAAGGAGGCCGCGCGCTCGGCCGAGGCGGCCGGCACGCTCGGGCTCGTGCTCGGGAAGCTCTTCCAGCGCTCGTTCGCGGTGGCGAAGGAAGTGCGCAGCACGACGCAGGTCGGCGCCAACAGCGTTTCGATGGCGGCTGCGGCGGTCAAGCTGGCGGCGCGCATCTTCCCCAGCCTGAAGGACCAGAAGGTGCTCTTCATCGGCGCGGGCGAGATGATCGAGCTCTGCGCCACGCATTTCGCCGCGCAGGGGCCGGCGCGCATCACGGTGGCCAACCGCACGCTCGAGCGCGCGCAGGCGCTCGCGCACCGCTTCAACGCGCGCGCGATCGAGCTGCGCGAGCTGGCCGAGCACCTGCACGAGCACGACATCGTCGTTTCCTGCACCGCGAGCTCGCTGCCGATCCTCGGCAAGGGGCTCGTAGAGCGCGCGCTGAAGGCGCGCCGCCGGCTGCCGATGTTCATGGTCGACCTCGCGGTGCCGCGCGACATCGAGCAGGAAGTCGCCGAGCTCGACGACGTGTTCCTCTACACCATCGACGACCTGCAGGGCATCGTGCAGGGCAACCTCGACGCGCGCCGCGCCGCGGTCGAGCAGGCCGAGGCGATCATCGACACGCAGGTCGGCCAGTTCATGCACTGGATGCAGGTGCGCGAGTCGGTGCCGCTGATCCGCGCGCTGCGGGACCGGGCCGAGGACGCGCGCCGGCACGAGGTGGAGCGCGCGATGAAGATGCTCGCGCGCGGCGACGATCCCAAGCAGGTGCTGGAAGCGCTCTCGCAGGGCCTCACCAACAAGCTCATGCACGCGCCCACCCAGGCGCTCAACGAGGCCACGGGCGAGGAGCGGCGCACGCTCGCCGACACGCTCGCGCGCCTGTTCCGGATTCGTAGTTGAAACTGCGGCCTTGAAACCCTCGCTGCGCGCGAAGCTCGACAGCCTGGGCGCGAGGCTGGAGGAGCTGAACCGGCTGCTGTCGTCCGAGGACGCCACGCGCGACATGGACGCGTTCCGGCGCCTGTCGCGCGAGCACGCCGAGCTCTCGGGCAAGGTCGAGCTCTACGGCAGCTACCGGAAGGCCGAGCGCGATGCCGCGGAGGCGCGCGAGATGGCGGGCGACCCGGCGATGAAGGCGCTCGCCGAGGAAGAGCTCAAGGCGGCGCAGGCTGCGATGACGAAGCTCGAGGCCGAGCTGCAGGCGGCGCTGCTGCCGCGCGACCCGAACGACGACAAGAACCTGTTTCTCGAGATCCGCGCGGGCACCGGCGGCGACGAGTCGGCGCTGTTCGCCGGCGACCTCTTCCGCATGTACACGCGCTACGCCGAGCGCCAGGGCTGGCAGGTGGAGCTCATCTCGGAGAGCGCCTCGGAGCTGGGCGGCTACAAGGAAGTCATCGCGCGCATCGCCGGCCAGGGCGCCTACTCCAGGCTGAAGTTCGAGTCGGGCGGGCACCGCGTGCAGCGCGTGCCCGAGACCGAGACGCAGGGGCGCATCCACACTTCGGCCTGCACGGTGGCAGTGCTGCCCGAGGCCGACGCGGTGGGCGACGTGGTGCTCAACCCGGCCGAGCTGCGCATCGACACCTTCAGGGCGTCTGGCGCCGGAGGCCAGCACGTCAACAAGACCGACTCGGCGATCCGCGTCACGCACCTGCCCACCGGCATCGTGGTGGAGTGCCAGGACTCGCGCTCGCAGCACAAGAACCGCGAGCGCGCGCTGTCGGTGCTCGCCGCGCGCATCAAGGACAAGCAGGAGAAGGAGATCGCGGCGAAGACCGCCTCCACGCGCAAGTCGCTGATCGGCTCGGGCGACCGCTCCGAGCGCATCCGCACCTACAACTTCCCGCAGGGCCGCGTCACCGACCACCGCATCAACCTGACGCTGTACAAGATCGAGCGGATCATGGACGGCGAGCTCGACGAGATCGTCGGCGCGCTCGCCGCCGAGCACCAGGCCGAGCAGCTCGCGCAGCTGGCAGAGAAGGCGGCGTGACGGTTGCCGAAGCCATCGCGGCTTCGGGCATCGATCGTCGCGAAGCGCGCCTCCTGCTCGCCGAGGTCTGCGGCTTCTCCGAGGCGAGCCTTGCGGCCTCTCCCGAAGAGGAAATTCCCTTCGAAATCGAGAATGCGTTTCTCGAATTGATCGAGAAGCGAAAGGCGGGCGTTCCGGTTGCCTATCTGCTCGGCCGCAAGGAGTTCTACGGCCTTGAGTTCTCGGTCAATCCCTCGGTCCTCATCCCGCGGCCCGAGACCGAGCTTCTGGTCGATCTCGCGCTCGCGCGGAACCCGAAAGATGTTCTTGATCTGGGAACGGGATCGGGCGCCGTGGCGCTCGCGATCAAGCATGAAAGGCCCAGGTGCAAGGTCGTGGCGGTCGAGGCCGATCTCTCCGCGCTTCAGATTGCGAAGCGAAACGCAACCAAGCTGAATCTCGAGGTCGACTTCCGCCACGGTCGCTGGTTCGCGCCGGTGGCGGGTGAGCGCTTCGACCTGATCGTGTCGAATCCGCCCTACGTGGCGATCGGCGACCCGCACCTGCACGACCTGCGCTTCGAGCCGCCGGGCGCACTGCTTGGCGGCGCCGATGGCCTCGATTGCATCAGGGACATTGCGCGCGACGCCAGGCGGCACCTGGAGCCGGGCGGCTGGCTGCTGCTCGAGCACGGGCAGGGACAGGAGGCCGCCGTGCGCGGCATCCTGCATGCATCGGGACTTGAAGCCGTGCAAACTTGGCCCGATCTTGCCGGGGTCGCCCGTGTCACGGGTGGAAAGGGCTAAAATCGCGCCATGGACACTCAGGAAAAGATCAAGCAGCAGGTCACCGACAACCGCGTCGTGCTCTACATGAAGGGCACGCCGCAGTTCCCGCAGTGCGGCTTCTCCGCGCTCGCCGTGCAGGCGCTCAACGCCTGCGGCGTGAAGGAGTTCTTCAGCGTCAACGTGCTGGAGAACCCGGACATCCGGCAGGGCATCAAGGAGTACGCCAACTGGCCGACGATCCCGCAGCTCTACGTGAACGGCGAGTTCGTCGGCGGCTCGGACATCATGAAGGAGATGTACCAGTCGGGCGAGCTGCAGAAGCTGCTCGCGAAGTAGCGGCGCGCGCGCCAGCCGGGATCGTCCGCGGCGCCTTGTTGAGGCTTTCGATCGCAAACCCCGCGGCCGCCTTGTAGGCGGCCATGAATTCGGCGCGCTCCTTGGGCGGGATCACGTCGTCGATGTTGTCGAACTTGCCGCCGCAACGCTCGTCCACGAGGTTGAGCAGCCCGAACGGCCCGGCGCCGCGATTGCGCAGCACGAGCTGAGAGACCGGCCCGCAGAGCCTCGCGTCGTAGGCGGCGAGCGCCTCCGGCGTGACCCCGTGCTCCACCATCGCCGCGCCGAGCACGCGCGCGTCCACGATGGCCTGGCTGCCGCCATTCGAGCCGGTCGGGTACATCGCGTGCGCGGCATCGCCCAGCAGCGCCACGGGGCCGTCGCGCCAGGTGGGCACCGGATCGCGGTCGATCATCGGGTTCTCGAAGGCGCCGTCCGCCTTACTGATCAGGGCGGGCACATCGAGCCACTCCCAGACCCAGTTCTCGAAGTGGTGGACGAATTCCCGAGTTTCGACCGGCCGGAACCAGCCGCTCTGCTTCCAGCCCTCGGCGTTGTCCAGCGTGACCTCGGCGATCCAGTTGATCATCGACAGGCCCGTGCGCGGGTCCGGATGCGAGATCGGATAGAAGACGATCCGCTGGCGATGGGTGCCGAGCCCGACGAAGGAGGAGCCGCTGCGGATCGGCCTCGCCCAGGTCGTGCCGCGCCACATAACCGCGCCGCCCCAGTGAATCGGAGGCTGCGCCGGGTGCATCTGCGCGCGCACCGCCGAGTGGATGCCGTCGGCGCCGATGAGCAGCGCGCCGGCGGCCTCGGCTGCCGAGCCGTCGGCACGCTCTACGAGCGCACGGACGCCGCCGTCTTTGTTCTTGCGGTAGCCGGTGACGCGGCTGCCGAGCCTCACCGCGTCCGCGCCGATCCGCTCCACGAGCTTTTCATAGAGCAGCAGGTGGAATTTGCCGCGATGCACCGCATATTGCGGCCACTGGTAGCCGGCAGGGCGCCCGCGCGGCTCCGAATAGATGTCGTTGCCGTTCAGCCCGACCAGCGCCCATTCCTTCGCGGGCAGGCCCACGCGGTCGAGCTCGTCCTCGGCGATGCCGAGATCGCCGAGCTCGCGCACCGCATTGGGCTGCAGGTTGATGCCGACTCCGAGCGGGCGCATCTCGCGCGCGGATTCGAAGACCACGCAGGGCACGCCGATCTGGTGCAGCGTCAGTGCAGTCGCCAGCCCGCCGATGCCGCCACCGGCGATGATCACGCGATCGTCCGTCACCTCGGGATCGGGTCGGCGGCCCGCTCTAGACGCCCGACAGGCGCACGTTCGCCATCGTCAGGCGCTCGACGAGGATTTCCATGAACGCGCGGTCGAAGTGGTGGCGGCAGCCGTCCGAGGCCCGGTCGAGCTTGTCGGTCGGCACCGAGATGATCTTCGCGTCGGTCATCACGGTGACGTCGGCGCCGCGGCGGTTGCCCTCCTTGCGCAGGTAGGCCATCTCGCCGAAGCACTCGCCGGCGTTCAGGACGTTGAGCAGCTTGTTGCGCTTGGTGACCTTGATCTCGCCCTCGGCGAGGACGCAGAAATAGGTGCCGGCCTCGCCTTCCTTCATGAGCACCTCGCCCGCCTTGGCGGCGTGCCAGGCCGACATGCGCGCCACCTCCCAGAGCTCGGCGTCGCTGAACTTCTCGAAGAACGGCAGCTTCCTCAGCGTCTCGAACTTGTCCGAGTCGGCGAACTCCTCGCCGCCCGCCGCCGCGACCGGCTCGCCGCGGAACACCTGCGCGAGCTCCAGCGAGAACTGCTCCCACTCGGCGTAGCGCTCCTCCAGGTCCTTGGCCATCGCGCGGCGCACGATGGCATCGAGCGCGGGCGGGACCTCGGGCCGGAAGGACGACGGCGGCGACGGCTTGACGTTGGTGATCTGATAGATCAGGCTGAAGTTGTTCGTGGCCTGGAAGGGCAGGCGGCCGGCGAGCAGGTGGTACATCACCACGCCCATCGAGTAGATGTCGGTGCGATGGTCGAGCGGGTGCTCCTTCACCTGCTGCGGCGACATGTAGGCGGGCGAGCCGATCGCCGAGATCTGCGTCGAGTCGCCGGTGGCGATGAGCGCGGCGCCGAAGTCGGTGATCTTCACGTCGGTCTCGCCGGTGTAGAGGATGTTCGCCGGCTTGATGTCGCGGTGCGTGATGCCCATCTTGTGCGCGAACTCGAGCGCGCGCGTGCACTTGAAGACGATCTCGACCACCTTCTCGATCGGCAGCACGCTCTCGGGCGCGCAGTAGCGCTCCAGGGTCCCGCCGGGCACGTACTCCATGACGATGTAGTGCGCCGACTCGTCGGCGACGGCGTCGTAGATCTGGCAGATGTGCGGGTGCTGGAGCTTCCCGGCGAGCGAGGCCTCGGTGACGAAGAGCTTGCGGTACAGCTTGCCGCGCTCCGGGTCGTTGAACAGCTGCGCCGAGACGAGCTTGATCGCGACGTCTCGGTCGGCGAACGGGTCGTGGCAGAGATAGACCTCGGAAGTCGCCCCCGACCCGAGGTGGCGCACCACCGGGTACTTGCCGATCTTCTCCGGCGTCGTCGGTACGGTGACGGCCGACATGTCAGCGGCGCCGCGCGCGGGCGACGGCGGCCTTCACCTGCGCCGGCGCGGTGCCGCCGGGATGATTGCGCGCGGCGACCGAGCCCTCCAGCGTGAGCGCCTTGAAGACGTCCTTGCCGATCTTGTTCGAGAAACGTTGCAGCGTCTTGAGCGGCAAACCGGCGAGGTCTACGCCGGCTCCCTCCGCGGCGCGCACCGCGCGCGCTACCGCTTCGTGCGCGTCGCGGACGGGCCGTCCCTTCCTCACCAGGTAGTCGGCGAGGTCGGTCGCGGTGGCGTGACCCTCCAGCGCCGCCGCGCGCCTC
>DATKKT010000021.1:0-11248 GCA_035542795.1 Burkholderiales bacterium
CGCGCAGCGCGTGGTCGCGCGCGTCCACGTTGAAATACAGCGACACCGCCGGCCGCGCGCCGCCCTCATCCAGCGACAGCGCCGCGATCGCGTCCTCGGGCAGCATGGTGAACTTGCGCCCCGGCATGTAGGCGGTCGACAGCCGCTCGCGCGCGATCGCATCCAGGCCGGAGCCGGGCGCGAAAGCGAGCGCGGGCGCGGCGATGTGGATGCCGATGCGCAGTTCCTCGTCCGAGATTCGCGTCAGCGAGAACGCGTCGTCGATCTCGGTGGTGCCGACGTCGTCCAGGCTGAAGGCCGCGGCTTCGGCGAGCGGCAGGTCTGCGGGCACCGCCGGCGCCTCGTGCGCCGGGAAGCGCTCGCCGTGCGGATGGAACTCGTGCAGGAAGCGGCCCAGGTGGTAGGCCTCGCTGTCGGGCAGCAGGCCGCAGCGCTCGAAGAGGCGCGCCGCGCTCAAGGCCGTCTGCGCGCAGGCCTGCTCGAGCGCCTTCGTCTCCGGCTTGCCGCGGTCGGGCGCGTACAGCAGCTCCTCGCGCAGCGCGGCGACCTCTGGCGGGCATTCGAAGCGCGCGAGCCGCTCCGCCCAGCCGGCGATGCGCTCCTGCAGCCGGCGTTTCTTCTCCACGCCGGCGAGCGCGAGCTTGAGCGTCTCCTCGGGCGCTGCCTGGTAGCGGCCGCGGCCGCGCCGGTAGAAGTACATCGGCGCCGATTGCAGCTTCAGGAGCACGCCCGCGGTCTCGACCGGGGCGGGCTCCCGGCCGACGTAGTCGCGCGCGAGCTCCTGCACGCCGAATTCCGCGCCCTTGCGGCATTCCCAGAGAAACCCCGTGTCCAGGCCGTCGGCGAACTTGCGCGCTTCGGCGAGCAGCTCCGCGCCCGAGGGCCGCTCGAAGCTGAGCAGCACGTGCGCGGCCTTCACCTTGGACCGCCGGCCGTGCGGGCTCTCGACCTGGTACGAGGCCGGGCCCTGCGACAGCACCGCACCGACCTTGAACTCGCCTTCCTCCTCGTACAGGACGTTCATGCGGCGAAGGCGAGGATTCTCGGGAGCATTTCGGGAAAGCATTGCAGGCTGTGGTCGCCGCCCTGGCGGATCACCATGCGCGCGCCTTCGTACTTCTTCGCCGCTTCGCGCCAGTCGAGCACTTCGTCGCCCGTCTCGAGGAGGAGCAGGTACTTCTCCGGGTCTACGCGCTCGACGAGCAGCGCTCGCCAGCCCTCCAGGTGCGCGCGCGTGAGCTCGTAGGGCGCACCGGTGTGCAGGTTCTTCTGCGGACCGAGGTAGGCGGCGAGCCCTGCGTGCGGCGTGATCGCCGGATTGATCAGCACCGCGCGGCCGCCCCACTTTTCAACGAACCAGGTGGCGTAATAGCCGCCGAGCGAGCTGCCGATGAAGGTGACCTTCCTCAGATCCTGCCCGTCGATGGCCTTCTGGATGGCGCGCACTGCCTCTTCGGGGGTGTCCGGGAGCACTGGACATGCGTACCGCGCGCCAAGTCCCGTCCCCTCCAGGTAGGACTTGAGCACCTGCGCCTTGTGCGAGCCGGGCGAGCTGTTGAAGCCGTGCAGGTAGACGAGCATGCGCGCGATCAATTTCCCTCGAGCGCGGTCAGCAGCTTCTGGTGGATGCCGCCGAAGCCGCCGTTCGACATCACGAGGATGTGGTCCCCCGTCCTTGCCTCGGCCGCGACCGCGGCTACCAGCGCCGCCAACTCAGCAGCGCAGCGCGCGCGCGCGCCGAGCGGCGCGAATACTGCTGCCGCATCCCAGGCGAGCCCGGCGTTGTGGATGAAGACGCGGTCGGCGCCCTCGAAGCTGGCGGGGAGTTGCTCCTTGAGCACGCCCTTCTTGAGCGTGTTCGAGCGCGGCTCGAACACCGCGAGGATCCTCCCGCCCCGCTCGCGCTGGCGCAGCCCGGCGATCGTCTCGCGGATCGCCGTCGGGTGATGCGCGAAATCGTCGTAGACGCGCACGCCGCGCGCGGTGCCGCGCAGCTCGAGGCGCCGCTTGACCCCTTGAAAGCGCGCCAGGGCCTCGAGCGCCTCCTTCGGATCGACGCCCGCATGCCGCGCGGCGCCGATCGCCGCGAGCGCGTTCACCTGGTTGAAGCGTCCCACCATGTTCCAGCGCAGCCGGCCCAGGGGCGTTCCCTGCCAGGCGACCTCGAAAGCCCCCTCCTCGTCCGGCGGGCCGGCCTGCCAGCCGGCGTCGGTGCCGATCTCCTCTACCGGCGTCCAGCAGCCTTGGGTGAGCACTCGCTTTAGGGCAAGGTCCTGGCCGTTGGCAAGGATCCGACCAGACCCTGGAATAGTCCGCACGAAGTGGTGAAATTGCCGCTCGATCGACGCGAGATCGGCGAAGATGTCTGCATGATCGAACTCCAAATTGTTCAATATCGCGGTCTTGGGGCGGTAATGGACGAATTTGGAGCGCTTGTCGAAGAAGGCGGTGTCGTACTCGTCGGCCTCGATGACGAAACAACGCTCCGAGCTGGAGCGGGCTGAGACCCTGAGATCCGGGGCGATCCCGCCGATGAGAAAGCCAGGATTGCGGCCGGTGCATTCGAGAATCCAGGTCAGTAGGGCCGAAGTCGTCGTTTTGCCGTGGGTTCCGGCGACAGCCAGTACCCACTTACTTATCAGGACCTGCTCAGCCAGCCACTGCGGCCCGGATTGGTAGCGGTCGCCGCGGTCGAGGATAGCCTCCATGAGCGGGTTGCCGCGCGTGACGACGTTGCCGATGACCCAGAGATCCGGGCCGAGCGCGAGCTGGTCCGCGCCGTAGCCCTCGATGAGCCGGATGCCGAGCGCGCCCAGCTGCTCGCTCATTGGCGGATAGACGTTCGCGTCGCAGCCGGTGACACGATGACCCGCCTGCTGCGCGATCGCCGCGATGCCGCCCATGAAGGTGCCGCAGATGCCGAGGATGTGGAGATGCACCACGCTATTATCCGGTGATGGGGCGCAGGCACCGCACGGGATTGCGCATGCGCATCGCCGCGGCAGCGGCGCGCATCATGGCCGAGGAAGGCATCGACGATTTCGCGCGCGCCAAGCGCAAGGCGGCGCGGCGCCTCGGCGCTCCCGACAGCGAGGCGCTGCCGGCGAACGACGAGATCGAGGCGGAGCTGCGCGAGTACCTGGCGCTCTATCAGGCCGAGACGCACCCGCAGCGCATCGGCGAGCTGCGCCGCGCGGCGCTCGAGGCGATGCGCGCCCTCGAGCGCTTCAGCCCCTATCTCACCGGGCCGGTGCTCGCGGGCGTCGCCGGCCCTTACGCGGCAATCGAGCTGCAGCTGTTTCCGGAAAGCACCAAGGAGGTCGAGCTGTTCCTGCTCGACCGGGGCATCCCCTACGAGGCGAGCGACGAACGCCGCTACACGGGCGATCGCGCGCGCGCGGTGGCCGTGCTGCAGGCCGAATGGGACGGCGTGCCGCTGCGCCTGCAGGTGTTCGACCCGCGCGACGAGCGCGCGGCGATGAAGACGAGCCTCGCCGGCAAGGTCGTGGCGCGCGCCGGGATCGCGGAAGTCCGCCTGCTGGTGGAAGGCGGCGATGGCGCCCGGGCGGCGTGAGCTCCTGATCCTCGGTGGCGCGGGTCTGGCGGCGGGCGTCGCCGGATTTCTCGTCGGCCCGGCGCTGCTGCGCCTGCGGGGCGACGCCGGAGGCGAGGCGCTGCGCTCGGCGAGCTTCCCCGATCTGAAGGGCCAAGCGCACCGGCTGGCCGAATGGCGCGGCCGGGTCCTCGTCTGCAACTTCTGGGCAACTTGGTGCGCCCCTTGTCGCGAAGAGATCCCGCTTCTGCTCGCGGCGCACGCAAAATATGCTCGCTTCGGCGTCGAAATTGTAGGTATCGCCGTCGATAATGGCGTTAAAGTCCGAGAATTCGCGGATTCGTTCAGAATCACTTATCCCGTTCTCCTGGCCGAGGCAAACGGCCTCGACCTGATGCGCAAACTGGGCAACAAGGAGGGTGGGCTGCCCTATACCGTAGTGGCCGACCGGCAGGGGAATCCCGTGCGGCGCAAGCTCGGCGCCCTGAAGCAGGCGGAGCTGGACGGAATCCTGGACGGGATGCTCGGCAGTTGACGGGCAGGGCAGGGGGCAAATTCGGCTAAAATGCGCCCATCTGCGCCGAAAAATGAAGAAACCACCCAAATCCAAGTCGGTCCTCGTACTGCACGGGCCGAACCTCAACCTGCTCGGCACGAGGGAACCGCATCTCTACGGCAGGGACACCCTTGCGGTGATCAATCGTCGGCTGGAGGCGAAGGCGCGGGCGGCCGGGGTGGCGATCGCGTGCTTCCAGTCGAATCATGAGGGGGTCCTCGTAGACCGGATCCAGCAGGCGAAGCGAGACGGGGTGGGCTTCATCGTCATCAACCCCGCGAGCTACAGCTACTCGAGCGTGGCCATGCGCGATGCGCTGAACGCCGTGCAGATCCCCTTCATCGAAGTCCACCTGTCGAACATCCATGCCCGCGAGCCGTGGCGGGCGCACACGCACTTCACCGCTGTCGCCGTCGGCAGCGTGCTCGGTCTGGGCAGCCAGGGCTACGACCTGGCGCTCGATTACGCCATCCGCCAGTTGAAATCCCGCAGTTGAAGTCCCATTAGGCCCGCGCGGCGCCCGCGCCGCCGCAGGAAGGGAAGCCATGGATCTGCGCAAGCTCAAGAAGCTGATCGACCTCGTGCAGGAATCCGGTATCGCCGAGCTCGAGATCACCGAGGGCGAGGAGCGCGTGCGCATCGCGCGCGGGGGCGGCGTGACCGTCACCCCGCTCGCGGCGCCGGCCGGCGCCGCCGCGGCGCCCCCGGCAGCTCCGGGGCCGGCGCCCGCCGCTGCGGCGCCCGCCGCCGGCCCCTCGCCCGGCGCCGAAGGCCACGCGGTCAAGTCGCCGATGGTCGGCACGTTCTACCGGGCGCCCGCCCCCGACGCCAAGCCCTTCGTCGAAGTCGGCGGCGCGGTGAAGGAGGGGCAGATCATCTGCGTGATCGAGGCGATGAAGCTGATGAACGAGATCGAGGCCGACGCCTCGGGCACGATCAAGGCGATACTGGTCGAGAACGGCCAGCCGGTCGAGTACGGCCAGGCGCTCTTCATCATCGGCTGACCCGTGTTCGAGAAGATTCTCATCGCGAACCGCGGCGAGATCGCGCTGCGCATCCAGCGCGCCTGCCGCGAGCTCGGCATCCGCACGGTCGTCGTGCACTCGGAAGCCGACACCGAGGCGAAATACGTGAAGCTCGCCGACGAGTCGGTCTGCATCGGCCCGGCGCCCGCGGCGGCGAGCTACCTCAACATCCCGGCCATCATCAGCGCCGCCGAAGTCACCGACGCCGAGGCCATCCACCCCGGCTACGGCTTTCTCTCGGAGAACGCCGACTTCGCCGAGAAGGTGGAGGCGAGCGGCTTCGTGTTCATCGGTCCGCGTCCGGAGAACATCCGCCTGATGGGAGACAAGGTGAGCGCGAAGCAGGCGATGCAGAAGGCGGGGGTGCCGCTGGTGCCGGGCTCCGAGGGCGCGCTGCCCGAGAGCGGCGCCGACATCGTCAAGATCGCCCGCAAGATCGGCTACCCGGTGATCATCAAGTCCGCGGGCGGCGGCGGCGGACGCGGCATGCGCGCGGTGCACACCGAGGCGGCGCTGCTCAACGCGGTCGCCATGACGCGCGCCGAGGCGCAGGCCGCCTTCGGCAACGGCACCGTCTACCTGGAGAAGTTCCTCGAGAATCCGCGCCACATCGAGATCCAGGTGCTCGCCGACGAGCACAAGAACGCCGTGTTCCTCGGCGAGCGCGACTGCTCGATGCAGCGCCGCCACCAGAAGGTGCTCGAGGAGGCGCCCGCGCCCGAGCTCACGCCCAAGCAGCGCGAGCGCATCGGCGAGCGCTGCGCCGACGCCTGCCGCAAGATCGGCTACCGCGGCGCCGGCACCTTCGAGTTCCTCTACGAGGGAGGCGAGTTCTACTTCATCGAGATGAACACGCGGCTGCAGGTCGAGCATCCGGTCACCGAGATGATCACGGGGCTCGATCTTGTGCAGCTGCAGATCCGCATCGCCCACGGCGAGAAGCTGCCGTTCCGGCAGAAGGACGTGGAGCTGCGCGGCCACGCCATCGAGTGCCGCATCAACGCCGAGGATCCGTACCGCTTCACGCCCTCGCCGGGCAGGATCACCTCCTACCATCCGCCCGGCGGTCCCGGCATCCGCGTCGACAGCCACGTCTACGCCGGCTACAGCGTGCCGCCGAATTACGACTCGATGGTCGGCAAGGTGATCGCCTACGGCGCCTCGCGCGAGCAGGCGATCCGGCGCATGCGCATCGCGCTCTCGGAGATGGTGGTCGAGGGCATCCAGACCAATCTGCCGCTGCACCTGGACCTGCTGCACGACTCCCGCTTCGTGCGCGGCGGCACCTCGATCCACTACCTCGAGCAGAAGCTCGACGAGCAGAACAAGAAGAAGAAATAGCGCGGTGCCCTGGCTCGCGATCTCGCTCGAGATGGACCCGGCGCCCGCGGACGCGCTGTCCGAGGCGCTCATAGAGGCGGGCGCCGATTCGGTCGCGCTCGAGCCCGCGGGCGAGCGCGTGCGCGTCGACGTGCTCGCCGACGAGGGCGCGGACGCGGGCGCGCTGCTCGCCGCCGCGGCGCAGGCCGCGGCGCTGCCGCTGCCGGCGTTCCGCACCGCGCGCGTCGCCGACGAGGACTGGGTGCGCCGCTCGCAGGCGCAGTTCGGGCCGATCCGCGTCGCGCCGAATCTTTGGATCGTGCCGAGCTGGCACGAGCCGCCCGATCCGTCCGCTCGCGTGCTGCGGATCGACCCGGGTCTTGCGTTCGGCACCGGAAGCCATCCAAGCACGCGCCTGATTTTGAATTTTCTCGAGAAAGGGATTCAACCCGGACAGCGCGTGCTGGATTACGGTTGCGGCTCGGGTATATTGGCCATCGCGGCCGCACTGCTCGGCGCGGGCGAGGTGGACGCCACGGACACCGATCCGCAGGCGCTCGAGACGACCTCGGCGAACGCCGCGCGCAATGGCGTCGCGGTCCGGGTAGCGGCGCCCGACCGGCTGCCGCCCGGAACCTACGACTTGGTCCTCGCCAACATCCTCGCCGGCCCGCTCATCGCCCTGGCGCCGCAACTCGCCGGCCGCACGCGCGCAGGCGGGCGCATCGCGCTCTCCGGCATCCTCGAGGCGCAGGCGGGCGAGGTCCTGCGCGCCTACGCGCCGGACTTCGCGGTCGCGGTGCACGCGCGCGACGACGGTTGGGCGCTCGTGGCGGGGGAGCGCCGGTGAATCTCACGACGCGATGCCCGAGCTGCGGCACGGCGTTCCGCGTGCAGCCGGCGCAGCTTTCGGCGCGCGGCGGCAAGGTGCGCTGCGGCAGGTGCGGCGGCGTGTTCGACGGCGTGAAGTCGCTCGTCGCCGAGAGCTCGGCGCCCGGCGCGCCGGCGCTCGCGCCCGACAGCGAGCCTTCGCCGCAGCTCGGCCTGTTCGAGGCGCCGCGCAAGCTCGCCGGCGACGCGGCCAACGAGGCAGTCCCGGTGCCCACCTTCCTCGAGCCGGCGCCGCCGCCGCGCCGGCGCATCGCCTGGGCCCTGGCCGCGCTCGCGGCCGCGCTCGTGCTCGTCGTGCAAGCGGTGTTCTGGTTCCGCACCGAGATCGCGGCGCTGGTGCCCGAGACGCGGCCGTACCTGGAGGCGGCGTGCACGGCGCTGCGCTGCGAGCTGCGGCTGCCGCGGCGGCCGAAGCTCATGGCGATCGAGTCCTCGGACCTGCAGGCCGACGGGCGGCGCGAGAGCGTGATCGTGCTGAACGCGGTGCTGCGCAACCAGGCGCCGTACGCGCAGGAATACCCCTCGCTCGAGCTCACGCTGACCGACGAGCGCGACGAGGCGGTCGCGCGGCGCGTGCTCGGGCCCGCCGACTACCTTGCCGGCACCGCCGCGGATGCGATCGCGCGCGGCATCGGCGCGCGCGCCGACGCCGTGCTGCGCGTGTACATCGACACCACGGGCCTGCGCGCGGTCGGCTACCGCATGTACCTCTTCTATCCCTGATCAAGGAGCAGAACGCTTGACGACGCTGGTGACCGGCTCGATGGCCTACGACACGATCATGGTGTTCCCCGACCGCTTCCGCAACCACCTGATCGCGGACCAACTGCACATCCTCAACGTGTGCTTCCTCACGCCGGAGATGCGGCGCGAATTCGGCGGCACCGCGGGCAACATCGGCTACAACCTGAAGCTGCTCGGCGACGATCCGCTGCTGATGGCGACCGTCGGCGAGGACATCGAGCCCTATTTCTCGCGCCTGGAGGCGCTCGGCATCGCGCGCACGCACCTGAAGCGCATCGGCGGCGAGTTCACCGCGCAGGCCTTCATCACCACGGACCTGGACGACAACCAGATCACCGCGTTCCACCCCGGCGCGATGAACTACTCGCACGAGAACCGCATCGACGCGAAGCTCGGCGCGCGCCTGGCGATCATCGGCCCGGACGGCAAGGAGGGCATGCTGCAGCACGCGCGCCAGTGCGCCGAGCACCGCATCCCGTTCCTGTTCGACCCGGGCCAGGGCATGCCGATGTTCTCGCGCGAGGAGCTGCTCGAGATGGTGCGCCTCGCCGACTACCTCGCGGTCAACGACTACGAGGGCAAGATGCTGGAGGAGAAGACCGGGCGCTCGCTGGAAGACCTCGCGCGAGAGCTGAAGGCGCTCGTTGCCACGCGCGGCGCGAAGGGCTCTACGATCCACGCCGGCGGCCGCCAGATCGAGATCCCCGTGGTCGCGGCGAGCGCGGTCGTCGACCCGACCGGCTGCGGCGACGCCTACCGCGCGGGCCTGCTCTACGGCATCGCGCGCGGCTGGGACTGGGAGGCGACCGGCCGTCTCGCCTCGGTGATGGGCGCGATCAAGATCGCCCAGCGCGGACCGCAGAACCACCGGCTCTCGAAGGACGAGATCGCCGAGCGCTACCAGAAGGCCTTCGGCCGCTCGCCTTTCTAGAGCTCCGCGCGGATCCTCGCCGCGTAGTCCTCGAGCTTCTCGCGCGGCGGGTTCTTCACCGGCCAGACGAGCTCCATGCCGTCGCCCGCGTGGCGCGGCAGCAGGTGCACGTGGTAGTGGAACACCGTCTGGCCCGCCGCCTTGCCGTTCGCCTGATAGACCGACAGGCCTTCCGGTTCGAATGTCTTCTTCAAGGCTTTCGAGATCTTCACAATGGCGCGCGCGATCGCTTCCGCCTGCGTCTCTTCGAGCTCGAAAACGGTAGCGGCGTGCTTTTTCACCGCCACCAGCGTGTGCCCCGGATTGACGTGGCCGATGTCCATGAAGGCGAGCGTGTGCTCGTCCTCGTAGACACGCGTCGAGGGGATCTGCCCAGCGACGATCTTGCAGAAAACGCAGTCGGTCATCTTCCTTCCTTGATGGGTTGGTAGCCGGGCGAGGGTACCTGCGCGAGCCAGCGGTCTTCAAGCCGCAGCGCAGTGAGCGGCCCACCCCAGACGCAGCCCGTATCCAGGCCGGCAATACGGTGATTCAGTTGAAGACCGGCGGCAGACCAGTGACCGAATACGATCTGTTGTTCGGATGAATTTCTCGTCTGGAACCAGGGCCGAAATCCCGCCGGCGGATTCTTGCCGGTTTCCTTAAGCTCCATGAGGCCCTCCGGCGTGCAAAAGCGCATGCGCGTCATCGCGTTCACGATCACGCGCAGCCGGTCCCAGCCCTTGAGGCGATCGTCCCAGCGCTCGGGCTTGCTGCCATACATGTTCGCAAGAAAATCCCGATAGGAAGGTGCACGCAATGCCGATTCCACTTCACGGGCTAAAGCCATAGAAACAGAAATCGTCCATTGCGGGAGCAGCCCGGCGTGCACCATCGCCCAGCTTCCCTCCACATGCATCATCGACCGCGTGCGCAGCCAGTCGACCAGTTCCTTCGCGTCCGGCGCCTCGAGCACGTCGGTGAACGTGTCGTCCTTGCGCTTTCTTTCGAAGCCCTCGTGCTGCGTGACGAGGTGCAGGTCGTGGTTGCCGAGCACGACGATCGCACAGTCGCCCAGCTCCTTTACGAAGCGCAGCACCTCGAGCGACATGGGGCCCCGGTTGACGAGGTCGCCCACGAACCAGAGCCGGTCGTGCTCGCGATTGAAGCCGATGCGCTCGAGGAGCGCCTGCAACTCGTCGAAGCAGCCTTGCACGTCGCCGATTGCGTAGGTCGCCATCGGCCGGGACTATAGCCGCATTTGTCCCGCTAGAAGCTGGCGTCGAGCCGGCGGTACTGGATGGCCTCCGCGATGTGCGCGGCCTTGATGGCCGCTTCGCCAGCGAGATCGGCGATAGTGCGCGCGACGCGCAGCACGCGGTGATAGGCTCGCGCTGAAAGCAGCAGCCGCGCGAGGGCGTGGCGCAGGAGCTGGTCGCCCTCCTTGTCGGTCGTGCATAGCCTGTCGATCTCGCGCGTGCCGAGGAGGGCGTTCGGCATCCCCTGACGCTCCATCTGGCGGCGGTGGGCGGCGAACACGCGGATGCGGATCGCCTCGCTCGACTCGGTCGCGCCCGGCGTCATGAGTTCGGCGTCGCGCGGCTGCGGCACTTCGAGCTTGATGTCTACGCGGTCGGCGAGCGGCCCGGAGACGCGGCCGCGGTAGCGCGCGATTCGCTCGGGCGTGCAGCGGCAGCGCCCGGCGGGCGAGCCGCAATGGCCGCAGGGGCAGGGGTTCATCGCCGCTACGAGCTGAAAGCGCGCGGGGAACTGGGACTGGCGCGCGGCGCGCGCGATCGACACCTTGCCCGATTCGAGCGGCTCGCGCAGCGACTCGAGCACGTCGCGATCGAACTCAGGCAGCTCGTCCAAAAACAGCACGCCGCGGTGCGCGAGCGAGATTTCGCCGGGCCGCGGCAGCGCGCCGCCGCCCACCATCGCCGAGCCCGAAGCGCTGTGGTGCGGCGCGCGGTAGGGCCGCTCGCCCCAGCGCGCGGCTTCGATGCCGGCGGCCGACACCGAATGGATGGCCGCGACTTCGAGCGCCTCGGCCTCGCTCAACGGGGGCAGGATGCCGGGAAAGCGCGCGGCGAGCATCGACTTGCCCGTGCCCGGCGGCCCGATCATGAGCACGCTGTGGCCGCCCGCGGCGGCGACTTCGAGCGCGCGCTTGGCCTGCGTTTGTCCCTTGACCTCGGCGAGATCGGGATAGGCGGCCGGCGCGGCAATGGGTGCATCCCCGTAGGGCT
>DATKKT010000022.1:0-70108 GCA_035542795.1 Burkholderiales bacterium
GAACCACGGCCTGTCGGCCGAGGAGGCGGTCGTCAAGGGCGCGCTGATGCGCCTGCGCACGGTGCTCATGACCGCACTGCTCGCCTCGCTCGGCCTGCTGCCGATGGCACTGTCCACGGGCATCGGCGCCGAGACGCAGAAGCCGCTCGCGGTGGTGGTGATCGGCGGCCTGGTGTCGGCGACGCTGCTGGTGCTGTTCGTAGTGCCGGTGCTGTACGTGCTGCTCGCGCGCTTCAAGGGGCGACGGCGCCGGCCGCCGGAAGCGGCGTCCACGGCGAGCGAGTAGCCCGGCCGCGAGCTTTCAGCGGGCTTGCGCGCGGCTGCCGACGCAGGCCGCGAAACGTCTGGTTACGAATTGCGCGCACTCCGAAACATCCGGCGCGCACGATCGCGCTAGCTTCGCTCCATGAGAAATCGCATCCTCCTGCTCGGCGTGCTGGCGCTTGCCGCCGCGGGCGCGCAAGCTCAGGAGCGCCGCCCTCACGAGCGCGGCGGCCTCGCCGAGTTCCGCTCGCCGCACTGGCATTACGACGACCGCTTCCACCACGCGCACTATTACCCGGCGTACGGCTATTCGATCGCCGTGCTGCCCGCCGGCGCGGTCGCGATCGGGTTCAGCGGCGGCCGCTACTACTTCCATGCCGGCGTGTTCTACCGGCCCGCCGGGCGGACGTTCGTCGTCGTGCGCGCGCCGCTCGGGCTCGTGGTGCCCGTGCTTCCGCCCGCCTACGCGACGGTATGGATCGGCGGCGCGCCTTACTACTACGCGAACGAAACCTACTTCACCGCAGCTCCTGGAGGCGCCGGATACACCGTGGTCGCGCCGCCCCCGGGCGCCGAGTCGACCACGGTGCCGCCTGCTCCCCCTCCTGCGGCGTCCTCCCCGCCCGCAGGGCAGGCACCGAGCTCGGCCGCCCAACCTTCCGGAGGTTCCTGGTACTACTGCGAATCGGCGAAGGCGTACTACCCCTACGTCCAGGATTGCAAGGAGGGCTGGCGTGCGGTGCCGGCCACGCCGCCCGGGGCAACTGCAAAATGAGTCCTCTGCTGGAGCTGGAACTCCATCCGGATTCCGGATGGGACGATGATCCCAATGCCTGCGACGACGTTTCTCGTGGGAATGCGAAACAAAGCTGATTGAAAGCCGCTTGCAAGAATTGGGAAAGCCCTTCGCAAGCTTGCCAAGCGATGATGCTCTCGTAGCAGAGTGGCCGGGAAACCTACTCCTCCTCCTCCCGGCCGATGTCTTTCGGGCCCGCTTCTGGCGGGCCCTTTTCTTTCAAGCCGTTGATCGGATTGATATTCAATTTGGGGGGTTATGATTGGCCGGGTGAGGATACTGATCGTCGAGGATGACGCCGCCCTGGCGAGCGGCATCGCGCGCATTCTCGAAGGCGAGGGCCACGCGGTGGACGTCATGGCCAAGGGCGAGCAGGCGGTGCTCGGCGCGCGTCAGGAGCGCTTCGACCTGATCATTCTCGACGTCGGGCTGCCCGGCATCGACGGCTTCGAAGTGCTGCGCCGGCTGCGCGCCGCGGGCGACCGCACGCCGGTGCTCGTGCTCACCGCGCGCGACGCGCTCGACGACCGGGTGCACGGCCTCGATCTCGGCGCCGACGACTACATGGCCAAGCCGTTCGCGATGCCCGAGCTCGCCGCGCGCGTGCGCGCGCTGGTGCGCCGCTCGCAGGCGCAGACCGGGCCGAAGATCGTGCACGGGCCGCTCGTGCTCGACACGCTCGCGCGCCGCGCGACGCTCGAGGGCGCGCCGCTCGATCTCGCCGCGCGCGAATGGGCCGTGCTCGAAGTGCTGCTCGCGCGCGTCGAGAAGATCGTCTCCAAGGAGTCCATCATCCAGGCGGTCGCGAGCTGGGGCGAGGAGCTGACGCCGAACGCGATCGAGGTGTACGTCTCGCGTCTGCGCGCGAAGCTCGACCCGTCGGGCATCCGCATCCGCACCGTGCGCGGCTTCGGCTACATGCTGGAGGAGTACAAGGAGCAGCACGCTGGCCAGTAGCCTGCGCGTCAGGCTGCTGATGGTCCTGCTGCCGCCGGTGGCGGCGCTGCTGGTGCTGGGCGCGATCGGCGCCTACTTCGTGTCGCTCGAGCCGGCGAGCCAGGCGTACGACCAGGCGCTCGTCGACGTCGGCATCGCGCTGGGCGAGCGCATCCGCAGCGCGGGCGAGTCGGTGCATTTCGACCTGCCCAGCGTCGCGGAGCAGGTGGTGCGCACCGACAAGTACGACGCGATCTACTACCAGCTGCGCCGGCCCGACGGCTCGACGCTCGCAGGCGACCCCGGGCTGCCGCCGGTGCCGTCCGGCGCGAGCCCGGAGGGGGGCTTCATCAGCTACGACGGCGTATACCGCGGCCAGCCGATCCGGGTCATCGCGATGCTCGTGCCCTGCGCCGGACGGGTCTGCACGGTGCAGGTCGCCGAGACCACCAACAAGCGCAGGAATCTCGCGCGCAACATCGTCCTGTCCAGCCTGGTGCCCGCGATGCTCATCGCGCTGCTGACGCTGGCGACGGTGTGGTTCGGCGTGCGGCGCGGCCTGGTGCCGATGGAGCGCCTGTCGGACGAGATCCGCACGCGCTCGGCGCGCGACCTGCGGCCGATCGATCCCGCGCTCGCTCCCGAGGAGGCGCGGCCGCTGGTGGGCGCGCTGAACCAGCTGTTCGGCCAGGTCGCGAGCGCGAGCACCAACCAGCAGCGCTTTCTCGCCAACGCGGCGCACCAGCTCAGGACGCCGCTCGCGGGGCTGCAGGCGCATACCGAGATCGCGCTCGCGCAGCCGCTGCCCGAAGGCATCCGCGCGCAGCTCGAGCAGGTGCACCGCGCCACCATCCGCACCGCGCGGCTCGCCAACCAGCTGCTCGCGCTCGCGCGCGCCGAGCCCGGCGGCAGCCGCACCGACGCGGCCGCCGCGGTCGACCTGCGCGCGGTGGTCGAGGAGGTCGCCGACGACTGGGTTCATCGTGCGATGGCCAAGGAGATCGATCTCGGCTTCGAGCTCGCCGATGCGACGGTCGTCGGCGATACGCTGCTGCTGCGCGAGGCGCTCGCCAACCTGGTCCACAACGCGCTCGAGTACTCGCCGCCGGGCGCGCACGTCACGGTGCGCACGGGGGTCCGGAACCAGGCCCCTTTCCTCGAGGTCGAAGACGAAGGGCCGGGAATTCCGGCCGCCGAGAGGGAGCAGGTGCTGGAGCGCTTCTACCGGGTCGCGGGCACGCCGGGCACCGGCAGCGGCCTCGGGCTCTCGATCGTGCGCGAGATCGCTGCGGCGCACCGTGCCAGGATCGACATCGGCGCGGGCGAGGGCGGCCGGGGCTGCAAAGTTGAGTTAACATTTCCGCATGGATAGCGTCGACATCGAAGTGCTGCGCAGCGCCGAGGCCTGGCGCAAGGCGGGGCATCGCGCCACGTTCGGCACGATCGTGCGCACCTGGGGATCCGCGCCGCGCCCGGTCGGCGCGCTGGTGGCGATCCGCGACGACGGCCAGGTGGTCGGCTCGGTCTCGGGCGGCTGCGTCGAGGACGACCTGGTAGAGAAGGTGCGCGCCGGCAAGGCGGCGCGCGAAAAGCCCGAGCACGTCGTCTACGGCGTCACCAACGAGGAAGCGACGCGCTGGGGCCTGCCGTGCGGCGGCACGCTCGAGCTCGTGCTCGAGCCCGTGAGCGAGCAAAGCGGCTTCGGCGAGCTGCTGGAGACGATCAGCAAGCAGCAGCTCGTCAAGCGCCGGCTCGACATGGCGAGCGGCGCGGTGACGCTGCAGCCGGGCAGCACCGACGACGTGCTCGAGTTCGACGGCAAGGTGCTCGTCACGGTGCACGGGCCGCGCTGGCGGCTGTTCCTCATCGGCGCCGGCCAGCTCACGCGCTACCTCGCCGAGATGGCGCGCATGCTCGACTACCAGGTGGTCGTGATCGACCCGCGCGAGGAGTACGCGAACGGCTGGGACCTGGCGGGCGCCGCGCTCGACCGCGGCATGCCCGACGACGTCATCGCGGCGGCGAACCTCGACGGCCACAGCGCGGTGGTCGCGTTGACGCACGATCCCAAGCTCGACGACCTCGCGCTCATGGAAGCGCTGAAGTCGCCCGCCTTCTACGTCGGCGCGATCGGCTCGAAGAAGAACAACGACGCGCGCCGCGTGCGGCTGCGGGAATTCGACGTTTCCGAAGGCGAGATCGCGCGCCTGCGCGGGCCGGTGGGCCTGTACCTCGGCTCGAAGACGCCGCCCGAGATCGCCGTGGCGATCCTCGCCGAGATGACCGCGGTGCGCCACGGCGTGAGCGAGCCCAGCTGGGCCGCCAAGACCGCGCGCCGCTTCGATCCTTCGGCCTGCGAAGTGCCCGCCGCCGCGGCGGCCTCGAAACAGCAGGCCTGACTTGAACGTCGTCGCGATCCTGCTCGCGGCGGGATCGGCGACCCGCTTCGGGTCGGACAAGCTGCTGCACGCGCTGCCGCACGAGGTGCCGATCGCGGCGCAGGCGGCGCGCCACCTGCGCGCGGTTTTCGGCAACGCGGTGTTCGCGGTTGTGCGCCCCGGGGCCGGTGCGCTCGAAGACCTGCTGCGCGCGGAGGGCTGCCGGATCGTGCCCTGCGAGCATGCCGCCGAGGGCATGGGCGCGAGCCTCGCCTGCGGCGTGCGCGCCGCGGCCGCGGCGGACGCCTTTCTCGTAGCGCTCGCCGACATGCCATTTATCCGTCCGTCCAGCATCGCGGCGGTGCGCGACGCGCTGCTCGAGGGCGCGGCGCTCGCGGCGCCCTATTTCCGCGCGCGCCGCGGCCACCCGGTGGGCCTCGCGGCGAAATTCCGCGTGGAGCTGGAATCGCTGCGCGGCGACGAGGGCGCCAAGCGGCTGCTCGCCGAGCATGCGTCAGAGATTGTCAAAGTTCCGGTCGGCGATCCCGCCGTGCTGCGCGACATCGACCGGCCGGGTGACCTCGCGCCGCCGCTCGTCGTATAGTCCCGAACGCCGTCATGGAAACCGCGCAGCGCGCGGTGCTGTTCGTGGACGTCACGGACAGCACCAAACTGTACGAATCGCTCGGCGACACGGTGGCGCTCGCGCTCATCAAGGGCGTGTTCGGGCGCCTCGCGACGATCGTCGCCAAGCACTCGGGCGCGATCGTGAAGACGCTCGGCGACGGCCTCATCTGCGCGTTCGAGGATCCGGATCACGCGTTCCGCGCCGCCTGCGAGATCCAGACCACGGTGCGCGCCGCCGCGCAGGGCACGAAGAACCGCCTGCAGCTGAAGATCGGCTTCACCTGGGGCCCGGTGATCCTGTCCCAGGGCGACGTGTACGGCGACACGATGAACGTCTGCTCGCGCCTGGTGGTGCTCGCGAACCCGGAGCAGGTCCTCACCTCGGCGCAGACCGTAGAGGCGCTCTCGCCCGGCCTGCGCGCGCGCTGCCGAGCGCTGTTTCCGACGCGCATCAAGGGCAAGGCGGAGGAGGTCGCGGTGAGCGAGGTGATGTGGCGCTACGACCCGGCGGTGACCGAGAGCAACCTCACGCGCGCGGACTTCGCCAAGGCCGTCGAACTGTCCTTGAAATTGATTTACCGGGGCAACATCTTCATCGTCAACCGCAGCCGCCCGACGATCCAGATGGGGCGCGACGACTCGAACGACATCGTCATCGTGAGCCTGTTCGCCTCGCGCATCCACGCGCGCGTGCACTCGCGCGAAGGCCACTACGTGCTCACCGACCTGTCGAGCAACGGCACCTTCCTGATGGTGGACGAGCACTCCAGCGAGGTGCACCTGCGGCGCGAGGAGGCGGTGCTCTCCGGGCGCGGCTGGATCGGCCTCGGCAAGAACGCCACGCGCCACGGCGATCACTCGGTGCGCTACTCGCTGCAGGCCGAGGGGGTATGACGCCCGGCTGGTAAAATCGGGCATGTTCGCAACCCGATCCCAGCAGCACGCCGACGCCCTGGCGCAGGCCGATCCCGAGCTGTTCGACGCCATCCGCAAGGAGGAGCGCCGGCAGGAAGACCACGTAGAGCTGATCGCCTCCGAGAACTACGTCAGCCGCGCCGTGCTCGCGGCGCAGGGCTCGGTGCTCACCAACAAGTACGCCGAGGGCTATCCCGGCAGGCGCTACTACGGCGGCTGCGAGTTTGTCGACCTCGCGGAGACGCTCGCCATCGAGCGCGCGAAGCGGCTGTTCGGCGCGCCCTGGGCGAACGTGCAGCCGCACTCGGGCTCGCAGGCGAACCAGGCGGTCTACGGCGCGGTTCTCAAGCCCGGCGACACTTTCCTTGGCATGTCGCTCGCGATGGGCGGCCACCTCACGCACGGCTCGCCCGTGAACCTCTCGGGCAAGCTCTACCGCGTGGTGTCGTACGGGCTGGACCGGAATGAAGAAATCGATTATCACGAGGCAGAACGCATTGCTTTGCAGGAAAGACCCAGACTGATCGTCACGGGCGCCTCGGCCTACTCGCGCGTGATCGACTGGCAGCGCTTTCGCGCCATCGCCGACAAGTGCGGCGCGCTGCTGATGTCGGACATGGCGCACTACGCGGGCCTGGTCGCCGCGGGCCTCTATCCCTCGCCCGTAGGCGTGGCCGATTTCGTCACCACCACCACGCACAAGACGCTGCGCGGCCCGCGCGGCGGCCTGATTCTCGGCAAGGCGGAGCAGGAGAAGGCGATCAACTCGTCGATCTTCCCGGGCCTGCAGGGCGGGCCGCTGATGCACGTCATCGCCGCGAAGGCGGTGGCGCTCGGCGAGGCGCTCGCGCCCGGGTTCAAGGCCTACCAGCAGGCGGTGATCGCGAACGCGCGCGCGATGGCGCGCGCGCTGCAGCAGCGCGGCCTGCGCGTTGTCTCGGGCGGCACCGACTGCCACATGTTCCTGCTCGACCTGCGCGCGAAGAACATCACCGGCAAGGACGCCGAGGACGCGCTCGGGCGCGCGCACATGACCGTCAACAAGAACGCCATCCCGAACGACCCGCAGAAGCCCGCGGTGACCTCGGGCATCCGCATCGGCTCGCCGGCGATGACCACGCGCGGCTTCGGCGAGACCGAGGCCGAGAAGCTCGCCGGCCTGATGGCCGACGTGCTGGAGGATGCGCGCAACGAGCTCACGCTGCAGCGCGTGGCGCGCGAGGTGAAGGCGATGTGCGCGAAATTCCCGGTGTACGCCTAGCCGCGTTCTTCCATGCGCTGCCCGTTCTGCTCGAGCGAGGACACCCAGGTGGTGGACACGCGCTCGAACGAGGACAGCAACGTCATCCGCCGGCGCCGGCGCTGCCCGAAATGCGACAAGCGCTTCACGACCTACGAGCGCGTGGAGCTGCGCCTGCCGCGCCTCGTCAAGAAGGGCGGCGGCCGCACCGATTTCGACCGCGACAAGCTGGTCGGCAGCATGATGCTCGCGCTGAGGAAGCGCCCGGTGAAGACCGAGGATGTCGACGCGGCCGCCGACCGCATCGAGGAGAAGCTGCGCTCGCTCGGCGAGCGCGAGATCCCGACCAGCCGCGTAGGCGACCTCGTCATGCGCGAGCTCGCCAAGCTCGACAAGATCGCCTACATCCGCTTCGCCTCGGTGTACCGCAGCTTCGAGACGCCCGACGACTTCCGCGAGGCGGTCCAGGAAGTCAAGACCCGGAAGCGCAGGAAGTAGGCAGCCGGTCGTGAGCTTCAGCGCCTTCGACCGCGCGATGATGGCGCGGGCTCTGGAGCTCGCCGCCAAGGGCCTCTACACGACCACGCCCAACCCGCGCGTGGGCTGCGTGGTCGCGCAGGGCGAGCGCGTGGTGGGCGAAGGCTGGCACGAGAAGGCCGGCGGGCCGCACGCCGAGGTCGTAGCCCTGCAGCGGGCGGGTGCGCAGGCCGAGGGTTCCACGGTCTATCTCAACCTCGAGCCGTGCAACCATCAGGGCAGGACACCGCCCTGTGCCGACGTGATTCTTTCAAGAAAGATCAAGAGAGTCGTCGCGGCGATGCTCGATCCGAATCCGCAGGCCGCGCACGGCGGCGCGAAGCTCGCCGCCGCCGGCATCGCCTTCGAGCACGGCCTGCTGGAGGCCGAGGCGCGCGAGCTCAACCTCGGCTTCGTCTCGCGCATGACGCGCGGCCGGCCCTGGGTGCGCATGAAGATCGCCGCGACGCTGGACGGCCGCACGGCCCTCGCCGACGGCCGCAGCCAGTGGATCACGGGGCCGGAGGCGAGGAAGGACGGCCACCGCTGGCGCGCGCGCGCCTGCGCGATCCTCACCGGGATCGGCACCGTGAAGGCGGACGACCCGCGCCTCACCGTGCGCGAGGTCGACACGCCGCGCCAGCCGCTGCGCGTCGTCGTAGACAGCCGCCTCGAGATCCGGCACGACGCCAAGGTGCTCGATGGCGGCGGCGCGCTGATCTTCACCGCGATCGACGCCGACCGCGCCTTGAACGCGGAGACGCACCGGCTGCCCAACCCGCACGGCAAGGTCGAGCTGCCCGAGATGCTCAACGAGCTCGCGCGCCGTGGCGTCAACGAGCTTCACGTAGAGGCCGGGTTCCGCCTCAACGGCTCGCTCGTGCGCGAGGGCTGCGTCGACGAATTCCTGATCTATCTGAATCCGAGCTTCCTGGGCGATGAAGCGCAGGGGATGGTTCAATTGTCCGGCATTGATTCTTTGGAAAAAAAACTAGAACTCAAGATTTCTTCCCTCGATCGCATCGGCGAAGACATCCGCATCCTCGCGAGGCTCTGATGTTCACCGGCATCGTTCAGGCCACAGGCCGCATCGAGAAGCTGCACCCGCATGTGGTCGCCACGCGCATGCCGCTACGCGACGTGAAGATCGGCGACTCGATCTGCGTGCAGGGCTGCTGCCTGACGGTGGTGAAGAAGGCGCGCGGCAGGCTCTGGTTCGATGTCTCGCGCGAGACGCTGCGCGTCACAGCGGGGCTCGACCGGCCGGGCGAGGTGAACCTGGAGAAGTCCCTCCGCCTCGGCGACCAGCTGGGCGGCCACCTCGTCACCGGGCATGTGGATGGGGTTGGAATTGTTTTGAAGTGTTCAAAAGGCATTCTCAAGATAAAAGCTCCCAAGGCGCTGTCGCGCTACATCGCGCGCAAGGGCTCGATCTGCGTAGACGGCGTGAGCCTCACCGTGAACCGCGTGCAGGGCGGCCGCTTCGAGGTGTTCCTGATCCCGCACACGATCAAGGTGACGACGCTCAAGCGCCTCGCGCGCGGCGCCAGGGTCAACCTTGAGGTCGATCTCGTAGCCCGCTACGTAGCGCGGCTGCGTGAGGCGGGCCGCTAGGCGAGCCGTGCCGCGCCTCGGCCGGCCCAAGGCACTGCTCTTCGACTGGCACGGCACGCTCGCCGACACCTTCGAGGCGATGTATCGCGCCGTGGAGGAGACGCTCGCGGAGCTGGAGGCGCTAGGCCTCGAGGCGCGCCTGCGGCCGCCCGGCGGCGGCCGCCTGCCCGAGCACGAGGCGCTGGTCGCGCACGTGCGCGAGCGGCGCGCGTTGCCGGCGGCGGTGAAGCGCGCGCGGCGCATCTCGCGCACCGAGATTTTCGAGATCCTGTTCGGCGCCGACGAGGAGGCGAAGCACCGGGCCCACGAGGCGTTCGACCTCCGCTATGCGGAGCACGCCGGCGATGCGCGGCCCTTCGAGCCGGACGTGCGCGGCATGGTCGGGCGGCTGCGGCGCGCCGGGCTGCGCACGGGGCTGCTCACCAACCGCAGGCGCGCGCTGCTCGGCTCGGAGCTGCGCCAGATCGACGGCGGCGGCTGGGAGGCGCTGTTCGACGTCGTGATGTGCGGCGACGACGTGCCGCGGCGCAAGCCCGCGCCCGACATGGTGGCGCGCGCGCTCGACGCCCTCGCCCTCGCGCCCGGGCCTGACACTTGGTTCGTGGGCGACAGCACCACCGACGTCGTAGCGGCGCAGCGCGCGGGCGTGCGCGCGATCTTCTTCAACGGCGCGCGCTGGGGCCCGGCAGATCTGGTGCGCATCTTTCCTCCGGGGCACGCGCCGGAGGCGATCGCCGGCGATTTCAGCGCGCTCGAGGCGCTCGCGCTGCCGCCGCGGCGCTGATCCGAGGGCGCGTCGCCTTCAGCGCGTGCGCGCGGCGTCGTTCAGCGACCAGTCGTAGTCGAGGAACTCGATCGGCGCCTTGCGCGCCTCGATGAGCGCGACGCCGGCCGGATCGTCCGCCAGCAGCTTGGCGTGGCCGGCGAAGAACTGCTCGAGCGACTGGATCGGCGCCGCGCTGCCGTCGAAATTGCGCGTGCCGCGCTGCCAGTCCTTTCCCGCCCAGTGGAAGATCTTGGACACCCCGAGCCGGCCGGTGCGCGCATCGAGCCGGTTGCGGCTGCGGTCGGTGAGGAACCGCGTTATCTGGTCGTCCAGCTGCGCGCCGAGCCGGTCCGCGACATAAGCCTCCGCGCGCAGCATCGGGCAGCCGAGCGACGCGCAGTTCAGCGCGAAATGGATGCGCACGTCGTCGTAGGCGCCGGGAACCCGCAGCATGTCGTTCTCGATGTCGTCGAGCGAGGCGGGGCGGCCGAGCAGCGTGAAGAACCGGTCCTTGAAGGGCTGGCCGAAGACGCGGCCGAAGTCCCAGATGGAGCGCAGGTCCGGATAGCGCGTGAGGATCTTCTCTACCGTGAACGCGTTGTAGGCGTTGAGCAGGAACGCCAGACGCTGCGCGCGCGTCCAGCTTCGAAATTCGGCGGGCGCGACCTTCTGCAGCGTGTCGAGATAGCGCCGCAGCGATTCGCGATCCTTCGCGAGCTCGGCGTAGCGCACGCGCGAGGCGTGCCCGCGCTCGAGCACGATCACGTGCCGCGCGAGCAGCGCGCTCCAGGCGCCGTGCGTGTGATCGAACGCCGGCGCGGGGCTCTGCGCCCGGGCGGCGGGGCAGAATGCCAGCGCGGCGAGAAGGGTCAGCCGGATGGTTCGCATGGGCTCTTGCAGTAGACGCACCCGCGGCGGAATTTATTCCGCCAGGGGGCGTTTACGATCGCGTGCATCGTACTCTGAGCCTTCGCCGGTGCTTGACCCGGCTCCTGACGCTGGCGGTGCTCGCGTCCTGCGAGACGCGCGCGGCCGACAATGTCACGGTGGCCGCGCAGCGCGAGGGCGACGCGGTCCGGGTGAGCGCGCACGCGGTGCTCAGGGCCACGCCGCCCGTCGTCTGGCGCACGCTCACCGACTACGAGCACCTGGCCGAATTCATTCCCGGCATGCAGAAGAGCAAGGTCGTGGGGCACGAGGGCGCGGCGACGATCGTCGCGCAGACCGGGGAGGCGCATCTGCTGCTATTCTCGTACCCGATCGACGTCACCGTGGCCTCCGTGCTCCATCCGCCCAACGAGATCCGGATCCATCTCATCCGCGGCAACCTGAAGCAGCTCGACGGCGGCTATCGCATCAAGCCCCTCGCCGGCGGCCGGCTAGCGCTCGATTGGAGCGGCCTGATCCGCCCGGAGCTCGCTCTGCCGCCGCTCATCGGCGAAGTCCTCGTGCGCCGGTCGATCGAGGACCAGTTCCTCGGCATGGTGCGCGAGATCGAGCGGCGCGTGGCGAGCGCGGACAAGGCCTCTGCAGAATGGCTGAATCTCCGCTAGCTGCGAACTCGCGCTGCAGCCGCTGCGGCGCGCCCTTTGCCTGCGGCGCCATTTCGAGCGCGGACAAATGCTGGTGCGCCGATGTGGTGCCCGTCCGCCCGGCGCCGGGCCAGACCTGCCTGTGCCCGGCGTGCCTGAAAGCAGAGTCGGCTCGCCCGCCTGCGGACCTGAAAGGCTAGCGGGGCGGCTTCGTCAGCAGCGGCAGCAAGCTCTGGGAAACCTGCTCGTACTCCGGCCCGCCCCGATCCCGCAGCGCCTTCACCTCCTGCGTCAGCCGCGCCGCCGCGCTCCCGTACTCGCTCGACTTGATGGCCTCGATCGAGGCCTGGATCTCCCGCAGCCGCTCCAGCGACTTCGCCGCCTCCGGCGAAAGCGCCTTCGCCTCGTCCGCCATCCCCAGCAGCACCTCCGTGATCAGCCCGAGCTGCCTCCCGTAGGACGCGACCTCGAACGCGCGCCGCTCGATCTCCGCGTTGCCCGCCTCCGGCTTGATCAGCGAAGAGAACCAGCTCGTGTTCGGCTCGATGTTCTGCGCCACCGCGCCGCTCCACGGAAAATGCACCTGCGGCGCCCAAAACCAAAGCCATGGATACATGTGACCTCCTATGAACCGCTGTGTGGCTATTCGGCGGACTCTGTACGTGCGTTCGTCAACGCGAAATAGGAAGAATTTCTGCCGTATAGCATGGCAGGCCGTGTGAGGCATTAGATGCAGATCAAAGACCTGCATCGACGCGTGCCGCGACGACCGGGGCACAGCAAGCTAAGCGCCTGACGATCTTCATCGCATCCGTTTTGGAGATGAGAACCGCCAAGATTCAAGCGGCGATCCGAGACAGCACGACTGCGAGCTCGGCGAGGCCGCGGGGGTGGGTGGTGCGGGGGTAGGGCGGCTTGGGCCAGTGCCAGGGCGGGTCCGTGAAGAGGGCGCGCATGGCGTTGATGTCGCAGTGGTAGGGCGGGCCTTCGATACGGCCTTCGGCGGCGCCGGGGCGCTGAAGCTGAACGAAAAGCGAAAACAGTTGGCCTTGCGGCACTAGCCAGCGGCGGAGCTGGTCCGCGTAGGCGCGCCAGTGGTCGGGGTAGAGGGCGCAGAGGCAGGTCTGCTCGTAGATCGCGTCGAAGGGGCGCTCGGGCTGCCAGGCGAGCGCGTCGGCTTGCACGAGCTCGGCCTTCGCGCCGGCAAGCTGCGTGCGCGTGCGCTCGATCGCGCTTGCCGCGTAGTCGAGGCCGGTGACTTCGAAGCCGCGGCGCGCGAGCTCGGCGACTTCGTAGCCCGAGCCGCAGCCCGGCACGAGGATGCGGCAGGGCTTGAGCGCGCCGGACTCCAGCCAGGCGTGCAGCTGCGGGCTCGCCTCGCCGCGGTCCCAGGGCATGTTGCCCTCGGCGAAGCGCTGCTCCCAGAAATCCCGCGTAGGGCCGGCCATGGATGCGCAAATCTTATATCCTCGGCGGCGCCCCATGCAGATCCGCTTCGATCCCGCGCTGCCGATCAACCAGAAGCGCGAGGAGATTGCGCGCGCGGTCGCGCAGCACCCGGTGGTGATCGTCTGCGGCGAGACGGGCTCGGGCAAGACCACGCAGATCCCGAAGATCCTGCTGGAGATGGGGCGCACCGAGGAGGGCATGATCGGCCACACGCAGCCGCGGCGCATCGCGGCGCGCTCGGTGGCCGCGCGCATCGCCGAGGAGCTGCAGGTGGAGCTTGGCACCGTCGTCGGCTATAAGGTGCGCTTCACCGACCGCGCGCAGCGCGACACCGCCGTGAAGCTCATGACCGACGGCATCCTGCTCGCCGAGACGCAAGGCGATCCGCTCTTGCGCGCCTACGGCACGATCGTCGTCGACGAGGCGCACGAGAGAAGCCTGAATATCGATTTCCTGCTGGGTTATTTGAAAGGCCTGTTGCTCAAGAGAAAAGATCTGAAATTGATCGTGACCTCCGCGACGATCGACGCGGAGAAGTTCTCCAGGCACTTCGGCGGCGCGCCGGTGATCGAAGTCTCGGGGCGCCTCTACCCGGTCGAAGTGCGCTGGCGGCCCGTGGGCGGCGACGAGGAGGACACCACGCGCGACGAGGAGGAGGCCGCGCTCGCCGGCGCCGTGGAGGAGGCCTGCCGCGAGGGCCCGGGCGACGTCCTCGTGTTCCTGCCCGGCGAGCGCGAGATCCGCGAGGCGGCCGAGGCGCTGCGCAAGCACCGCGTGGCCGCGGAGATCCTGCCGCTCTACTCGCGCCTCTCGAACGCCGAGCAGGATCGCGTGTTCCACCCCGGCGCCTCGAGGCGCGTGGTGCTCGCTACCAACGTCGCCGAGACCTCGCTCACGGTGCCGCGCATCCATTACGTGGTGGACACCGGCCAGGCGCGTGTCAAGCGCTACAGCTACCGCAACCGCGTGGAGATGCTGCGCGTGGAGAACGTCTCGCAGGCGGCGGCGCAGCAGCGCGCGGGCCGCTGCGGCCGCGTAGCGGACGGAATCTGCTTCCGGCTCTATTCCGAGGACGACTTCAACGCGCGGCCCGCGTTCACCGACCCGGAGCTGCTGCGCTCCTCGCTCGCCTCGGTGATCCTGCGCGCGTTGAGCCTGAATCTGGGCAAGGTGGAGGAGTTCCCGTTCCTCGACGCGCCAAGCCCCAAGGCGATCTCGGAAGGCTACGCGTTGCTCGCCGAGCTCGGCGCGGTGGACGAGGACAACGCGCTCACGCCCATCGGCCGCGAGCTCGCGCGCCTGCCGCTCGACCCGCGCGTGGCGCGCATGCTCGTCGCCGCGCGCGAGGAGGGCTGCCTCGAGCAGGTGCTCGTGATCGCCGCGGCGCTCTCGATCCAGGACCCGCGCGAGCGGCCGATGGACAAGGCCGCGGCCGCCGACGAGCGCCACAAGCCGTTCGATGACGAGCGATCGGATTTCGTCTCATTCCTGAAGCTCTGGAAGTTCCAGGCGCAGGGGGCCTCGCGGCGGCAATGCCGCGAGAACTTCCTCTCCTACGCGCGCCTGCGCGAGTGGCGCGACGTGCACGCGCAGCTGCGCCAGGCGGTCGAGGAGCTCGGCTGGAAACCTTCCAGCGCGAACCTGGAGAAGCCCGACGGCTACCGCTCCGTTCACCGGGCCCTGTTGGCGGGTTTGTTGGGAAATACAGGTCTTAGGGATGAATCGGAAAACAATTACGCCGGCGCGCGCGGCATCAAGTTCTGGGTGCACCCGGGCTCGGGCACGAAGAAGCCCGGCAAGTGGATCATGGCGGGCGAGCTGGTGGAGACCACGCGCCTCTTCGCGCGCACGGTGGCGACGATCGAGCCGAAATGGCTCGAGGAGCTCGGCGCGCATCTGCTCAAGCGCCACCGCGAGCGGCCGCACTGGGAGAAGCAGCGCGCGCAGGTGGTGGCGGTCGAGCGCGGCACGCTCTACGGGCTGCCGGTCTACGCCGACCGGCGCGTGCACTACGGGCCGCACGATCCGAAGCTCGCGCGCGAGATCTTCCTGCGCAGCGCGCTCGTGGAGGGCGAGCTCGAGACGCGCGCGCCGTTCTTCGCGCACAACCAGCGCCTCGTGAAGGAAATCGAGCGCCTCGAGCACAAGTCGCGCCGGCCCGACATTCTGGTGGACGACGAGCTGATCTACGCCTTCTACGACGCGCGCGTGCCCGAGGGCATCCACAACGGCGCCGACTTCGAGAAATGGCGCAAGGAGGCCGAGCGTGCGCAGCCTAAGCTGCTCGAGCTGCGGCGCGAGGACCTCATGCGCCACGAGGCCGCGGGCATCACCACCGACAACTTCCCGCACGAGCTGCAGCTGGGCGCCAACCGCTTCGCGCTCGAGTACCACTTCGAGCCGCGCTCGCCGAAGGACGGCGTGACGATGACGGTGCCGGTGGCGCTGCTCAACCAGGTGCCGGCGGCTCGCTGCGAGTGGCTGGTGCCGGGGCTCCTCAAGGAGAAGGCGCAGGCCTACGCCAAGGCGATGCCGCAGCGCCTGCGCCACAAGCTGGGGCCGCTCGCGGAGTTCGCGCAGGGCTTCGCGGCGGCGGTTGCGCCCTCGGACACGCCGCTCGCAGCCGCGCTCGCGCGCTACATCCGCGCCGAGCTCAACCTGGAAGTGCCCGCCGACGCGTTCCGGCCGGACTCGGCGCCGCCGCATTTGCACATGAACTTCCGCGTGCTCGACGAGCATGGCCGCCAGCTCGCGATGGGACGGGATCTTGCGACACTGAAGGCGGAATTCGGTTCTCGCATTCAGGAAAGTCTTTCAAAGGAATTTTCGCAAGAACAAATCGAAAAATTCCACACCTGGAACTTCGGCGATCTCGAGGAGGTCATGGAAATCCGGCGCGGCGGGCAGACGCTCGTGGGCTACCCCGCGCTGCAGGATGCCGGGGACGGCGTGACGCTGCAGGTGTTCGATTCGCCCGAGCGCGCGCGCGAGGTGCACCGCGCGGGCGTGCGCCGGCTCCTGGCGATCGCGTTCCGCGAGCGCGTGCGCGACCTGGAGAAGGGACTGCAGAAGGACATGAGCCTCGCCGCGCTGAAGGACGATGTCATCGCGGCGGCGCTCGAGCGCACGTTCCTCGCCGAGTCGCTGCCGATGCTGCAGGCGGATTTCACACGACGCGCGCACGAAGGCCGCAGCCGGTTGAACCTCATCGCGCAGGAGCTGCAGCGCCTCGCCGCCGCGATCCTCGCCGAGCAGGCGCAGGTGCAGAAGCGCCTCGCTGCGGTCCAGAAGGCCTTTCCGCAGGCGGCCGAGGACGTGAAGCAGCAGTGCGCGCGCCTGCTCGCGCCCGGCTTCCTCGCGCGCACGCCCTGGGAGCGGCTGCAGCACTTCCCGCGCTACCTCAAGGCGGCGGCCCTGCGCCTGGAGAAGCTGCGCTCAGGCCCCGCGCGCGACGCGCAGCGCGCGGCCGAGCTCGGCCCGCTGGAGCAGGGCTATCGCCGCGAGCTCGCCTCGCGACTGAAGCTGGGCGGATCGGTGAGCGCGGAGCTCGAGCAGTTCGGCTGGCTGCTCGAGGAGCTGCGCGTGTCGCTGTTCGCGCAGGAGCTGAAGACGCCGGTGCCGGTGTCGGCGAAGCGCCTCGCCAAGCTGTGGCACAGTATCCGCAAATAGGCACCGCCCGATGAGCCGAATCTTCGCCGCAATCGCCGTCGCCTTCGTCAACCTGCTGCATCCGCGCATGCTGTGGCTGATGATCTGGCCGATCCTCGCGGCGCTCGCGGTCTGGGGACTCGCGGCGTTCCTGTTCTGGATGCGCAGCGCGCTCTGGCTTGCCGGGCACTTCCGGAGCTGGGCCGAGTCGGGCGTGTTCTTCATTCGCTTCGACACCGGGGATGCGGCGCTGATCGCCGCGCACGTGATCCTCGTGCTCACCTGGGTGCCGGCCGTCTACCTCACGGCGCTGATGCTGCTCAGCGTGTTCGGCATGCAGGAGATGGTCGAGCACGTCGCGCGGCGCCGCTTCCCGCAGCTCGAGCGCCGGCGCGGCGGCAGCATCGCCGGCAGCGCGTGGAACGGCGTGGTCGCGCTCGCCGGCATGGCCGGCCTTGCGCTCGTCACGCTGCCGCTCTGGGTGTTCCCGCCGCTCTGGGCGGTGATCCCGGTGGCGGTGTTCGCCTGGGTGAACCAGCGCGTGCTGCGCTACGACGCGCTCGCCGAGCATGCGAGCCCGGAGGAGATGCGCGCGCTGTTCGCCGCGCAGCGCAGGCCCCTCTACGTGCTGGGCCTGCTGCTCGCGCTCGTCGCCTTCGTGCCGCTCGCCGGCTTCATCGCGCCGGTGCTGTTCGGCCTGGCGTTCATCAATTTCCTGCTCGCGGAACTGCAGGCGCTGCGCCAGGCGCCGATCGACGGCCAGGTGGTCGGCCGCGAGACGCCGCTCGCGCGCCGCTAGCGCTCAGCTCGGGCGCACCGGCAGGTCGAGGCCGCGCACCGCCTCGGCGATCGCCGCGAGCGCCGCCGGGCGGTGGAAGCCGCGCCGCGAGGCGAGCACGATGCGCCGCACGGGGCAGGGGTCGCTGAAGGGCACGGTTTTCACGAGCGGATTGGCGTAGCGCGCGGTGAGCGCGGTAGCCGGCAGCACCGTGACGCCGAGGCCCGAGGCCACCATGCTGCGCAGGGTCTCGAGCGAGTTGCCCTGCCGGCCGGGCTCGGGCGGGCGCGAGAACTCGCGGCAGGCGTCCAGCACCTGGTCGCGGAAGCAATGGCCCACCGGCAGCAGCAGCAGCTCGCCCGCATCGAGCTCTTCCACCGCTACCGTCTTCTTCTTCGCGAGCGGGTGCGCCGCCGGCGCGGCGACGCGGAAGCTCTCCTCGTAGAGCGGCACGGTCTCCAGGCCGGGGCCGCCATAGGGCAACGCGAGGATCACGGCGTCCAGCTCGCCCGCCTTGAGCATGCGGTCCAGATTCGCGGTGGTGTTCTCCTCCACGTCGAGCGGCATGCCGGGCGCGGAGCGGCGCAGCGCCGCGACCAGCTGCGGCAGCAGGTACGGCGCGATGGTGTGGATGATGCCCAGGCGCAGCACGCCCTGCAGCGGGTCGCGCCCCTGGCGCGCCACGCTCTTCACGCGCTCTGCCTCCTCGAGCGCGCGGCGCGCCTGCGCGACGATCTGCTCGCCCGCCTCGGTGACGAACACGCCGCGCTTGCCGCGCTCGAACAGCGTCACGCCGAGCTCCTCCTCCAGGTTCTTCACCGAGGCGGAGAGGCTGGGCTGGCTGACGAAGCAGCGCTCGGCGGCGCGGCCGAAATGCCGCGTCTCGGCCACCGCCACGATGTACCTGAACTCAGTGAGTGTCATAGGGTAGGACTATTATACGCATGACGACAAAGTATTGGAATAGAGGGGAGCAGACCTCTACATTGGCGGCATACATCGTTTCCACCAATCGAAAGGATCTCCATGCATCCCCTCCGTGAAGGCCAGAAAGTCCCCCAGGTCACGTTTCGCACACGCCAAGGCGGCGACTGGCAGAACGTCACCAGCGAAGAGATCTTCAAAGACAAGACCGTGGTCGTGTTCTCGCTGCCCGGCGCGTTCACTCCGACCTGCTCCTCTACCCATTTGCCGCGCTACAACGAGCTCGCGCCCGCGTTCTTCGCCCACGGCGTAGACGCGATCGTCTGCGTCTCGGTGAACGACGCGTTCGTGATGAACGAGTGGGCGGCCGGCCAGGAATGCGACAACGTGCAGCTGCTGCCCGACGGCAACGGCGAATTCACCGCCGGCATGGGCATGCTGGTAGACAAGGCCGACCTCGGCTTCGGCAAGCGCTCCTGGCGCTACTCGATGCTCGTCCGGGACGGCGTGGTGCAGAAGATGTTCGTGGAGCCGCAGAAGCCCGGCGACCCGTTCGAGGTCTCGGACGCCGACACCATGCTCGCCTACGTAGCGCCCCAGGCGAAGAAGCCCGACCAGGTGGCGATCCTCACGCGCGAGGGCTGCGGCTACTGCGCGCGCGCGAAGAAGCTGCTGCAGGAGCTCGGCTACGACTACGCCGAGATCTCGTTGCCGCACAAGAACCGCAGCCGTATCGTGGGCGCGATCACCGGCAAGGGGACGGTCCCGCAGGTCTTCGTCAACGGCAGGCTCATCGGCGGTTTCGAAGAACTGCAGTCCTGGTCGAAAAAGGCCGCCTAGGCCGCGCTTAGAATGCCGGCATGGCATTCGGGGCGCTGGTGATCGGCGACGAGATTCTGGTCGGCAAGCGCCAGGACAAGCATCTCGGCTTCCTCATCCAGGCACTGGCGAGCCGCGGCCTGCGGCTCGCCTGGGCCGAATACCACGGCGACGACCCGGAGCGGCTGACGGCCGCGCTGCGGCGCACCTTCGGCTCGGGCGACGTGGTGTTCTCGTTCGGCGGCATCGGCGCCACGCCCGACGACCATACGCGCCAATGCGCGGCGGCGGCGCTCGGGCTCGAGGTCGCGCTGCATCCGGAGGCCGAACGCGAGATCCGCGGCCGCTTCGGCAGCGATACGACGCCGCAGCGCCTGAAGATGGGGGAGTTTCCCGCGGGCGCCGAGATCATCCCGAATCCCTTCAACCGCATCCCCGGCTTCGCGCTGCGCGAGCACTGGTTCGTGCCGGGATTTCCGCAGATGGCCTGGCCGATGACCGAATGGGTGCTCGACACGAAGTACCGGCATCTCTTCGACCGCGACCGCTGGGCCGAGGCCTCGGTGATCGTCTACGAGCTGCCCGAATCTACGATCGCGCCGCTCATGGAGGAGGTGAACGCCCGGTACAAGGGCTTGAAGGCCTTCAGCCTGCCCAGCATGGGCGAGGGCGGCACGCGCCGGCACATCGAGCTCGGCGTGCGCGGCGCGCCCGCCGAGGTGGCGCCGGCGATGGACGACGTGCGCCGGGGCGTGGAGCGCCTGGGCGGGCGCTACAAATAAAAAGCCCCGCCGGAGCGGGGCTTTCAGAAGCGACCTTGGAAAACTCAGGCGGCTTTCTTCGACTTCGCGAGGCCCTTGACGGTCTCGGACGCGGCGGCGACGTTCGCTTCCGCGATCTCGGTCGCCTGCTTCGCGACCTTGTTGAAGTTGTCGTACGCCGAGTTGGCGGCGGCGATCATCTGCTTGACCGCGCTCACGGCGACGTCGGAGCCCGCGGGGGCGTTCTTCGCGGCCTTGTCCAGCAGCGTCACGAAGTTCTCGTTCCACTCGGACACGCGGCGCTCGGCGGCCTTGCTGAACTCGCTGTTGGTCTGCGTCGCCACCTCGTACACGCTCTTCGAGTAGGCGATCGCCTTCTCGATGGCCGGCTGGGCGAAGGTGCTCTGCAGGCTCATCAGCTCCTGCACGTCCTTGGCGCCGGCGAGAGCGCGCGCGTTGGCGACGCCGTCTTCGAACGCCGCCTTGACGGCGTTGGCGTTCAGGCTCGCGAGCTTCTCGATCGCGGCGAACTGCGTGGTCGCGAGCGAGAGCAGCGCGTCTACATTGGCCTTGGCGGTGGCTTGGAGTTGCTCAGGGGTCACGTACATTTGAATCTCCTTAAGGTTCAGGTTCGTCTGGGTTGTCCGTTTGGGCGCGTTGTGCGCCGCAGCAAAATGGATTCTACCCCTAACCGCCTTTCTGTCAAGCACTTTGTGCAGTGCACAAGACAAACCTGGTGTGTCGCACAATCCCGTTTCAATCGGCGCGGCAGGAATCAGAAGTTAGTGCTGGCTCACTAATGCAGACTTCCTCCCAGGAGCACCTCCCGGCACGCCTCTGGTGGGTGCTCGCCGGCCTCACCCTGGTCTGGGGATTCAACTGGACCGCGATGAAGGTGGCGATCGCCGAGGTCACGCCGTTCACCTTCCGCACGCTGTGCCTGGGGCTGGGCTCGGGCGTGCTGTTCGCGCTCCTGCGCGCGAGCGGCCAGCCGCTCGCCATCCCGCGCGACCAGTGGCCGCGCCTCGTGCTGATCGCCTTCTTCAACATCACCTGCTGGAACCTGCTGGTGGTCTTCGGCCTGACGATGCTGCCCTCGGGCCGCGCGGCGATCCTCGCCTACACCATGCCCGCGTGGTCGATCCCGCTTTCGGTGCTGCTGCTGGGCGAGCGCCTGACCGGCCGCAAGCTGCTGGGCCTCGCGCTCGGCATGGGCGGCATGGCGCTGCTGGTCTGGGACGAGTTCCACCGCCTCCAGGGCGCGCCGCTGGGCGCGCTGCTCGTGCTGTGCGCCGCGCTCACCTGGGCGATCGGCACGATCCTGCAGAAGAAGTACCCGGTGCGCGCGCCGGTGGCGGGCTTCACGGCCTGGCTGATGCTGCTGGGCGGCGTGCCGATCTACCTCGGCGCCCTGCTGTTCGAGGACTTCCGCAAGCTCGCCGATCTGCGCCTGACGACGGCGCTCGCGGTCTCCTACAACGTGCTGCTCGCCTTCGCCTGGGCGCACTGGGCCTGGATCAAGATCGCCACCAGCGTCTCGGTTACGGTGTTCTCGCTGTCGATGCTGGTGATCCCCGTGGTGGGCGTGTTCAGCGGCATGCTGTTCCTCGGCGAGCGCCCCGGCTGGCAGGAGTACACGGCGCTCGCCTGCGTGTTGGGCTCGCTCGCGAGCGTCGTCGTGCCTAGAAAGTAGCCGCGGCGCGCGCGCGCGGGATGCGCGCAGCGTCCCAGTGCCGCAGCGCCCAATCGAGCGACTCGCGCGGCGTCAGGTCGCCGGGCACGCCCTGGCCGAGAAAGCGCAACGCGCGCCCAAGGTCGCCCGGGCCCGCGGCGCCGGCGCCCGTTTGCTTGGAGAGCTTTTCGCCGTCGGCGTTGGTCGCCACCGGCACGTGCAGGTAGCGCGGCATCGCCGCGCCGAGCAGCCGCTGCAGGTGGATCTGCCGCGCCGTGGAATCGAGCAGATCGGCGCCGCGCACCACGTCGGTGATGCCCTGCGCATCGTCGTCCACGACCACAGCGAGCTGATAGGCGATCACGCCGTCCGCGCGCCGGAGCACGAAATCGCCGACTTCGCTTTCGATCCGCTGCGCGATCTCGCCCTGCACGCGGTCGGTGAAGCGGATTTCCTCGTTCGTCGTGCGCACGCGCAGGGCGCGAGCCGCCCTGCCGGGGGCGAGGCCGGCGCGGCAGGTGCCGGGATAGATGCGCGAGCCGTCGATGGCGAGCGCCGAGTCCTCGAGCTCCTTGCGCGTGCAGGCACAGGCATAGGTATGCGCCTCAATTCTTTGAATCGATCTTTCATAGAGTTCAACCCGGTCACTCTGATGGACGATCGATCCGTCCCAGCGCAAGCCGAAGTCTTCGAGCTGCCGCAGGATCTCGTCCTCGGCGCCCGTCATGACCCTGGGCCGGTCTAGGTCTTCCACGCGCAGCAGCCAGCGGCCGCCGTGGTGGCGGGCGTCCAGCCAGCTCGCGAGCGCGGCCACGAGCGAGCCGAAGTGCAGCGGGCCGGTGGGCGAGGGCGCGAAACGGCCTACGTAATGCATGCGCGGTTGAAGACCGGGATTGCGGCCCAATATACACTGCCACTTTCCCGAGCGAGGACGCGGCAATGGCTACGGTCGAGCTGACCAAGGACAATTTCGAGCAGACGGTGAACGGCAACCCGATCGTCATCGTGGACTTCTGGGCGCCCTGGTGCGGCCCCTGCCGCGGCTTCGCGCCGGTGTTCGAAAAGGCCTCCGACACGCACCCGGACGTGGTGTTCGGCAAGATCAACTCCGACGAGCAGCAGGAGCTCGCCGCGGCGTTCAACATCCGCTCGATCCCTACGCTGATGGTGTTCCGCGAGAAGGTCCTCTTGTTCCAGCAGGCGGGCGCGCTGCCCGGCCAGGCGCTCGAGCAGGTGCTCACGCAGGCCAAGACGCTCGACATGACGAAGGTTCACGCCGAGATCGCTGCGCAGCAGCAGGCGAGCCAGTAGGGCGCGCGCGATGATCGAACTGCGGCGCGCGGCCGAGCGCGGCCACGCCGGGCACGGCTGGCTCGACTCCTGGCATTCGTTCTCGTTCGCCGACTACCACGATCCGGCGCACATGGGCTTCGGCCCGCTGCGCGTGATCAACGAGGACCGCATCCAGCCGGGCACCGGCTTCGGCACGCACGGCCACCGCGACATGGAGATCATCAGCTACGTGCTCGCGGGCGCGCTCGGGCACAAGGACTCGATGGGCAACGGCTCCTCGATCGTGCCGGGCGACGTGCAGCGCATGAGCGCCGGAAGCGGCGTGATGCACAGCGAGATGAACCACGACCGCGCGGGCGTCACGCATTTCCTGCAGATCTGGATCGAGCCCAGCGTGCGCGGCATCGCGCCGGGCTACGAGCAGAAGCACTTCGACGCCGCCTCGAAGCGCGGCCGGCTGCGCCTCGTGGCCTCGCGCGACGGCGCCGAGGGCTCGGTGACGATCCACCAGGATGCGCGCCTTTACGCGGGCCTGTTCGACGGCGCCGAGCGCGCGGCGCTGCCGCTCGCGCCCGGGCGCCGCGCGTACCTGCACCTCGTGCGCGGCAAGCTCACGGTGAACGGCACGCCGCTCGGCGCGGGCGACGCGCTCAAGATGACGGGCGTATCTGAGGTGACGCTGGAGAAGGGCGAGGGCGCCGAGGCGCTGCTGTTCGACTTGCCCTGATGCGATGAGCGCCGGGCGCTCGAGCGCGCTGGTCTGGTTCCGGCGCGACCTGCGCGATCTCGACCATGCCGCGCTGTACGCCGCGCTCAGCGCGCACGATGCGGTGCACTGCGCGTTCGTCTTCGACCGCGAGATCCTCGATCCGCTGCCGAGGCGCGACCGGCGCGTGGAGTTCGTCCGCGAGTCGGTGCGCGAGCTCAAGGAGTCGCTCGAAGCGCGCGACGGCGGGCTGCACGTCCTGCGCGGACGCGCGCGCGAGGAAATCCCGCGCCTCGCGCGCAAGCTCGGCGTTGATGCGGTATACGCCAATCGCGACTACGAGCCGCTGGCGCTCGAGCGCGACCGCGCCGTGGAACGCGCGCTCTACGAGGCGGGCGTCGCGTTCCGCACGCGCAAGGACCAGGTGATCTTCGAGCTGGACGAGCTGCGCACCGGCGCCGGCGCGCCGTACTCGGTTTTCACGCCTTACAAGAACGCCTGGCTGAAGAAGCTCGAGCCGTTCCATGTCGAGCCTTACCCGGTCGAAAAGCACGCACAGCGTCTCGCCCGGTCGCGCGGGCCGATGCCCTCGCTCGCCGAGCTCGGTTTCGAGCGCTCCGACCTCGCCACGCTGCCGGTGCCCACCGGCATGAGCGGCGGCCGAAAGCTGTTCGCCGATTTCAAGCGCCGCATCGCGGGCTACGCCGAGCGCCGCGACTTTCCCGCGCTCAAGGGGCCGTCCCATCTCTCGGTGCACCTGCGCTTCGGCACGGTTTCGATCCGCGAGCTCGCCCGCTATGCGTGGCGACACGCCGGTGCGGGCGCGGCAACCTGGCTCTCTGAGCTCGTCTGGCGCGACTTCTACTTCATGGTGCTCGCCGCGCGCCCGGACGTGGTCGAGCGTTGCTTCCGGCGCGAGTACGACGCGCTGCGCTTCGACGAAAGCGAGGCCGGCTGGCGCGCCTGGCGCGCGGGCGATACGGGCTATCCGCTCGTAGACGCGGCGATGCGCCAGCTGAACCAGACCGGCTACATGCACAACCGGCTGCGCATGGTGACCGCGTCGTTCCTCGTCAAGGACCTCGGCATCGACTGGCGGCGCGGCGAGCGCTACTTCGCCGAGAAGCTGAACGACTACGACCTCGCGGCCAACAACGGCGGCTGGCAGTGGGCCGCCTCCACGGGCTGCGACGCGCAGCCGTATTTCCGCATCTTCAATCCCGTGGCGCAGTCCGAGCGCTTCGACCCGGAGGGTCGCTTTATCCGCAAGTACGTGCCGGAGCTCGCGCGCGTGCCGGCGAGCGCGATCCACGCGCCCTGGGAGATGGACCCCGATCAGCAGGCGGCGGCGAGGTGCCGCATCGGCCGCGACTATCCGGCGCCGATCTTGCGCCACGACGAGGCGCGCCGGCGCACGCTCGAGCGCTATGCAGCCGCGCGGCCGCGATAAAATGAGCGCCTCCGTTTTTCCTGGAGCGAGACGATGGCAAAAGCAATGGATACCGGCATTTCCGCGAAGGACCGCAGCGCGATCGCCGGCGGGCTCTCGCGGCTGCTCGCCGACACCTACGTGCTGTACCTGAAAACGCACAGCTTCCACTGGAACGTCGAGGGGCCGATGTTCCAGACGCTGCACCAGATGTTCATGGACCAGTACACTGAGGCCTGGAACGCGATCGACCCGATCGCCGAGCGCATCCGCGCGCTCGGCCACTACGCGCCGGGCAGCTACAAGCAGTACGTGAAGCTCGCCACGGTGAAGGAATCCGAGGGCGTGCCGAAGGCCGAGAAGATGGTCGCCGAGCTGATCGCCGGCCAGGAAGCCGTGGCGCGCACGGCGCGCTCGGTGCTGCCGCTCGCCGAAGGCGCCAACGACCAGCCTACGCTCGACCTGCTCACGCAGCGCCTGGACATCCACGAGAAGAACGCCTGGATGCTCCGCAGCCTGCTGAAGAAGTAGGCGCGCGCCGCTCGCCGCCGCGATGGCCGGCACCCGCACCGAGAAGGACTCCTTCGGCCCGATCGACGTCCCGGCCGACCGGCTCTGGGGCGCGCAGACCGAGCGCAGCCGGCGCTTCTTCCGCATCTCGGTCGAGCGCATGCCGATCCCGCTGGTGCACGCGCTCGCGCTCGTCAAGCGCTCGGCCGCGCGCGTGAACGCCTCGCTCGGCCTGCTGGAGGCGAAGAAGGCCGAGGCGATCGCGCGCGCGGCCGACGAGGTGCTCGCCGGCCGGCACGACGAGGAGTTCCCGCTCTCGGTCTGGCAGACGGGCTCGGGAACGCAGTCGAACATGAACGTGAACGAGGTGCTCGCCAACCGCGCCTCCGAGATCCTCGGCGGCGAGCGGGGCCCGAAGCGCCTGCTGCATCCCAACGACGACGTCAACCTGGGGCAATCGTCGAACGACGCGTTCCCCACGGCGATGCACGTGGCGGCGGCGCGCGCGCTGCGCTCGGAACTCCTGCCGGCGCTCGACCGGCTCGCCGCTTCGCTCGCCGCCAAGCGCGACGCCTTCAAGTCCATCGTCAAGATCGGCCGCACGCACCTGCAGGACGCCACGCCGCTCACGCTCGGCCAGGAATTCTCGGGCTACGTGGCGCAGCTGGAGCAGTCGCGCCAGGCGCTGGAGGCGGTGCTGCCGGGGCTGTATCGCCTCGCGATCGGCGGCACCGCGGTCGGAACCGGGCTGAACACGCACGCGGATTTCGGCGCGCGCGTGTCGGCCGAGATCGCGCGCATGGCGGGGCTGCCGTTCGAGGCGGCGCCGAACAAGTTCGCCGCGCTCGCCGGCCACGAGGCGCTCGTGTTCGCGCACGGCGCGCTGAAGACGCTCGCCGCGGCGCTCGCCAAGATCGCCAACGACATCCGCCTGCTCGCCTCCGGGCCGCGCTCGGGGATCGGCGAGCTCTCGCTGCCGGAGAACGAGCCGGGCAGCTCGATCATGCCCGGCAAGGTCAACCCTACGCAGGCCGAGGCGGTGACCATGCTCTGCGCGCAGGTGTTCGGCAACGACGTGGCGGTGAACGTCGGCGGCGCCTCCGGCCACTTCGAGCTGAACGTCTACAAGCCGCTCATCATCCACGCCTTCCTGCAGAGCGCGCGCCTGCTCACCGACGGCATGGCGAGCTTCGAGGAGCACTGCGTGCGCGGCATCAGGGCCAACGAGGCGCGCATCGCCGAGCAGCTCGAGCGCTCGCTGATGCTCGTGACCGCGCTCGCACCGCGCATCGGCTACGACAAGGCCGCCGAGATCGCCAAGAAGGCGCACAAGGAGGGCAGCACGCTGCGCGCCGCGGCGCTCGCGCTCGGCTACGTGAGCGAGAAGGACTTCGACCATTGGGTCAGGCCGCAGGACATGGTCTAGCGCGTGCCGGTCGTCGTCCTCATCTCGGGCCGGGGCAGCAACCTGCAGGCGATCCTCGAAGCGCGCATTCCCGTGCAGGCGGTCGTCAGCAACGTCGCCGGCGCGGGCGGGCTGGCGGTCGCGGCGCAGCGCGGCATCGCCACGCGCGTCGTTCCGCATCGCGACTTTCCGACGCGCGAGGCCTTCGAGGCGGTGCTGATGCGCGAGATCGACGCCTTCTCGCCGCGCCTCGTCGTGCACGCGGGCTTCATGCGCATCGTCACGGCCGGTTACGTCGAGCACTACCGCTGGCGCTCGCTGAACATCCACCCCTCGCTGCTGCCGTCGTTCACGGGCCTGCATACGCACGAGCGCGCGCTCGCCGCGGGCGTGAAGCTGCACGGCTGCACGGTGCACTTCGTCACCGAGGAGCTCGACGGCGGCCCGATCGTCCTCCAGGCGGCGGTGCCGGTGCTGGCGAACGACACGGCCGAGTCGCTGTCCAACCGCGTGCTGCGGCAGGAGCACCTCATCTATCCGCGCGCGATCCGCTGGTTCCTCGAGGACCGGCTCGTCATCGCCAACGGCAAGGTCAGCGTTAAAGGCAACGATGCGCAATATCTTCTTTCTGATCGCGTTTAGCGCCTCGGCGGCGCTCGCCGCGCCGCCGCGGCACGTGGAGATCGTCTACGAGGTCGCGCGCAGCGGCCTCGCGCTGGCGGAGATCGCGCAGGTCCTGGAGCACGACGGCCGCTCGTACAAGCTGACCGAGCACTGGAAGGGCAAGGGGCTGCTTGCCCTGAAGGGCGACGCCATGCGCACTAGCGAAGGCGCGATCGCGGCCGACGGCCTGCGGCCGCGCCGGTTCGAGGACAAGCGCACGGGCCGCGATGCGCGCGAGGTGAAGTTCGACGCCGCGGCGAAGACCCCTACGCTCGAGCAGCAGGACCAGCTCAGCCTCGCCTGGAGCTTCGCGTTCGCGCCGCCGCGCAAGGCGGTGAGCGTGAGCGTCGCCGACGGCAAGCGCGTCAGCCACTACGGCTACGAGCCCGCGGGCCGGGAGCGCGTGAAGACGCCGGCGGGCGAGTTCGACGCGCTCAAGTTCGTGAAGAAGCGCGAGCGGCCGCAAGACAAGGTCACCGAGCTCTGGGTCACCGCCGACCGGCAGAACCTGCCGGTGCGCATCCTCGTGGTCGACAAAGACGGCGCGCAGTACGACCAGGTCGCCACCCGCATCGCCGTGAAATAGGGCCGGCGTGCGGCCAACCCCCGCCCTGCTCGCGCACGCCGCGGCGGCGCTCGGCGAGCTGCTCGGGCTCGCGCGGCCCGCCGATCAGGCCCTGTCGGCGTACTTCCGCCGCCACCGCAACCTCGGGCAGCAGGACCGCGCCTTCGTCGCCGAGACCGCGTTCGCGGTGCTGCGCCGGCGCCGCTCGCTGGAGGCGGCGGCCGGCAGCGCCGCGCCGCGCGACCTCGCGGTGGCGGCGCTGGTGCGCGTGTTCGGGCTCTCGGCGCGCGCGCTCGGCGAGGATGCCGAGCTCGCGGCGCGCGTGAAGGCGGCCTCGCTCGCGGAGCTCCCGGCCGCGGTGCGGGCGGACCTGCCCGACTGGCTTTGGGGGCGGCTCGTTGCCGCTTACGGCGAGCAGGAAGCCGCAGCGATTGCGCAGGGGCTGCTCGGGAGCGCGCCGCTCGACTTGCGAGTCAACCTGGAGAAGATGCCGCGCGAGGAGGCGCTCGCGCAGCTCGGCGCCGACGCCGCGCCGACGCCGCTGTCGCCCGCCGGCATCCGCTTGAAGGGCAAGCCGGCGATCAACCGTCACGCGCTGTTCCTCGCGGGCGCGCTCGAAGTGCAGGACGAGGGCAGCCAGCTGCTCGCCTATCTCGTCGCACCGCGCCGCGGCGAGATGGTCGCGGATTTCTGCGCGGGCGCCGGCGGCAAGACGCTCGCGCTCGCGATGCTGATGCACGGCACGGGGCGCGTCTACGCGATGGACGTGTCGGAAAAGCGCCTGCGCGAGCTCGCGCCGCGCGCCGCGCGCGCGGGCATCTCCAACGTGCACCCGATCGTGCTGTCGGGCGAGGGCGACGTGCGCGCCAGGCGCCTCGCCGGCAAGCTCGACCGCGTGCTGGTGGACGCGCCCTGCAGCGGCTTCGGCACGCTGCGGCGCAATCCGGATCTGAAATGGCGCCACGCCGAAACGGCGATCGCCGAGCTCGCGGCGAAGCAGGCGCGCATCCTCGCCGCGGCGGCGCGGCTCGTGAAGCCCGGCGGGCGCCTCGTGTACGGCACCTGCAGCATCCTGCCCGAGGAGAACGAGGCGGTCGCCGACGCGTTCGCCACGGCACACCCCGAATTCGCGCCGCTCAGCTGCAGCGCGCTGCTCGCCGCGCAGCGCATCGCGCTCGACACCGGCGAGCGGCTGCGCCTCTGGCCGCACGTGCACGGCACCGACGGCTTCTTCGCCGCCGCCTTCGAGCGCGCCTGAGTCGAATTTCGGCAGTCCGCCCTTGCTATATTCGGGCGATGTCGCGCGCGCTCACGGTTGCGGCCGTACTGCTGGCGGCGGCGGGCGCCGCGGGTGCCGACGAGGGCGCGCTCGAAGTGCACGGGCAGGCGACCTACGCCTATCAGGCCAAGCCGGCCTTGCATTCGCCCTACGAGGGGCAGAACAGCCTGCGCGGCGCTCGGGAGCGCGGCTATACCGTCACCGCGACGATGTTTCTCGGCGCGCGCCTGCCGCAGGGCACAGAGCTCTACCTCAACCCGGAAGTGGTCCAGGCCGTTGGGTTCTCGGGCCTGCACGGGCTGGGGGGCTTCGCCAACGGCGAGTTCCAGCGCGGCTCGGGCCCGGAGCTGAAGCTATACCGCGCGCGGCTGTTCCTCCGGCACGCATGGAATCTGGGTGGCGACCTCGAGGAGCAGGCCTCGGAGGCGAACCAGGTGCGCACCCGGTACAAGGCCGAGCGCCTGGTGCTCACCCTGGGCAACGTATCGGTGCTCGACGTATTCGATGCGCTCGACTACAGCCGCGATCCGCGCACGCAGTTCATGAACTGGTCCTCGCTCACCTACGGCGCCTGGGACTATCCGGCGGACGCGCGCGGCTATACCTGGGGCGCCGCCCTCGAGTACCTATCGCCGGGCTGGCAGCTGCGAGCGGGCCGCTTCCTGGTGCCCGTCGAATCCAACGGCCTGACGCTGGACCGCCATTTCACGCAGCGCTACGGCGACGTCGCGGAACTCGAGGTTCCTTACCGGCTCGGCGAACACCCGGCGGTCGTTCGGGCGCTGGTCTTTCGCAATCGGGTCCACGCGGGCGCATTCGGGGATGCGCTCGCGCTCGGCGCTGCGACCGGAGCGACGCCCGACCTGACCCTGGTGCGCAGGAACCAGTCGAAGTCGGGGATCGGCCTGAGCACTCAGGTCGAGATCACGCCCTCTTTAGGAGCCTACGCGCGCGCGGGATGGAACGACGGCAAGACCGAAACATTCATGTTCACGGAGATCGACCGGTCGCTGTCGGGCGGGCTGCTCGCGAAGGGCGACGCCTGGGGACGGCCGCAGGACAGCGCCGGCGCCGCGGTCTACCTGAACGGGCTCTCGGGCGCGCACCGCAGCTACCTCGCGGCCGGGGGCCTCGGGTTCTTCCTCGGCGACGGGCGGCTGAGCTACGCGAGCGAGCGCATCTTCGAGACGTTCTACAGCCTCGGCGTCGCGCGCGGCGCCTGGGTCTCGCTCGGCTACCAGCGTATCGCGAACCCCGGCTACAACGCGGATCGCGGTCCGGCGAATTTCGTCGGCTTCCGCATCCACGGCGAGATTTGATAGGCTGACCGCGTGAGCGAGAGTCAGATCGGCCGGCTGCTGACCGACCTCTGGGCGGACCTGCAGCGCCCGAGCATCCTCTGGCAGGCAGGCGTGCTCGCGCTGTGCCTCGGCCTCGCCTGGTGGCTCGGCCGGATGCTGCGCTGGCGCGCGCCCGAGGAAAGCGCCGAGGCCGTGAAGCGCGGCGCGGCGGCCGCTCGCCGCGTCGCGTTTCCGCTGCTGGCGACGCTACTGCTGCTGTCCGGCCGCGCCGCGCTCGCGCGCTGGCACAGCACGCATCTGCTCTCGGTCGCGATCCCGTTGTTCGGCGCCCTCGCGGCGGTGCGCTTCGCGGTCTACCTGCTGCGCATCGCCTTCGCGCGCAGCGAGTGGCTCGACGCCTTCGAGCGCAGCATCGCGACGGTGATCTGGATCGCGCTCGCGCTGCATCTCACCGGCCTGCTGCCCGAAATGGTGCGCTGGCTCTCGGAAATCGAGTTCAGCGCGGGCAAGGCGAACCTGTCGCTCTGGACGCTGCTGAGCGCCGCCTTCTGGGTGATCCTGACGGTGCTGGTCGCGCTGTGGGCGGGCGCCGCGGTCGAAGCGCGGCTGATGCGCGCCGAGCGCCTGGACAGCAGCCTGCGCGCGGTGTTCGCGCGCCTCGCCAAGGCGCTGCTGCTGGTGGCCGCGGTGCTGATCGTGCTGCCGCTCATCGGCGTGGACCTCACCGTGCTGTCGGTGTTCGGCGGCGCGCTCGGCGTCGGGCTGGGGCTCGGCCTGCAGAAGATCGCCTCGAACTACCTGTCCGGATTCATCATCCTGCTCGACCGCTCGATCCGGCTGGGCGACCTCATCACTGCGGACGGGCAGCACGGGCAGGTCACGCGCATCACGACCCGCTACGTCGTGGTGCGCGCGCTCACGGGCGTCGAGGCGATCATCCCGAACGACACGCTGGTCACCACGACGGTGCTGAACCACTCGTACACCGACAAGCGCGTCCGGCTGGCGGTGCGGGTGCAGGTCGGCTATGAAGCGGACCTGAAGCGGGCGTTCGAGATCATGCTCTCGGCCGCACGCGCGCACCCGCGCGTGCTGAAGGACCCCGCGCCGAGCGCGCTGCTGCTCGATTTCGGCGACAGCGGCATCAATCTCGAGCTCGGCTTCTGGATCGCCGATCCGGAAGCGGGCAGCCAGAGCGTGCGCTCCGAACTGAGCGTGGCGCTGCTGGAAGAATTCCGCGCCTCCGGCATTGAAATTCCCTATCCTCGCCGCGACATTATGGTGCTGCGGGGCAACAGCGCCGCAGGGCAGGGCAATAGTGCAGGAAACTGACGCTTCTTCACCTTGCGCGAGAGGGCGGTTCGCGTAGAATGCCCCCCGCCCGTCCGCAATTGGCGACATAAAAAGGAAACTGATGCTTTTCAACGGCTTGCTGGATCTTCCGTGGTGGGGTTTGGTGCTCGTGGCCCTGGGCCTGACGCACGTCACCATCGCGTCGGTGACGATCTACCTGCATCGCAACCAGGCGCACCGCGCCCTCGACCTGCATCCGGCGGTCGCGCACTTCTTCCGCTTCTGGCTGTGGCTGACCACCGGCATGGTGACCAAGGAGTGGACCGCGATCCACCGCAAGCACCACGCCAAATGCGAGACCGCCGAGGATCCGCACAGCCCGCAGGTCCATGGCATCAACAAGGTGCTCTGGCTGGGTGTGATCCTGTACGTCAAGGAGTCGCACCATCCGGAGACCATGGAGCGCTACGGCCATGGCACGCCGGACGACTGGGTCGAGCGCAACCTCTATGCGCGCTATTCGGTGCAAGGCCTGTTCCTGATGGGTGCGCTGGACATCGCGCTGTTCGGCCTGCTGCCGGGCGGTCTGATCCTGCTCACGCAAATCGTCTGGATCCCGTTCTGGGCCGCCGGCGTCATCAACGGCGTGGGCCACTTCTGGGGCTACCGCAACTGGGACGTGCCGGCGCCGGACGCGAGCCGCAACATCTCGCCGATCGGCATGCTGATCGGCGGCGAGGAGCTGCACAACAACCATCACGCCTTCCCGGCCTCGGCGAAGTTCTCGCTGAAGTGGTACGAGTTCGACCTCGGCTGGCAGTACATCCGCGCGCTCGAGGCGCTCGGCCTCGCCACCGTGAAGAAGGTCGCGCCGACGCCGCGCTTCGCCGCCCCCAAGCCGGTCTGCGACGAGCAGACTCTGGAAGCGGTGATCGCCAACCGCTACGACGTGCTCGCCCGCTACGCCAAGTCGCTCAGCCACACCTACCACCAGGAGCTCGAGCGCCTCGGCCGCTGGTCGAAGGAGGCCGAGGCGCTGAAGCCCGCCAAGCGCTACATCGCGCGCCTGCAGCGGCTCAGCGAGACGGAGCGCGCGCGGCTCGCCGAGGCGCTGAAGAATTCCAAGGCGCTCGCCACGGCGGTCGCCATGCGGCACGAGCTCGCCGAGCTGTGGGCGCGCTCGAGCGCCTCGCGCGTGCAGCTCGTCGGCCAGCTGCAGGACTGGTGCCATCGCGCGGAGACGAGCGGGGTGGTGCCGCTCGCGGAGTTCAGCCAGCGGCTGCGCCGCTACGCCTGAGCCGCGGATCCGGCAATAAAAAAGCCCGCTGCAAGCGGGCTTTTTTTTCGTTCTGCGAAGGCGCCTACTTCAGCTTGCCTTCCTTGTACATCACGTGCTTGCGCGCCTTCGGATCGTATTTCATCATCTCGATCTTCTCTGGCTTGGTGCGCTTGTTCTTGGTCGTGGTGTAGAAGTGGCCGGTGCCGGCCGAGGACTCGAGCTTGATCTTCTCGCGCATGGCGTCTCCTCTTAGGCGGCTTTCCGGCGCGCCTTGATCTCGGCGAGCACGGCTTCCAGGCCCAGCTTGTCGATGCGGCGCAGTCCCGAGGTCGACACGCGCAGGCGCACCCAGCGGCTCTCGCTCTCCAGCCAGAAGCGGCGGTAGTGCAGGTTCGGCTGGAACTTGCGGATGGTCTTATTGTTGGCGTGCGAAACCAGATGGCCTTTCATCGGTTTCTTGCCGGTCACATCGCAGACTCGGGACATTGCGGACTCCGGGACGACTTCGCTAAAGGGCGCGAATTATACTGAAAAATCGGGGTCAGAGCCCGATTTCGAGACACCAGCCGAATTGCCCCGAAATCGGGCTCTGACCCCGATTTTCTACAACAAGCCGCGCTCGGCGAACGAGAGCGCCTGCCGGCCGGCCACGATGAAGTGGTCGAGGACCTTGACGTCCACCAGCGCCAGGGCGTCCTTGAGGTTGCGCGTCAGCAGCTCGTCGGCCCGGCTGGGCTGGGCGGCGCCCGACGGGTGGTTGTGCGCAAAGATGACCGCCGCCGCGTTCGCGCGCAGGCCCGCCTTGACGATCTCGCGCGGGTACACCGAAGTCTGCGTGAGCGTGCCGCGGAACAGCTCCTCGCAGGCGAGCACGCGGTGCTGCGCGTCCAGCCACAGGCAGACGAACACCTCGTGCTCGAGCTCGGCGAGCGCCAGGCGCAGGTAGTCGCGCACGGCGCCGGGCGAGGTGAGCGCGTCGCCCGAGCGCAGGCCGTCGCGCAGGCTGCGGCGCGCCAGCTCGATGGCCGCCTCGAACTGCGCGCGCTTCGCCGGCCCCAGGCCCTTCACGCCGGAGAGGTCGGCGGCGAAGACGCCGGCGACGTCCTTGAAGCGCGCCAGCAGCTCCCGGCCGAGCTCCACCGCGCTCTTGCCGCGGATGCCCGTGCGCAGCACGACCGCGAGCAGCTCCGCGTCGCTCAGCGCCGCCGCGCCGCGCTCGAGCAGCCGCTCGCGTGGGCGCTCCGCGGCCGGCCAGTCCGTGATCGCCATAAGGTTTAGAATCCTCCTCCCATAACGCTTGTAGCGGCACTTGGGACGACCTGAGCGATGTCTTTGAAGGGAAAGCGGATTCTGCTCGGCATGACCGGCGGCATCGCGGCCTACAAAGCCGCCGAGCTCACGCGCCTGCTCGTCAAGGCGGGCAGCGACGTGCGCGTAGTGATGACCGAGGCGGCGACCCGCTTCATTACACCGGTCACGATGCAGGCGCTGAGCGGGCAGACGGTCTGGACGGACCTGTGGGACCCGCGCGTGGCCGACAACATGGGCCACATCGAGCTGTCTCGCGACCGCGACGTCGTCCTGGTGGCGCCGGCGAGCGCGGATTTCATGGCGAAGGCGGCGCAGGGTCTCGCCGACGACCTGCTCTCGACGCTGGTGCTGGCGCGGCGCTGCCCGCTCATGCTCGCGCCCGCGATGAACGTCGAGATGTGGCAGAACCCGGCGACCCAGCGCAACGCGAAGCTGCTGCACGCCGACGGCGTGCTGCTCTCTGGGCCGGCCTCGGGGGGCCAGGCCTGCGGCGAGATGGGCATGGGGCGCATGTCCGAGCCGGCCGAGGTCGTGGCCGACCTGGAGTTTTTTTTTCAGCCCAAGCGCCTCGCCGGCCGTCGCGTCGTCGTCACCGCGGGGCCGACCGAGGAGCCGATTGACCCGGTCCGAGTGATCACGAACAGGAGCTCGGGGAAGATGGGCTACGCGGTGGCGCGCGCCGCGCAGGAGGCGGGCGCGCGCGTCACGCTGGTGAGCGGGCCGGTCGCGCTCGAGACGCCCGCCGGCGTAGAGCGCGTGAACGTGCGCACGGCGAAGCAGATGTTCGAGGCGGTGAGATCGTCCGTGAAGAGCAGCGATATCTTCATTTCCGTGGCCGCAGTGGCGGACTGGAGAGTCAAGAAGGCTTCGGACCGGAAGATCAAGAAGATCAATGGCCATGCGCCGACGCTCGAGCTGGAGGAAAACCCGGACATCCTCGCCTGGGTGGCGGCGCAGAAGAACGCGCCGTTCTGCGTCGGCTTCGCCGCCGAAAGCGAGAACGTGGACGCCAACGCGAGGCGAAAGCGCCTGCAGAAGGGTGTGCCGCTGATCGCCGCCAACCGCGCGCAGGATGCGCTCGGCGCCGACGAAAATGCACTCACGCTGTACGACGGGCGCGGCCGGCACCCGCTCGGCCACGGGCCCAAGCTCGAGCAGGCGCGCAAGCTGGTGGCGCACGTCGCCGGCATGCTGAAGAAGCGCTAGCCAGGGGGATCTGAAGGGGGACGGAGACGTTTTGTCGGAGTCCCCCTTTCCTATGAAGACGCTGGACGTCAAAATCCTCGACGCGAGGATCCGCGAGCTGCTGCCGCACTACGGCTCGCCGGGGGCGGCGGGCCTGGACCTGCGCGCCTGCCTGGAGGCGCCGCTCACGCTCAACCCGGGCGACAGCCAGCTCGTGCCCTCCGGCATCGCCATCCACATCGGCGACCCGGGCTATGCCGCGGTGATCCTGCCGCGCTCGGGCCTGGGCGCGAAGAACGGCATCGTGCTCGGCAACCTCGTCGGCCTCATCGACTCCGACTACCAGGGCCCGCTCATGGTCTCGGTCTGGAACCGCGGCCGCGCGGCCTTCACCATCCAGCCCCTGGACCGCATCGCGCAGCTCGTCGTGGTGCCGGTGCAGCAGGTGGAATTCAATATCGTAGAGGACTTCGCCGCCAGCGCACGCGGCGCCGGCGGCTTCGGCTCGACCGGGAAGAACTAGCCTAGCTCAGCGCATCCGCCCAGATGTTGCGGGCCCAGTCCCAGGCAAACGCGGCCTCGGCTTCGCTGCGCGCCGCGGAGACGCCGCCCGAGCCCGGCACCGTCAGTAGCGTGCCCTTCGCCGCGTCCCACTGGTGGACCGACGAGACGCGGATCGCCTCTTTCGGCGACACGAAGCTGTAGCAGGTATTGAGGATCTTCGGGTCCACCGGCGCGCGTCCGTTGAGCATTTCGATGATCGCGGCCGCGGCGATCTTGGCGTGGCCGTTCGCCATGCTGCCCGATTTCGGCATCAGCGCCGCCGACAGCGTCGCGTCGCCCAGCACATGCACGCCCGGCACCTTCTTCGATTCCATGCTGCGCCAGTCGACGTCGCACCAGCGGTTGTTGGTGGTGATGAGCCCCGCCTTCTGCGCCAAGTCGCCCGCGCGCTGCGGCGGCACGACGTTGAGCACGTCGCCTTTCACGTCCTCCACCTCGAGCTTCACGGTTCCGTTCGCCGCGTCGATGCCGACCGCCTTCGCGTTGCCGCGGTACTCGAGAGTCCCCTTGTAGAAGTCCGCCCAGGCCTTCTTGAACAGCGGGCCCTTCGAGGTGACGTCCGGGTTGGCGTCCAACACCAGCAGCTTCGAGCGCGGCTTGGCCTGCTTTAGGTAGGCCGCGATCAAGCTCGCACGCTCGTACGGGCCCGGCGGGCAGCGGTACGGCGCGAGCGGGATCGACAGCACCACCACGCCGCCGTCGCGCATTTCGACCAGCTGCTTGCGCAGGGCCTCGGTCTGCGGGCCGGCCTTCCAGGCGTGCAGCACGCGGCCGGACTGCATCGCCGCCTCATAGCCGTGGATCTCGCCGAAATTGAAGTCAATGCCCGGCGATACGACGAGCCGCTCGTAGGCGATGTCGCCGCCGCGTGCGAGGCGGACCGACTTCTTCGCCGCATCCACCGCGGCGACTTCGTCCTGCACGACCTGTACGCCGTGCCGGCGTAAGCCGTCGTAGTCTCGGCTGATGTCCTGCATCGAGGCGTAGCCGCCGAGCACCAGATTGGAGAGCGGGCAGGAGGTGAACCGGCTCTCGCGTTCGATCAGCACCACGTCGATCGAGGGGTCCCACAGCCGGAGGTACCTCGCCGCCGTGGCGCCGCCGAAGCCGCCGCCGACGACGACCACGCGCGCCCTGGTCGGAATCGAGGCGCAGCCGAGGCCGGCGAGCGCCGCCGCCGAGGCCGTGAGCTTGAGGAAATCCCGCCGCTTGAACTGGCTCATGTTCTCTCCTCCTCAGCGCTTCTGCGCGGCGTACCAGGCCGCGATGGCGTCGATCTGCGGGTCGGTATAGCCCTTGGCGATCTGGTGCATCACCGTCGCCGGCCGCTTGCCGTCGCGGAACGCCCGCATCTGCGTCGCGACGTAGTCGCGCGGCAGCCCGGCGAGCGAGGCGAGCGTCGAGTTCGGCGCGGTTCGCCCCTCGGTGCCGTGGCAGATGGCGCAGCCCGCGGCGAGATTCCTTCCGGTGATCGCATCCTGTGCGGTCGCCGCCAATGGCGCGGCGAGCAGGAGCGCGCTAACGAGAGCGGCTCGCATTTGAGTTTTCTCCCCTTTATGGACTACTGCGGGGAAGTCTCCGCTCGCAGCGCGCGAGGTGTCAAGCGCGCGCCGGAATGTTCGGCCGCGCCCGGCACAATGAGAATCGTTGCGGCGGCGCGGCGCGGACGCTCAGGCGACCGATTCGGTCGCCGCGGGGGGCGCGGCGGGCGCCTGCTCCTCGAAGCGCAGCACCACCTTCTCGTCCTCGCCCAGGTCGATGGTCACCTTGCCGCCGTGCTGCAGCTTGCCGAACAGCAGCTCGTCGGCCAACGCGCGGCGGATGGTGTCCTGGATCAGGCGCGCCATCGGCCGCGCGCCCATCTGCGGATCGAAGCCCTTCCTGGCGAGGTGCTCCTTGAGCGCCGGGGTGAACTGCACCTCGACATTCTTCTCGGCGAGCTGCTCCTCGAGCTGCATGAGGAACTTGTCGACCACGCGCAGGATGATGTCGTGGTCCAGCGCGCTGAAGGAGATCACCGCGTCCAGCCGGTTGCGGAACTCCGGCGTGAACGTCTTCCGGATCGCCTCCATCTCGTCGCCGGCCTTGGTCGACGGCGTGAAACCCATGGCGTTCTTCGCCAGTGACTCGGCGCCCGCGTTGGTGGTCATCACGATCACCACGTTGCGGAAGTCGGCTTTCCTGCCGTTGTTGTCGGTGAGCGTGCCGTGGTCCATCACCTGCAGCAGGATGTTGAAGATGTCCGGGTGCGCCTTCTCGATCTCGTCGAGCAGCAGCACCGCATAGGGCTTCTTCGTGATCGCCTCGGTGAGCAGGCCGCCCTGCTCGAAGCCGACGTAGCCCGGCGGCGCGCCGATGAGGCGCGACACGGCGTGGCGCTCCATGTACTCGGACATGTCGAAGCGGATCAGCTCGATGCCCATGCAGTAGGCGAGCTGGCGCGCGAGCTCGGTCTTGCCGACGCCGGTCGGGCCGCTGAACAGGAAGTTGCCGATCGGCTTCTGCGGGTTGCCGAGGCCCGAGCGCGCCATCTTGATCGCGGAGGCGAGCGCCTCGATCGCCTTGTCCTGGCCGAACACTACCGCGCGCAGATCGCGATCGAGGTTGGCGAGCGCGCTGCGGTCGTCGGTCGAGACGCTGCGCGGCGGGATGCGCGCGATCTTGGCGACGATGTCCTCGATCTCGGTCTTGCCGATGACCTTCTTCTGCCTGGCCTTGGGCGCGATGCGCTGCGCGGCGCCGGCCTCGTCGATGACGTCGATCGCCTTGTCGGGCAGGTGGCGGTCGTTGATGTACTTGGCCGAGAGCTCGGCGGCGGTGGTGAGCGCGTTCGCCGTGTACTTGATGCTGTGGTGCGCCTCGAAGCGCGACTTGAGGCCCTTGAGGATCTCCACGGTCTCCTCGACCGAAGGCTCGACGACGTCGATCTTCTGGAAGCGGCGCGTCAGCGCGTGGTCCTTCTCGAACACGCCCCGGTACTCGATGTAGGTGGTGGCGCCGATGCACTTCAGCTGGCCCGTCGACAGCGCGGGCTTGAGCAGGTTGGAGGCGTCCAGCGTGCCGCCGGAGGCCGCGCCCGCGCCGATCACGGTGTGGATTTCGTCGATGAACAGGATCGCGTTAGGGTTGTCGACGAGCTGCTTCAGCACCGCCTTCAGGCGCTGCTCGAAGTCGCCGCGGTACTTGGTGCCGGCGAGCAGCGCGCCCATGTCGAGCGCGTAGACCGTGCTCTTCTCCAGCAGCTCGGGCACGCTGCCCTCGACGATGCGGCGCGCGAGGCCTTCGGCGATCGCCGTCTTGCCGACTCCGGCCTCGCCGACCAGCAGCGGGTTGTTCTTGCGGCGCCTGCACAGCGTCTGAATCACGCGCTCGAGCTCCTTGTCGCGGCCGATGAGCGGGTCGATCTTGCCGGCGAGCGCGAGCGCGTTCAGGTTCTGCGTGTAGTTGTCGAGTGGGCTGTTCGCGGCCTCGCCCTGGTTCTCCTGCTCGGCGTCCTGCTCCGGCTTGCCCTGGTGCGGCTGCGCCGTCTTGGTGATGCCGTGCGAGATGTAGTTGACGACGTCCAGGCGCGAGATGCCCTGCTGCTGCAGGAAGTAGACCGCGTGCGAGTCCTTCTCGCCGAAGATGGCCACCAGCACGTTGGCGCCGGTGACCTCCTTCTTGCCCGAGGACTGCACGTGCAGGATGGCGCGCTGGATGACGCGCTGGAAGCCGAGCGTGGGCTGCGTGTCGACCTCGCGGTCGGCGGCGATGCGCGGCGTCTGCTCGGTGATGTGCTGCGTGAGGTTCTTGCGCAGCTCTTCCATGTTCGCGCCGCAGGAGCGCAGCACCTCGGCCGCCGTAGGGTTGTCGAGCAGCGCGAGCAGCAGGTGCTCGACGGTGATGAACTCGTGGCGCTTCTGGCGCGCCTCGACGAACGCCATGTGCAGGCTGACTTCGAGCTCTTGGGCGATCATGTCAGGTCTTCTCCATCACGCACTGCAGCGGATGCTGGTGCTTGCGCGCGTAGTTCGACACTTGCTGGACCTTGGTGGAGGCGACGTCGTGCGGGTAGACGCCGCACACGCCCATGCCTTCGCGATGGACTTTCAGCATCACCTGGGTCGCCCGCTCCCGGTTCATGCCGAAGAATTTCTGCAGCACCAGCACCACGAACTCCATCGGCGTGTAGTCGTCGTTGAGCAGCAAAACCTGGTACAGCGGCGGAAGCTTGACCTTCGCCTTCTTCGCCTCGACTACCGAGTCGTCCTTGTGTTGCATGCATGTGCTGGCCGGCCATTTCTATCCTAATCAATGCGCTGCGTCAGCGCAAACCACTATTCCCGCGCCCGCGCGCCCGGATGCGCCCCCTTGACGGGGGGTGGGAAGGCGCGTAAAAGCCGCCGGATGTTTGGATTCAGGCTGGCTGCTATTTGAGGGCGGCGGGGTCGTGAAGTTCAGGCATGGCCCGGGGAGGGATCCCGGAATCGTCAACCAAGCGAAGAGGGATGGGATGGCAACAGGCACCGTGAAGTGGTTCAACGACGCGAAAGGCTACGGGTTCATCACGCCGGACGACGGCAGCGAGGACCTGTTCGCGCATTTTTCCGCGATCAACATGCAGGGCTTCAAGAGCCTCAAGGAAGGCCAGAAGGTGAGCTTCGACGTCGTCCAGGGTCCCAAGGGCAAGCAGGCCTCGAACATTCAGAAGAGCTAGCCGCCCGGGTTCCAGCAGGCAATAAAAAAAGCCGCCCTCGGGCGGCTTTTTATTTCGCGAAACAATTCACATCCGCTCGATCATCGCCTCGCCGAAGCCGGAGCAGGACACCTTCTTCGCGCCCTCCATCTGGCGCGCGAAGTCGTAGGTGACGATCCTGTCGCCGATCGCCTTCTCCATCGACTTGATGATCGCGTCGGCGGCTTCCGTCCAGCCCATGTGGCGCAGCATCATCTCGGCCGAGAGGATCTCCGAGCCCGGGTTGACCTGGTCCTTGCCCGCGTACTTGGGCGCGGTGCCGTGCGTCGCCTCGAACATCGCCACCGTGTCCGAGAGGTTCGCGCCCGGCGCGATGCCGATGCCGCCGACTTCGGCGGCGAGCGCGTCCGAGATGTAGTCGCCGTTGAGGTTCGTCGTGGCGAGCACGTCGTATTCCGCGGGCCGCAGCAGGATCTGCTGCAGCATGGCATCGGTGATCACGTCCTTCACTACGATGTCCGGCCCGCCCTTCGGGTTCTTGAAGCTGCACCACGGCCCGCCGTCCAGGAGCTTGGCACCGAACTCCCTCTGCGCAAGCTGGTAGCCCCAGTCGCGGAAGCCGCCCTCGGTGAACTTCTGGATGTTGCCCTTGTGCACCAGCGTCACCGACTTCCTCTTGTTGTCGATGGCGTACTGGTAGGCCCTGCGGATCAGGCGCTCGGAGCCCTCGATCGACACCGGCTTGATGCCGATCGCCGAGCTGTCGGGGAAGCGGATCTTCCTGACCTTCATCTCCTTGATCAGGAAGTCGATCACCTTCTTCGCCTCGGCCGATTTCGCCGGCCACTCGATGCCGGCGTAGATGTCCTCAGCGTTCTCGCGGAAGATCACCATGTCGACGTCCTGCGGGCGCTTGAGCGGCGAGGGCACGCCGGTGAACCAGCGCACGGGCCGCAGGCACACGTAGAGGTCGAGCTCCTGGCGCAGCGCGACGTTGATCGAGCGGATGCCGCCGCCCACCGGCGTGGTGAGCGGGCCCTTGATCGACACCGCGAACTCCCTGGAGGCCTCCAGCGTCTCGTCGGGCAGCCAGACGTTCTCGCCGTAGACCTTGCAGGACTTCTCGCCGGCGTACATCTCCATCCAGACGATCTTCCGCTTGCCGCCGTAGGCCCTCTTCACCGCCGCGTCGACGACCTTGAGCATCACCGGCGTGATGTCGACGCCGGTGCCGTCGCCCTCGATGTAGGGGATGATCGGGTGGTCGGGAACGGAGAGCGAGAAATCCTTGTTGACCTTGATCTTCTCGCCGCCGGAGGGAATCTTGATGTGCTGGTAGGCCATGGGAGTTTGAGTGAGTTGATTAGACCGCGAGCGCGTCGATCGCGGCGTTGAAGGTCGGGCTGGGGCGCATCACGGCGCCGGCCTTGGCCGGAAGGGCCGCATAGTAGCCGCCGATATCCGCCGGCTTGCCCTGGACCGCGTTGAGCTCGTCGATGATCTGCTTTTCCTTCTCCGCCAGGCTCTTGGCAAGCGGCGCGAAATAGGCTTTCAATTCCGCGTCGTCGCCCTGCGCGGCGAGCGCCTGCGCCCAGTACAGCGCGAGGTAGAAGTGGCTGCCGCGATTGTCGAGCTGGCCGCACTTGGGAGACGGGGATTTGTTGTTGTCGAGCAGCCTGCCGGTCGCCTCGTCCAGGGTCTTGGCGAGCACCATCGCCTTCCTGTTCTGGTACTTGAAGCCGACGTCCTCGAGCGAGACCGCGACGGCCATGTATTCGCCGAGCGAGTCCCAGCGCAGGTGGTTTTCCTGCGTCAGCTGCTGCACGTGCTTGGGCGCCGAGCCGCCGGCGCCGGTCTCGAACATGGCGCCGCCGGCCATCAGCGGCACGATCGACAGCATCTTGGCGCTGGTGCCCAGCTCCATGATCGGGAAGAGGTCAGTCAGGTAGTCGCGCAGGATGTTGCCGGTCACCGAGATCGTGTCCTTGCCGCGGATGATCCGCTCGAGCGTGAACCGCATCCCGCGCACCTGCGACATGATCTGGATGTCCAGTCCGGTGGTGTCGTGGTCCTTGAGGTAGCGCCGCACCTTCTTGATGAGCTCGTTCTCGTGAGGGCGGTACTCGTCGAGCCAGAACACCGCCGGGGTGTTGGACTGGCGCGCGCGCGTGACCGCGAGCTTGACCCAGTCGCGGATCGCGGCGTCCTTGGTCTGGCAGGTGCGCCAGATGTCTCCGGCCTCGACGTTCAATTCCATCAGCACGTGACCGTCGTGGTTGTCGACGACGCGCGCGACGCCGTCCTCCGGGATCTCGAAAGTCTTGTCGTGCGAGCCGTATTCCTCGGCCTGCTGCGCCATCAGCCCGACGTTGGGCGCCGTGCCCATGGTCCTCGGATCGAAGGCGCCGTTGGTCTTGCAGAAGTTGATCACCTCCTGGTAGATGCGCGCGAAGGTGGATTCCGGCAGCACCGCCTTGGTCTCGTACATCTTGCCGTCCGGCCCCCACATCGTGCCGCCGGCCCGGATCATGGCCGGCATCGAGGCGTCCACGATGATGTCGTTGGGGTTGTAGAGGTTGGAGATGCCCTTGGCCGAATCGACCATCGACAGCCGCGGCCGCTTCGCTTCGCAGGCCCTGATGTCGGCCTCGATCTCCTTGCGCCTGGCCTCGGGCAGGGCCTTGATCTTCTCCAGCACGTTGGCGAAGCCGTTGTTCACGTTGACGCCCAGCTCGGCGAAGGTCTTGCCGTGCTTGTCGAACAGCTCCCTGTAGAAAACCTTGACCGCGTGGCCGAACACGATCGGGTGCGAGACCTTCATCATCGTCGCCTTGACGTGCAGCGAGAACAGCAGGTCGTGCTTCTTGCAGTGCTCGATCTCCTTCTCGAAGAAGTCGCACAGCGCTCGCTTGCTCATGAACATGCTGTCGATCACCTCGCCCTCGAGCAGCGGGATCGAAGGGCGCAGCACGAGGGTCTTGCCGCTCCGCGTGACGAGGTCCATGCGCACGTCGCAGGCGTGCGATACGGCCATCGATTTCTCGCCGTGGTAGAAGTCGCCGGCGTGCATGTGCGAGACGTGCGTGCGCGAGGCGGGGTCCCACTCGGCCATCGAGTGCGGATTCTTGCGCGCGTAGTTCTTGACCGCGGCAGGCGCGCGCCGGTCCGAATTGCCTTCGCGCAGCACCGGGTTGACCGCGCTGCCCAGCACCTTCGAGTAGCGCGCGCGGATCTTCCTTTCCTCGTCGGTCTTCGGACTCTCGGGAAAGTCCGGCACCTTGTAGCCCTTGGCCTGCAGCTCCTTGATGGCGGCGGTCAGCTGCCCCACCGGCGCGCTGATGTTGGGAAGCTTGATGATGTTGGCCTCGGGCCTGAGCGTGAGCTTGCTGAGCTCCGCCAGAGTGTCCGGGATGCGCTGCTCGGGCGTCAGGCATTCGGGAAACTGTCCCAGGATGCGGGCCGCCACCGAGATGTCGCTCTCCTCGATCTCGATGCCGGCCGGACGCGTGAAGGCGCGCAGGATGGGCAGCAGCGAGTACGTCGCGAGGCGCGGCGCCTCGTCGGTGAGGGTGTAGATGATCTTGGGTTTCGCCGGGGACACGGGAATTGCCTCTACAAAGGGGTAGAAAAGTGCGGGAAAGGCGACATTTTAATGCCGCGAATGGTGCCGGAAGGCGACGCGCTCCAAGCGGCGGCCGCCGGGAGTGCGGGGCATGTCGAACTCGAATGAAAAATGCGTCGGGTGTCCGCGCGCTCGGGTCGAGCACCAACAGAGCGTGACGGCCTCACTCTCCCTGTTGCCGCGGCAGCCCCAGCGTCGCTTGGACATGCCTGAAAAAACAGGAGCTTATTGTGCATTGATCAGCATTCTTCTTTTGTTTACAATGACTTGCGCAGGGAAACCTGCGAGTGGGGGGTCATACCGGGAGGGTCAGTCAACCGCTCTTAGCGTCGCGCGTTGTTTCCAGCGGGGCGAGGCGGCAACTCGTTGCGTCACCCCGTCATAACTTAAAAGCCAATCTGAGGAGACTGTACATGACCAAGCTGCTGTCGATGATCGTTGCCGCCATGTTCGCGGCTGTGAGCGTGTCCGCCATCGCCGCCGACAAGAAGGACGAGAAGAAGATGGAGAAGAAGGCGGACAAGAAGACGGAGAAGAAGAAGTCCGACAAGAAGATGGAAAAGAAGTAAGTCTTCCTTACTTGCTTCGAGACAAGGCAGGGGTGCACCCTGCCTTTTCTTTTCCCCCCGATGCGTAGCGTTCTCCTTCTCCTCGCCTGGCTGACCGCGGCGTGCGCGTGGGCGCAGCAGCCGCCGTTGCCAGCGATCGACCTGACCGTCGGCATGTACCGCATCCACGCCGAAGTCGCCAACGACATGAACTCGCGCATGCAGGGCCTCATGTTCCGCAAGTCGATGCCGCAGAGCGCCGGCATGCTCTTCGTCTTCGAGGACAGCGCGGCGCAATGCATGTGGATGAAGAACACGCTGATCCCGCTGTCGGTCGCCTTCGTCGACGCGGCGGGAACGATCGTCAATATCGCCGACATGCAGCCGCAGACCGAGGACTCGCACTGTGCCGAGCGTCCCGTTCGCTACGCGCTCGAGATGAACAAAGGCTGGTTCGCGCAGCGCGGCATCAAGCCCGGCGCGAAGCTCGGCGGCCTGGAGAAGTTCGCGCCGCGCTAGGCGAGGTTGCGGTACAGCAGTTGGAGCCCCAGCCCGACGCTGAAGGTGGCGATCGCTGCCTGCAGGACGCGGTTCAGCACGGCGAGTCGCGCGGCTGTCAGCCGCAGCGGCAACGCGATCGCTACGGAGAGCGTCGCCATGCCGGCGATGGAGCCGAGTCCGAACATCAGAATGTAGATCCCGCCCACCAGCGGCGAGCCCACCTGCTCCAGCGCCAGCAGGACCAGTGCCGCCGAGCCCGCGAGGCCGTGCATCATGCCGACGGCAATCGCACGCATCGGCATACGCGGCGCGCTGACCTGCGCGCTGCGCTCGCGCAGCAGCCGACGCAGCAGATCGGCGCCTAGCGCCACCAGCATCGCGCCGACTGTGGCTTCCAGCACCGCCGCAGTGCGCGTATCGATCACCGCTCCCAGCAGCAGCACTGCGCCGCCAAACGCGAGCAGTGTCAGCGCGTGGCCGGCGCCCCAGGCGACGCCTTGCCGCACTGTGCCGCGCAGCGTGCCGTCGCGTGCCGCCAGCGCCGCTACGGCAGCGAGGTGATCGGCCTCGAGGGCGTGCAGCATTCCGAATGCGGTGCCAAACAGGAGAACGGCAGGCAAACCCATGTATGATGATTATGCACGTTTTGCATACCGCATACCATAAGCGAGCAAGGGGAGCATGGGGAGCGCTAGGGTCCGCGTGGTCGCGACAACGGTCGCGCTTGCGCTGGCGGGGATGGCGACGCCGAAGGCCGGTGCGCAGAGCACGAGCGCGCAACCGGCGCTCGACGCGATCGTCGTCGAAGGACATCGCGACAATGGCGTCGGCACGTCGGACGCCGCGAGCGAAGGCACGGCCACGCGCAAGCTCATCGAGGACCGGCCCACGCTGAGGCCGGGTGAGGTGCTCGAGTTCGTCTCCGGCATGATCGTTTCGCAGCACAGCGGCGATGGCAAGGCCAATCAGTACTACCTGCGCGGCTTCAACCTCGACCACGGCACCGACTTCGCGACCTGGGTTGCGGGCATGCCCGTGAACATGCGCTCGAACGCGCACGGGCAGGGCTATACGGATCTCAATTTCATGATTCCCGAGCTGATCTCGCGCATCGACTACCGCAAGGGGCCGTATTTCGCAGATGACGGCGACTTTTCCAGCACGGGTTCGGCGCGCATCGGTTACCTCGACCGCTTCGAGCGGCCGCTCGCCTCGCTCTCGCTCGGGCAGAACGGCTACCAGCGGCTGCTCGGGGCCGGCTCGATGGTCGCTGGCGCGGGCACGCTGCTGGGCGCGGTCGAACTCAACCACTACGACGGGCCTTGGGAGGTGCCCGAGCACTTCCGCAAGCTGAACGCGGTGCTGCGCTGGTCCCTCGCGAGCGGCGACAACCGCGTCGGCCTGACCGCGATGGGCTACGACGGGCGCTGGACCTCGACCGACCAGATTCCGAGGCGCGCCGTGGGCGAGGGGCTGATCGGCCGATTCGGCTCGCTCGACCCGACCGACGGCGGCAAGAGCTCGCGCGCCAGCCTGTCGCTAGACTGGTCGCGCGCCTACGCCGACGGCGCGCTGCAGCTGAACGCCTATGCGGTGCGCTCCCGGCTCGACCTGTTCAGCAACTTCACCTTCTTCCTCGCGCATCCCTTCGACCTGGGCGATCCGGTCGACGGCGACCAGTTCAAGCAGTCGGAGAAGCGCAGCATGATGGGCCTGAACGTCGCGCGTACCTGGACCGGCAAATTGGGCGATGCTGCGATGGTGAACAAGCTGGGACTGCAGTTGCGATATGACCACGTCAATCCGCTCGGCCTGCAGGAAACAGTGCAGCGCGAGGTTGTCGATACGGTGCGTCTGGACGATGTGAAAGAGGGCAGCGCGGCCCTGTTTGCCGAGAACTCGGTGCAATGGACGGCCTGGCTGCGCAGCGTGCTGGGCCTGCGTTTCGACCGCTACAGCTTCGACGTGGCGAGCGACAACCCGGCGAACTCGGGGAAGGTTTCGGCGCACATCACCTCGCCCAAGTTGTCGTTCATCCTGGGCCCCTGGTCGAAGACGGAGTTCTTCGTCAACTACGGCGAGGGCTTCCACAGCAACGACGCGCGCGGCACCACGACGCACGTGAGTCCGTCGAGCGGCATGGCAGTCGATCCCGTCACGCCGCTGGTGAAGGCGCGCGGGGGCGAGCTAGGGGCGCGCACGGAGATCATTCCCGGCCTGCAGATCTCGCTTGCGCTGTGGCGGCTGCGGCTTGCCTCGGAGCTCGTCTTCAGCGGCGATGCCGGCGATACGGAGGCGAGCCGCCCGAGCCGTCGTCAGGGTGTGGAGTGGACGAACCAGTGGATCTTCAGCCGCTACCTGCTGCTCGACCTCAACCTCGCGGCCTCCAAGGCGCGCTTCACCGAGGACGACCCGGCCGGCAACTACATCCCGGGCTCGATCGACAAGGTCGCCTCGCTGGGGCTCACGTTGACCGACTGGCAAGGCTGGTTCGGTGCGCTGCAGTGGCGCTATTTCGGCCCGCGCCCGCTCATCGAGGACAACTCGCAGCGCTCGGCCGCCACCTCACTCGCCTACCTGCGCGTCGGCCGGCAACTCGATGAACGTGTGCGGCTGAGCCTGGACGTCTTCAATCTCTTCAACCGCAGGGCGAGCGACATCGACTATTTCTACACGTCGCGCCTGCGAGGCGAGCCGGCTGCGGGCGCGGACGACATCCATTTCCACCCCGTCGAGTCGCGCACGTTGCGGCTCGCGCTGCAAGTGCGCTTCTGAGCTAGCTGCGAGGCTTGAGGTGGTGGTGGGCGGCGCCGTGCGCGTGCCGGTGCGGCGCGGTCGGCTCGACGCTCACCGGGTGCAACCGGCCGTGCCGCACGCCGCGGATCGCGGTGAGCGCATCAGCGAATCGGCGCACCTCTTCGGTATGTCCCCGCAGCATCACCGTCTCCATGCAGTTGTCGTGGTCAATGTGCATGTGCATCGCCGACACCACGAGGTCGTGATGCTCGTGTTGCAGGCCGGCGATGCGCTCGACCAGCTGCCGCTGGTGGTGCTTATAGACATAAGTCAGCGCCGCGACGCAATGCTCGGACTCTCCGGCAGCGGCGCGGTCCTCCTCGATGCGCGCGCGCAGGATGTCGCGCAGCGCCTCCGAGCGGCTCGCGTAGCCGAGCCGTCCCACCAGCCGGTCGAAATCGACCGCGAGCCTGTCGTCGAGCGATATCGTGAAACGTTCCACGTGCGCCTCCTGAAATGCAACGGGGCCCGCGAAGGGCCCCGTTGCGGGTACGCGAGCGTTGGTCGTACCTTAGAAGCCGCCGTGCGACTGCGCCGCCATGCAGTACAGCATCGGGATGGACAGCATGGTGTTGATGCGCGAGGTCATCCCGGCCATCTTCGCAGCCGCGGCCTTGGCGGTCGCGTCCACGGTGACGATTCCGAGCACCTTCTTCTGGTTCGGCCAGATGATGAACCAGACGTTGAACGCCATGATGAGGCCCAGCCACATGCCGAAGCCGATCGCGCGCGCGCCCGGCGCGAGCGAGAGCGCCGGCGCGAGGAAGCCGAGCATCCAGGCGAGCAGCAGGCCGGTGACCACGGTCGACGCCGCCGCCCAGCGGAACCAGAACAGCGCGCGCGGCGCGATCACCTTGCTCACGGCGGGCTTCTGCTCGTCCGGGATCTGCGGCATCGACGGCGTCTGCACGAAGTTGAAGTACCAGAGCAGGCCGATCCACATGACACCGGAGAGGATGTGCAGCCAGCGCATGAAGAACGTCCAATAGGCGTGCCCGCCCATCATGCCGAAGGTGTTGGCGACCAGCATCATCGCGACGAGGATGACGATGCCGGCGATGATCGTGCGGCCGAGAGACTGGAAGAAAGCGCCCATCAGTTCCTCCTTCTTGTGTTCTGTGCGGAGGGCGAAAAGTCTATCACTCCCGGCGCAGGCCTGCCGCCGCGGCGCGCGCGGGCGCCGCCTCCAGGCCGCGGCTGTACGCCGACATCGCATAGCAAAACAGGAAATAGACGAGCGAGGCGATCAGGTAGGCCTCGACGCCGAAGCCGGACCAGGCCGGATCCTGCAGAGAGACCTTGATGGTGCTGAGGAAATCAAACAGGCCAATGATCAGCACCAGCGAGGTGTCCTTGAAGAAGCCGATGAAGGTGTTCACGAGCGGCGCGATCGACAGGCGCAGCGCCTGCGGCAGCACCACGTGCAGCATCGCCTGCCGGTAGGACAGGCCGAGCGCCTCGGCCGCCTCGACCTGGGGGCGCGGCACCGCCTGCAGGCCGCCTCGCACCACCTCGGCGAGATAGGCGGCCGCGAACAGCACCAGCGCCAGCTGCGCGCGCAGCAGCTTGTCGATCGTCGCGCCCGCAGGCAGGAACAGCGGCAGCATCACCGAGGCCATGAACAGCACCGAAATCAGCGGCACGCCGCGGACGAGCTCGATGGTGCCGACGCAGGCGTAGCGCAGCACCGGCAGCCGCGAACGGCGCCCGAGCGCGAGCAGGATCGAGAGCGGAAACGCGAACGCGATGCCGAAGCTCGCGAGCAGCAGCGTCAGGATCAGCCCGCCCCAGCGCTCGTTCTCCACATAGGGCAGGCCGAGGACGCCGCCCCACATCAGCGCGCCGATGAGCGCGAGGCCGGCGAGCCAGACCGCCGCGAGCCACCAATGCCAGCATCTTCTGAATGACGAGCAAAACCAGAGAAGGATCAGCAGCACGCTCGCCGCCGCCGGCCGCCAGTGCTGCTCGAACGGGTAGGTGCCGAACAGGATGAAACGGTGCTTCTGGCCGATGAACGCCCAGCAGGCGCCGTGCGCCTCCCGGCAGGCGCGCGGGTCGGACGCCTGCCAGACCGCCTGCGCGAACGCCCAGTCGAGAAACGGCGGCAGCCAGCGCGCGGCGAGCCAAAGGATCGCCAGTGTCGCGAGCGCGCTCGGCCAGCTGGAGAACAGGCTGCGCCGGATCCAGTGCAGGGGACCGCTCACGGCGCCATCCCGCGCAGCGCGGCGCGGCGGTTGTACCAGTTCATGAACGCGGAGATCGACAAGCTGATGGTGAGGAACACCGCCATGATGACGGCGACGCCCTCGATCGCCTGGCCCGTCTGGTTCATCGTCGTGTTGGCGATCGAGACGAGATCCGGATAGCCGATCGCCACCGCAAGCGAGCTGTTCTTGGCGAGATTGAGGTACTGGCTGGTCAGCGGCGGCACCATCAGGCGCAGCGCCTGCGGCAGGACGACGTGGCGCAGCTCGGCGCGGCGTTCCAGCCCGAGCGAGCGCGCCGCGTCGCGCTGGCCGCGCGACACCGAAAGGATGCCGGCGCGCACGATCTCGGCGATGAAGGCCGCGGTGTAGGTGGCGAGGCCTGCGAGCAGCGCCGCGAACTCCGGGCTGAGGCCGGCGCCGCCGGCGAAATTGAAGCCGGAGAGCTGCGGCACGCTGCCGGGCAGCGGAAAGAAGATGCCGCGGTTGGACAGGAACAGCCCGGGCAGCGGCTGCAGCGCGTCGGCGGGCGCAGGCAGGCTTTCCGTGATCAGCGCGTACCAGAAGAACAGCTGCACGAGCAGCGGGATGTTGCGCAGCGTCTCGACGTAGGCGCTGGCGAGCCGGGCGAGCAGCCAGTTCGGGGCGAGGCGCGCGAGGCCGATCGCCGCGCCGAGCGCGGTGGCGAGCACGATGCCGAGCGCGGCGACGCGGAAGGTATTGGCGAGCCCGACCGCGAGCGCGCGCAGGTAGCTGTCCGCCGCGCTGTACGCGAGCAGGCCGGTCTCGCCGATCTCGAAGCCCGCCTCGCGCCGCAGGAACGCGAAGCCGCTCGCGATGCCGCGCGCGGTGAGGTTGGCCGCCGCGTTCGAATAGAGCCACCAGGCGAGCAGCGCAAGGGCGGCGGCGAGCGCCGCCTGCAGGGCGAGCCCGCGCGCTTTCAAGCTACCGGACCGGCGGCGCGTACATCAACCCGCCCTGGGTCCAGAGCTTGTTCAGGCCGCGCTCGAAGCCGAGCGGCTTCAGGTTCGCGTCGAAGGACTCGCCGTAGTTGCCGACCTGCTTGACGATGTTGGCCGCCCAGCGGTTGTCCAGTCCCAGCATCTTGCCGATGTCGCCGGTGGCGCCGACGAAGCGCTGGATCGACGGATTCGGGCTGCCGGCCTGCTGCTCGATGTTCTTCGAGCTCAAGCCCAGCTCCTCGGCCTCGATCATCGCGTAGAGCGACCACTTGACGATGTCGAACCAGCGGTCGTCGCCGTGGCGCACCGCGGGCCCGAGCGGCTCCTTGGAGATCACCTCGGGCAGGATGACGTGCTCGGCGGGCCTGGGCGCGCGCGAGGCGCGCACCGCCACCAGGCCCGAGACGTCCGTGGTGTAGACGTCGCAACGCCCGCTGAAGTACGCGTTGAGCACCTCCTCGAGCTTCTCGATCACCACCGGCTTGAACTTCATGTTGTGGGTGCGGAAATAGTCCGCGAGGTTGAGCTCGGTGGTGGTGCCGGGCTGCACGCAGACCGTGGCGCCGTTCAGCTGCCTCGCGCTCTTCACCTTCTTCTTCGCCGGCACCATGAAGCCCTGGCCGTCGTAGTAGATGATGCCGACGAAGTTGAGGCCGAGGCTCGTGTCGCGCGTGATCGTCCAGGTGGTGTTGCGCGAGAGGATGTCGACCTCGCCCGACTGCAGCGCGGTGAAGCGCTGCTGCGCGGTGAGCGGCGTGTAGCGCACCTTCGCGGCGTCGCCGAACACCGCAGCGGCGACCGCGCGGCACAGGTCGACGTCGATGCCCTTCCAGACGCCCTGCGAGTCCGGCTGCGAGAAGCCGGCGAGGCCGACGTTCACGCCGCACTGCACGTAGCCCTTCTTCTGCACCGCCTCCAGCGTCGATTGCGCGCGCGCCGCACCGGCACAGAGCACGGCGCCGAGAGCGAATGCGAGGGCGCGAGAGGGATTCATGGTCATCCTCCTCCGATCGAGTTCAGCAGTCCGGACACGGCCAGCAGCATCACCGCGATCTGCGCGGCCGCGAGCGCGGCATACAGCCGCTCGCCGCGGCGCAGAAAGCCGCGCAGCGCTTGCGCATAGCAGACGACGGTGATCGACGCGAGCAGCGCGATGCCGATGAAGTTCACGTAGTCGCCGCGGCCGGCAAGCGCCACCCAGCCCCAGCCCGAAGGCACGCGCGCCGCCGCGAGGTATTCCGCCATCGACATGTGCCACAGCCGCGGCAGCTCCTTGAGCGGCACGTAGGGCGAGAGCGCGCCCGAGAGGTAGGCGATCAGCTCGACGACGATCACCGCCAGCGCGACGCGCGCGCCGATGGCCGCGCAGCGCGCGTAATCGGCGCTCGCTGCCTGCTCGCGCTGATTCAGGTCCACAGGCCGAGTCCCTTCAGCAACACGCGCACGCCGGCAAACAGCAGCAGCGCGATCACCGCGAAGCGGATCTGCCGGGCCGGCATGACGCGGAACAGCCGGGCGCCGGCCTGCGCTCCCAGCATCACGCCGAGCAGCGACGGCGCGACGATCACCGGCAGCATCGACCCCTTCAGGAAGTAGACCCAGGCGGCCGGCGCGTTCACGACCGAGATCACGAGGCCGCTCGTGCCCGCGGCGAGCTTGAGCGGCACGCCCATCAGCAGGTTGAACGCGGGAACGTTCGCCCAGCCCGCACCCAGCCCGAACAGGCCGCCGACGAAGCCGATGGCGCTGAACGCGAGCAGGCCGGGCACGACGCGGCCCGCGTGCCAGGACGTGCGCTCGCCGGAGGCCGGATCGGTGTAGCTGCCGTGCAGGCCGAGCGCGGCCGCGAGCGGGTCGCTGCCGGGCGCGTGCGCGCGGGCGGACGGCGAGAGCAGCATGAGTCCGGTGATCAGCAGGATCAGCACGCCCAGCGAGGTCTCGAGCGCGTGCGTCGGCACGGCGAAGCTCGCGAGCGCGCCGGCGATCGAGAACAGCGAGCCGGCGAGCGACACCGGGATCGCCAGGCGCAGGTTCGCCAGCCCGTCGCGCAGCAGGCGCGGGGCCGCCGCGAGCGCGCCGGCGAGCGCGAGCAGCACGCCGGCGCCGCGCACGAAGTCGAGGTGAAACGGAAAAAAGCTGCCGACGATGGGCACGAACAGCACGCCGCCGCCGACGCCGGCGATGACCGCGACGATGCCGAGAAGGAACGTCACGAAGAAGAGCGCGAGCGGCCAGATCCACCAGGCGATGGCGGCGGTGTTTGCAGCGTGCATTTCGCGCTATGCTAACCCGATGCCGAAGCTCGCCGCCAATCTATCGCTGCTTTTTCCGCAGCTGCCGTTCCTCGAGCGCTTCGCGGCGGCGCGCAAGGCGGGCTTTCGCTACGTCGAGTACCAGTTTCCGTACGCGCTCGGCAGCGCGCGCGAGGTGGCCGACGCCGCGCGCGCGGCGGGCGTCGAGGTCGTGCTGCACAATCTGCCGGCGGGCGACGCGGCCAAGGGCGACCGCGGCATCGCCTGCCAGCCCGAGCGCGCGAGCGAGTTTCGCGAGGGCGTCGAGCGCGCCATCGAATACGCCAAGGCCGCCGGCTGTCCGCGCCTGAACGCGCTGGCCGGCATTCCCGCCCAGGGACTGGACCGGGAACGGGCGAGGCAGACGCTGATCGAGAATCTTCGCCATGCCGCGGGAAAGCTCGAGGCCGCGGGCCTCACGCTGCTCACCGAGCCCTGCAACCCGCGCACGATCCCGGGCTTCTTCCTGACGAGCTCGCGCCAGGGCATCGAAGTGATCGACGCCGTCGGCGCCGGCAACCTCATGCTGCAATACGACCTGTTCCACATGCAGATCGTCGAGGGCGATCTCGCCAGGACGATGGAGCGCCTGCTCGCGCGCATCGGCCACATGCAGATCGCCGACGTGCCGGATCGCCACGAGCCCGGCACGGGCGAGCTCAACTTCGGCTTCCTGCTCGCGCACATGGACCGCATCGGCTACCGCGGCTGGGTCGGCGCCGAGTACGTGCCCAGGGGTGACACCCTCGAAGGCCTGAAATGGGCAGCGGCTTACCTCAAGTAGATCCTCTGCTTCAGGAGAGAGTCTCCAGTAAGCTCAGGGAGTTTCTGCCCGAGCGCGCCGTCCTCTGGCAGCCGGAGGACACGCGCCCCTACGAATGCGACGGCCTCACCGCCTACCGGCGCGTGCCGATGGTGGTGGCGCTGCCGGAGACCGAGGAGCAGGTGCAGCGCATCCTGCGCACCTGCCACGGGATGGACGTGCCCGTGGTGCCGCGAGGCGCGGGCACGGGGCTGTCGGGCGGCGCGCTGCCGCCCGGCGATGGCGTGCTGCTGTCGATGGCAAAGTTCATGCGCGTGCTGCGCCTGGATCCCGTGGCGCGCATCGCGGTGGTGCAGCCGGGCGTGCGCAACGCGGCGATCTCCGACGTGGTGTCGCCCTTCGGCCTGTACTACGCGCCGGACCCTTCGAGCCAGATCGCCTGCTCGATCGGCGGCAACGTGGCGGAGAACTCCGGCGGCGTGCACTGCCTGAAGTACGGGCTCACCGTGCACAACGTGCTGCGCGTGCGCGGCTACACCATCGAGGGCGAGCCGGTGGACTTCGGCTCGGAGGCGCTCGATGCGCCGGGCTACGACCTGCTCGCGCTCGCGATCGGCTCGGAGGGCCTGCTCGCGGTCACGACCGAGGTCACGGTGCGGCTGCTGCCCAAGCCGGAAACCGCGCGCGTCATCATGGCCTCGTTCGACGACGTCGAGAAGGCGGGCGAGGCGGTTGCCGCGGTGATCGCCGCGGGCATCGTGCCGGCGGGCCTGGAGATGATGGACAAGCCGGCCACCGCCGCGGTCGAGCAGTTCGTGCACGCGGGCTACGACCTGGAGGCGGCGGCGATCCTCCTGTGCGAGTCGGACGGCACCGCCGAAGAGGTCGAGGAGGAAATCGCGCGCGTGAAGGAGGTGCTCGCGAGGGCGGGCGCGACGCGCCTCGCCGTGTCGCGCGACGACGCCGAGCGGCTGCGCTTCTGGTCCGGGCGCAAGGCGGCCTTTCCGGCCGTGGGGCGCATCTCGCCCGACTACTACTGCATGGACGGCACGATCCCGAAGCGGCGCCTGGGCGAGGTGCTCAACTTCATCGGCGCGCTGGAGAAGAAGTACGGCCTGCGCTGCCCGAACGTCTTCCATGCCGGCGACGGCAACCTGCACCCGCTGATCCTGTTCGACGCCAACAGCGCGGACGAGCTCAAGCGCACCGAGGCGTTCGCCGCCGAGGTGCTGGAGAAGTGCGTCGAGGTGGGCGGTACGATCACCGGCGAGCACGGCGTCGGCGTCGAGAAGATCGACCAGATGTGCGTGCAGTTCACGGCCGCCGAGCTGGAGATGTTCCGCGCCGTGAAGCGCGTCTTCGACGCCAAGGGGCTGCTCAACCCGGGCAAGGCGGTGCCCACGCTGCACCGCTGCGCGGAGTTCGGGCGCATGCACGTGAAATCGGGCACGCCGCCGCGCCCCGAGCTGCCGCGCTTTTGAGCCTAGAAGATCTCCGCGAGCGGGTTCGCGAGGCCGCCGGCCGCGGCCAGGCGCTGTGCATCCGCGGCGGCGGCAGCAAGGACTTCTACGGCAATGCGCCGCGCGGCGAAGTGCTCGACACGCGGGGCTACGCGGGCGTGGTTTCCTATGAGCCGACCGAGCTCGTGATCACCGCAAGGTGCGGGACGTCCTTGCTTGAAATTCAGGATTTACTGGAGAAGCAAAATCAAGTTCTCCCGTTCGAGCCTCCTCACTTCGGCGCCGGTGCGACGCTCGGTGGCTGCGTCGCGGCCGGGCTCTCCGGCCCCCGGCGCGCGAGCGCGGGCGCCGTGCGCGACGCCGTGCTCGGCGCCAGGCTCGTCGACGGGCGCGGGCAGCTGCTCTCGTTCGGCGGCCAGGTGATGAAGAACGTGGCGGGCTACGACGTGTCGCGGCTGCTCGCCGGCTCGCTCGGCACGCTCGGGCTCATCGCAGAGGTGTCGCTCAAGCTGCTGCCGCGGCCGGCCGCAGAGCGCACGCTGCGCTTCGAGATGACGCAGGCGAAGGCTCTCGAGAGCCTGAACCGCTGGGCGGGGCAGCCGCTTCCCGTGTCGGCGAGCGCCTGGTGCGAGGGCAGGCTCGCGCTGCGGCTTTCGGGCGCCGAGAGCGCGCTGCGCGCGGCGGCGCGCAAGCTGGGCGGCAAGGACGTCGCGGCCGAGGAGGCCGCGCGCTTCTGGGCGGGCGTGCGCGAGCACACCGATCCCTTCTTCGCGGGCGAGGCGCCGCTCTGGCGGCTGTCGCTGCCCTCGGGAGCGGGCGGGGTGGCGCTCGAGGGCGCGCAGCTCCTCGAGTGGGGCGGAGCGCTGCGCTGGCTGCGCACGGGCGCCGATGCCGGGCAGGTGCGCGCCGCGGCGGCGCGCGCCGGAGGCCACGCGACGCTGTTCCGCGCGCGCGACAAGTCGGCAGGCGCGTTCGCGCCGCTGCCGCCGCTGCTCGCGCGGCTGCACCGGGATCTCAAGCGCAGCTTCGATCCGGCGGGGATCTTCAATCCCGGCCGCCTGTACGCGGAGTTCTAGGCCTTGGCGAGCTTCTTCTTTTCCGCCTCGACCCTCGCGCGCGCCTGGTCCGCGAAGCCCGACGCCGGGAACCGCGCCAGCAGGCGCGCGTACAGCTGGATCGCGAGCGCGGGCTCGCCCGCTTCGCCCGCCTTGTGCGCGGCCTCGAACAGCAGCTTCTGCTGCGCAAGGCCCGCGGACGGAGCAAGCGCCGCGTTCGAGGCCGGCGCCGCGACCGGCTCGGCCGGAGCCGGGTCGGCCGGCTTGCCGTTCCCCTTGGCCGCCGCGAGAAAGGCGGCCATGCGGTCCTCCTGCGCGGCTTCCCGCGCCTGCCAGCGCTTCGCGCCGTACCAGACGAGACCGCCGGCGCCGAGCGCGATGACGGCGATGACGAGCCAGAACATGGCGAGCATGCGAAAAGTATAGCGAGGCAGGCAGGCGCATCCATGCAGACCCAGCTCGCCGACTTCATCCGCGATACGCCCGAGGGACGCGAGGCGGACGCGATCCTGCGCAAGTGCGTGCATTGCGGCTTCTGCACCGCGACCTGCCCGACCTACCAGCTGCTCGGCGACGAGCTCGACGGCCCGCGCGGGCGCATCTACCTGATCAAGCAGCTCCTCGAGGGCGCGGCGCCGACCGTGAAGACGCAGCTGCACCTCGACCGCTGCCTCAGCTGCCGCTCCTGCGAGAGCACCTGCCCTTCGGGCGTGCAGTACGGGCGCCTCGCGGACATCGGGCGCGGCATCGTCGAGCAGAAAGTCGGCCGCGGCCTGCTGGCGCGATTGCAGAGAACCCTGCTGGGCGCGGTCATTCCGAACACCGCCTTGTTCTCGTTCCTGCTCTCGATCGGGCGGTTCTTCCGTTTCGCTGTTCCGGGAGGACTCAAAGAGAAGATTCCCGTGAAAATCCCTGCGGGCGACTGGCCTCCTGCACGCCATGCCAGAAGGATGCTCGTGCTCGCGGGCTGCGCGCAGCCGGCGATCGCGCCGCGCATCAATGCCGCCGCGGCGCGCGTGCTCGATCGGGCCGGCATCTCGCTCGTGGAAGCGTCCGGCGCGGGCTGCTGCGGGGCGGTGCGCTTTCACCTGAACGAGCAGGCGGCGGGCCGCAACGACATGCGAGCGCTCATCGATGCCTGGTGGCCGGCCGTCGAGCGCGGTGGAATCGAGGCGATCGCGATCACCGCGAGCGGCTGCGGCAGCTTCATCAAGGAGTACGCGCACCACCTCGCGCAGGATCCCGCCTACCGCGAAAAGGCCGAGCGCATCGTCGGCTTGACGAAAGATCTCTCGGAAATCGTTCCGGAGGAGTGCATTCAGCAGGCCGATGCCTCCTCGCGGGTCGCCTTCCAGTCGCCTTGCTCGCTGCAGCACGGCCAGCAGATCCGCGGCAAAGTCGAAGGCCTGCTGGCGAAGGCCGGCTACGAGCTGACGCCCGTGCCCGATGCGCACCTGTGCTGCGGCTCGGCCGGCACCTACTCGATCCTGCAGCCCGAGCTCTCTGGCCGCTTGAAGGAGCGCAAGCTGGCCGCGCTCTCGGCGGGCGAGCCGCAGGCGATCGCCACCGCCAACATCGGTTGCCTCGCGCACCTGCAGGCAGGCGCGCGCGTGCCCGTGCGGCATTGGATCGAGCTGCTCGACGAGGCGGCCGCGACGGCGCAAAATTCCGGGCCATGAACGCTCCCCGCTCCGCGCCGGGCCTTGCCGACGCCGATGCCGCCGTGAAGGTGGTGCGCGCGGCCTGCCCGCACGACTGCCCGGACACCTGCGCGATGCTGGTGACGGTGAAGGACGGCGTCGCGGTGAAGGTGCAGGGCGATCCGCTGCACCCGTTCACCGACGGCACGCTGTGCACCAAGGTGAGCCACTACGCCGAGCGCACCTACGCGCCGGACCGGCTGCTGCACCCGATGCGGCGCACGGGTCCGAAGGGCAGCGGCGAGTTCCGGCGCATCAGCTGGGACGAGGCGCTCGAGGAGATCGCCGCGCGCCTGAAGGCGCTCGCGGCCGAAGATCCGCAGACCATCCTGCCGCTCAGCTACGCGGGCACCATGGGCATGCTGCAGTACATGTCGATGGACCGGCGCTTCTTCCACAAGCTGGGCGCCTCGCAGCTGGAGCGCACGCTATGCTCGTCGGCGGGCAAGGCCGGCATCAAGGCGACGCTGGGCGGCAGCTACGGCATGGATCCCGAGCACTACCCGGATGCGAAGCTGATCCTGATCTGGGGCTCCAACCCGATCGCCTCCAACCTGCACTTCTGGTCGCGCGCGCAGGAGGCCAAGCGCCGCGGCGCGAAGCTCGTCGCGATCGATCCCTACCGCAGCCTGACCGCGGAGAAGTGCACCCAGCACATCGCGCCGCTGCCGGGCACCGACGGCGCGCTCGCGCTCGGCATGATGCACGTCCTGATCACGGAGAACCTGATCGACGAGGACTATGTTGCGCGCTTCACGCTGGGTTTTGATCTTTTGAAGGAAAAAATCAGAATCCATACCCCGGAGTGGGCGGCGCAGATCTGCGGTCTCGATGTCCAGGAGATCGTCCAGCTCGCGCGCGACTACGGCACGGCGAAGCCCGCGGCGATCCGTCTCAACTACGGCATGCAGCGGCATGCGGGCGGCGGCATGGCCGCGCGCACGATCGCCTGCCTGCCCGCGCTGGTGGGCGCCTGGCGCGACCCGGCGGGCGGCCTGCTGCTCACGACCGCCGACAACTACCACTTCGACCATGCTGCGCTCGAGCGCCCGGACCTCATGCCGACGCCGCGTCCGCGCGTGATCAACCACTCGCGGCTGGGCGAAGCACTCACCTCGGCCGAGCCGCCGGTGCGCGCCGTGATCGTCTACAACAACAATCCGGTCGCCGTCTGCCCGGATTCCAACCGGGTGCTCAAGGGCTTCGCGCGCGAGGACATGTTCTGCGTGGTGATGGATTCCTTTCTCACCGACACCGCGGACTACGCCGACATCGTCCTGCCGGCCACCACGCAGCTCGAGCATGCCGACATCCACAAGTCCTACGGGCACCTGTACGTGGTGGCGAACAACGCGGCGATCGCGCCCGTGGGCGAGTCGCTGCCGAACGCGGAGGTGTTCCGGCGCCTCGCCGCGCGCATGGGTTTTACAGAGCCGTGCTTTCGCGACAGCGACGACGACCTGGCGCGTCAGGCGATCGGCTCGGGGCACCCCAACCTCGCCGGCATCGACTGGGAGACGCTCCGGCAGAACGGCTGGCAGCGCCTCGCGCTGCCGAAGACCTTCGCGCCGTTCGCGAAGGGCGGCTTCCACACGCCCTCGGGCAAGTGCGAGTTCTACAGCGAGTCGCTCGCGAAGCATGGTTTCGACCCGCTGCCCGGCTACACGCCGCCCGCCGAGCTGCCCTCGAGCAATCCGGAGCTCGCGCGCAAGTACCCGCTCAATTTCCTCTCGCCGCCGGTTCGCAATTTCCTGAATTCCTCGTTCGCGAACCTGAAGCGCTTCCGCGACGCCGAAGGCGAGCCTGCGCTGGAGCTGCACTCCGCGGACGCCGCGCCGCGCGGCATCCGCGACGGCGACCGCGTGCGCGTATTCAACGACCGCGGCAGCGTCGAGCTGCGCGCGCGAGTGAACGACAGGCCGCGCCGCGGCGTCGTGGTGGCGCCCTCAGTCTGGTGGCGCAAGTTCACGCCCGACCGGCGCAACGCGAACGATCTCACCTCGCAGCGCACCGCCGACCTGGGCGGTGCGGCCACGTTCTACGACTGCCTGGTCGAGGTCGAGCGCGCCGCGTAGGCGGCGCGCGTCGGCCCCTGCGCGCCGCCCGTCGGCGCGACTGCAAGAAAAGGTCAGTCGCGTGCGACAGTTCCAGCGGGCCGTGCCGACTGGGGGATAGCTTGGCGCCGATGAACGACGAACGCCTGGTGACGGCGCGCATCGCCGCGCTGTTCAGCCTCGCCTGGCCGGCCTATTTCGCCTCGGTCGCGCTCGCGTGCCTGCTGCTGCTCGTGCTCTGGGGGGAATTCCCGGCGCCGCTGCTGCTCGGCTGGCTGGGCGCCATGATCGCGCTCACGGCCGTGCGCGTCGGCCTGCAGGGCGCGTATCGCCGCGCGCCCGCCGCGCTCTCGGCGCGCGCCTGGGAGCGGTTCTTCGTGCTCGGGGCGTTCGGTGCCGGGGCGATCTGGACCTTCGCGCCCGCGGTGTTCCTGCCCGGGGCCGGGCCGCTGCTGCAGCTGCCGGTGGTGTTCGTGGTCGGCGGCACGATCATCGGCGCCGCGGGCGTGTACGCGGCGAGCCCGACCGCGTACTACGCGTTCAGCGCCCTGCCTCTGGTCGCGGTCGTGGCGCAGCTGCTCGCGCAGGGCGGCGGGACCTATCCGCTTCTCGCGCTCATGGTCGCGGTGTTCGGCGCGGCGATGATTTCCGTGTATCGCGGCATCCACGGCAACGTGCTCAGCGCGCTGCGCACGCGCATCGAGAACGAGGAGCTGCTCGCGCGCTTGGCGCGGAACGAGGCCAAGCTGCGCGAGGCCGTGGACGAGGCGGTCGGCAAGGTGACCGAGCTCGAGCAGGCGCAAGCGGCCTACCAGGAGCTCGCCGCCGAGGAGAAGCTGGTGTTCGACACGCTGCCGGTGGGCGTCGCGTTCTTCTCCGAGCGCGTCATCCTGCGCTGCAACCGCCGGCTGGAGCAGATGCTGGGCTACGAGCCGGGCGAGCTCGCCGGACGCTCCTCGCGCGTGCTGTATCCGTCGGACGCGCTCTGGAACGAGGCGGGCGAGCGCTACAAGCTGCTGGCCGGCGGCCAGGTGCTCGAGGGCGAATTCAAGCTGCAGCGCAAGGACGGCAGCCAGCTCTGGTGCCACTCGGTCGGGCGCTCGATGAACCCGCACGAGCCGCGCGCGTCCACGATCGTCACCTACAGCGACACCAGCGCGCGCCACGCCGCCGAGCGCGCGCTGCGCAAGAGCGAGGCGATGTACCGCAACCTCGTCGAGACCTCGAACGACCTCATCTGGGCGGTGGACGCGGAGGGGCGCTGGACCTACCTCAGCCCGGCCGCGGCGCGCCGCATCTACGGCTGCCAGCCCGGCGAGCTGCTCGGCCGCGCGTTCAGCGAGATGCTCGCGCCCGAGGTGGGCGAGCGCGACCTGGCGGTGTTCCAGCGCATCCTCGCCGGCGAGTCGGTGTTCGACTATCAGACGCGCCACCTGCGCCGCGACGGCGCGCACGTCGACCTGTCGTTCAACGCGGTGCCGATGCGCGACGCACGCGGCGCGGTGACCGGCGCGACCGGAACCGCGCGCGACGTCACCGCCGAGAAGGTCGCCGCCGCCGCGCAGTACGAGAACGTCGAGAAGCTGCGCCTCGCGGTGGACGCGGCCGAGCTCACGTACTGGGAATGGGAGCGCGACACCGATCAGCTGCACTGGGGCCGCGACCCCTCGACGCTGGTCGGCGACGCGGGCGGGCGCAATACGCGCTGGTCCGAGTACCTGCAGATCGTGCACCCGGAGGACCGCGAGCGGTACCTCGCGACGGTGAACGCCGCCTGGGAGCAGGCCGGCGCGTGCTCCAACGAGTACCGCGTGATCCGCGGCGACGGCCGCGTCGCCTGGCTGTCCTCTCACGGCAAGACGCTGGCCGACCCCACGGGGCGCGTCTACCGCATGATCGGCGTGTCGCAGGACATCACCGACCGCAAGCGCCAGGAGGAGGAGGCGCGCTTCCTCGCCTACCACGACACGCTCACCGGGCTGCCGAACCGCCGCCTGCTCGACGACCGGCTGCGCCAGGCGGTATTCCTCGCGCAGCGCCGCGACACGCGCGTCGCGGTGATGGTGATCGACCTGGACCGCTTCAAGCAGGTCAACGACGCCCTCGGCCACCGCGCGGGCGACGCCGTGCTGCGCGAAGCCTCGCACCGCATCGCCGGCTGTGTGCGCAAGGCCGACACGCTCGCGCGCCACGGCGGCGACGAGTTCGTCGTCGTGATCCCCGACCTGCGCCAGGACGGCGACAGCCAGGTGGTGGCCGAGAAGATCCTGCGCGCGCTGGAGCCGCCGTTCCGCGTCGACGGGCACGACTTCGCGATCGGCGCGAGCATCGGCATCTCGCTCTATCCGACCGACGCGGGCGACGGCGAAGCCGTGCTGCGCAACGCCGACGTCGCCATGTACCGCGCCAAGCAGCTCGGCCGCAACAACTACCGCTTCTACGGCCGCTAGCGGCGGAGGAGTAGAGTACGTGCCCATGCGGCACATGCTCCGCCTCGCTCGCTTCGTCGCCCCCTACCGCCTGCGCATCGCGGCGGCCATGGTCGCGCTGCTGATCGCGGCGGGCTGCGTGCTCGTGCTCGGCCAGGGGCTCAAGCACGTCGTCGACGGCGGCTTCGGCAGCGGCGACCCGTCGCTGCTCAACGCCGCGCTCGCCGCGATCGTCGGCGTCGCGACGCTGCTGTCGGCGGCGACCTTCGTGCGCTTCACCCTGATGATGACGCTGGGCGAGCGCGTGGTCACCGACCTGCGGCGCAAGGTCTTCGATCACCTGCTCGGCCTCGAGCCCGGCTATTTCGAGGCGACGCGCACGGGCGAGGTGATCTCGCGCCTCACCAACGACACCACGCTGCTGCAGCAGGTGATCGGCTACGGCGTGTCGATGTTCGTGCGCAACGCCGTGATGATGCTGGGCTCCGTGGCGATGATGTTCGTGACGAGCTGGAAGCTCGCGCTGTTCGTGCTGCTCGGCATCCCGGCGACGCTGATCCCGATCCTGCTGCTGGGCCGGCGCGTGCGGCGCCTGTCGCGCGCCAACCAGGACCGCGTCGCCGACGTCTCGTCCTACGTGGACGAGGCGGTGCACGAGATCCGCACCGTGCAGGCCTACGCGCACGAGGAGGCGGACCGCGCGGCCTTCGCGACGCACGCCGAGGCCGCGTACCGCTCGGGCGTGCAGCGCATCGGCCAGAAGGCCTTCCTCATCGCCGCGGTCATGCTCATCGCGTTCTGCGCGGTCGGCGTGATCCTCTGGATCGGCGGCCACGACGTGTTCGCGGGCCGGCTGTCGGCGGGCGAGCTCACCGCGTTCGTGTTCTACGCTTTCGTCGCCGCGACCGGCGCCGGCACCGTCTCGGAAGTCTGGGGCGAGCTGCAGCGCGCCGCCGGCGCCACCGAGCGCCTCATGGAGATCCTCGACGCGCGCCCGGCCATCGCCGCGCCCGCGCTGCCCGCGCCGCGCCCGCCGCACGTCGGCATCGCGTTCGAGCAGGTGACGTTCGCGTATCCGGCGCGCCCCGCGACGCCCGCGCTCGACCGCTTCGCGCTGGAGCTCGCGCCCGGCGAGCGCGTCGCGCTCGTCGGCCCGTCGGGCGCCGGCAAGACCACCGTGCTCGCGCTGCTGCTGCGCTTCTACGATCCGCAGCAGGGCAGCGTTCGCATCGGCGGCATCGACCTGCGCGAGTACGATCCGCAGGCGCTGCGCCGGCTGATCGCCGTGGTGCCGCAGGACCCGGTGATCTTCGCCGCCAGCGTGCTCGAGAACGTGCGCTACGGGCGTCCGCAGGCGGGCCGCGCCGAGGTCGAGCGCGCCTGCGAGCAGGCCTTCGCGCTGGAGTTCGTCCACCGCCTGCCGCAGGGCCTGGACACCGCGCTCGGCGAGCGCGGCGTGACGCTCTCGGGCGGCCAGCGCCAGCGCCTGTCGATCGCGCGCGCGCTGCTCGCCGACCGGCCGATCCTGCTGCTCGACGAGGCGACCAGCTCGCTCGACGCGGCGAGCGAGCGCATGGTGCAGCAGGCGCTCGAGACGCTCGAGCGCGGCCGCACCACGCTCGTGATCGCGCACCGGCTGGCGACCGTGCAGCACGCCGACCGCATCGTCGTCCTGGACCGCGGCCGCATTGCCGCGCAGGGCACGCACGCCGAGCTGCTGCGCCAGGGCGGGCTCTACGCGAGCCTCGCCGCGCTGCAGTTTCTCGACGCCGGCGCGAGGCGGGCGGAACGCGCGGCGTGAGGTGGTTTCTTGCGTTCTTGAGTTTGTTTTTTCTGATCGAAAAAGCAAATGCAGAACCGATTCGCGTGGGCTCCAAGCGCTTTACCGAGTCCTACATCCTCGGCGAGCTGATCGTGCGCACGGCGCGAGAGGGCGTCCACCGGCAGGGCCTCGGCAGCACCGGCATCGTCTTAGCGGCATTGAAGGCGGGCGAGATCGATCTCTATCCCGAGTACACGGGCACGATTGCGAAGGAGATCCTCAAGCTGCCCGGCAATCCGCCGCTGGAGGAGATCAACCGGCACCTCGCGCCCTTGGGTCTCGCCGCCTCGGTGCCGCTCGGCTTCAACGACGGCTATGCGCTGGCGATGCGCGCCGATCGCGCCGACGCGCTCGGCATCCGCAGCCTGTCGGATCTCGCCAGGCATCCGGATCTGAAGCTGGGCCTGTCGCAGGAGTTCCTCGCGCGGGCCGACGGCTGGCCCGGAATGGCGAGCGCCTACGGGCTGCCGCCGGCCGCGCCGCAGGGCCTCGATCATGGCCTCGCCTACGAGGCGATCGCCGCCGGGCGCATCGACGTCATGGACGTCTACACCACGGACGCGAAGATCGAGCGCTACGGGCTGCGGGCGCTCGCGGACGACCGCAATTTCTTCCCGCGCTACGACGCCGTGCTGCTGCACAGGCTCGACCTGCCGCAGCGCCACCCGGACGCCTGGGCGCGCCTGCGCACGCTGGCGGGCAGGATCGACGAGCGCGCGATGATCCGCATGAACGCGGCCGCCGAGCTGCAGGGAAAGAGCTTTTCCGAAGCCGCGGCCTTGTTCGAATCCGGTTTCTCCCCGAGCGCGGGCGCGCAGAGGCATTTCGTGCAGATGCTTTTCGGTCCGGATTTCCCGCGCCTCTCCGGGCAGCACCTGCTCCTGGTCTTCGTTTCCCTGGCGGCGAGCGTCGGCGCCGGCGTTCCCCTCGGAATTCTCTGCCAAAGGAAGAAGCGGCTGAGCCACGCGATTCTCGGCGCGGTAGGGGTCATCCAGACGATTCCGTCGCTGGCATTGTTCGCGTTCCTGATCGCGCTGCTCGGCACGATCGGCACGCTGCCGGCGCTGATCGCGCTGTTCCTGTATGCGCTGCTGCCGATCGTGCGCAACACGCACGCCGGGCTGCAGGCGGTCGGCCGCGGCATGCGCCAGGCCGCGCTCGCGCTCGGCCTGTCGCGGCGCGACCGGCTGCTGCGCATCGAGCTGCCGCTCGCGCTGCCCTCGATCCTCGCGGGCATCAAGACGTCCGCGGTGATCAACGTCGGCACCGCTACGATCGCCGCGTTCGTCGGCGCAGGCGGCTACGGCGAGCGCATCGTCTCGGGCCTCGCGCTCAACGACAGCATGACGATGCTCGCGGGCGCGATTCCCGCCGCGGCGCTCGCGCTGATCGTGCAGGGGCTGTTCGAGCTCGGCGAGCGCCGCCTGGCCTGGAGTCGCATTGGCGCTGAAGTATGATTTAGATCAAACGCCGAAAGTGATGGCGCGGCGATCATTCAGCCCTACCGCATAGAGGGGAATCCGATGTCCCAGGTGATTGGGGTGCCGCGGGAGACCGCGGCGGAGGAGAAGCGCGTTGCCACCGTTCCCGAAGTGGTCGAGAAGCTGATCAAGCTCGGCTTCAAGGTGAAGGTGCAATCGGGCGCGGGCGACGCGGCCAACTTCGCCGACGACACCTATCGCGCGGCGGGCGCCGAGATCGTCGCCGACGCGGCCGCGCTCTGGGCAGGCAGCGACATCGTCTTCAAGGTGCGCGGTCCGACGCCCGACGAGGTCGGCAGGATGCGAGAGGGACAAACCCTGATCAGCTTCATCTGGCCGGCGCAGAACCCCGAGCTGATGCAGAGCCTCGCCGCGCGCAAGGGCACGGTGCTCGCCATCGATGCGCTGCCGCGCATGCTGAGCCGCGCGCAGAAGATGGACGCGCTCACGTCGATGGCCGGCATCGCCGGCTATCGCGCCGTGATCGAGGCGGCGCACCACTTCGGCCGCTTCCTCACCGGACAGATCACCGCCGCGGGCAAGGTTCCCCCGGCCAAGGTGTTCATCGCCGGCGCCGGCGTCGCCGGCCTCGCCGCGATCGGCACGGCCGTGGGCCTGGGCGCCATCGTGCGCGCCAACGACACGCGCGCCGAAGTCGCCGACCAGGTGGTGTCGATGGGCGGCGAGTTCGTGAAGGTCGACTACGAGGAGGAAGGCTCGGGCGGCGGCGGCTACGCCAAGGTAATGAGCGAGGGCTTCCAGAAGGCCCAGCGCGAGATGTACGCCAAGCAGGCGAGGGAAGTGGACATCATCATCACCACCGCGCTGATTCCCGGCAAGCCCGCGCCCAAGCTCATCACCGCGGAGATGGTGAAGTCGATGAAGCCGGGCAGCGTGATCGTCGACCTCGCCGCGGAGCAGGGCGGCAACTGCGAGCTGACCGAGCCCGGCAAGGCCGTGGTCAGGCACGGCGTGACCATCGTCGGCTACACCGACCTCGTCAGCCGGCTGGCGAAGCAGTCCTCCACGCTCTATTCGACGAACCTGTTCCGCCTGACCGAAGAGCTCTGCAAGACCAAGGACGGCGTCATCAACGTCAACATGGAAGACGACGCCATCCGCGGCCTCACCGTGATCAAGGACGGCGCCATCACCTGGCCGGCGCCACCGCCCAAGCTGCCGGCGGCGCCACCGCCCAAGCCGGCGGCGGCCGCGATTCCGGCGCCCAAGGGCCATGGCCACGGGGCCGGCGAACCGATGGCGGCCAAGTCGCTGGCCATCACCTTCGGCCTCGGTGCCCTAGCCTTCTTCCTGGTCGGCGCCTATGCACCGGCGAGCTTCCTGTCGCACTTCACGGTCTTCGTGCTGGCCTGTTTCGTCGGCTACATGGTGATCTGGAACGTCACGCCAGCACTGCACACGCCGCTGATGAGCGTGACCAACGCCATCTCGTCGATCATCGCCATCGGCGCCCTGATCCAGATCGCACCGCCGCTCACCGGCGCCGCCGAAGGGCGGGCGACGGAACTGATCCTGGGCCTCGCCGTCTTCGGCCTGACGCTCACCGCAGTCAATATGTTCGGCGGCTTCGCGGTGACGCGGCGCATGCTGGCGATGTTCCGCAAGTAAGGAGACCCGTATGACTTCAAGCCTCGCCACCGTCTCCTACATCGGAGCCACCATCCTGTTCATCCTCTCGCTGGGCGGCCTCTCGAATCCCGAGACCGCCCGCCGCGGCAACGTCTTCGGCATCATCGGCATGGCCATCGCCGTGCTGGCGACCGTGCTCGGCCCGCGCGTGACGCCGGCCGGCTACGCCTGGATCGTCGGCGCCATGGCCATCGGCGGCAGCATCGGCCTGTTCGCGGCGAAGAAAGTGCAGATGACTCAGATGCCCGAACTCGTCGCGCTGATGCACAGCCTGGTCGGCCTCGCCGCCTGCCTGGTCGGCTTCGCCAGCTACGTCGACACCTCGATCGAGTTCACCGGCGCCGAAAAGTCGATCCACGAAATGGAGATCTACATCGGCATCCTCATCGGGGCCATTACCTTCTCCGGCTCGGTGATCGCCTTCGGCAAACTCTCGGCCAAGATCAGCGGCAAGCCCGTGCTGCTGCCCGGCCGGCACTGGCTGAACCTGGCCGGCCTACTGGTGGTGATCTGGTTCGGCCGCGAGTTCCTGCACGCCGAATCCATCCAGGCCGGCATGACGCCGCTGATCGTGATGACCGTGATCTCGCTGCTGTTCGGCATCCACATGGTGATGGCCATCGGCGGCGCCGACATGCCGGTCGTGGTGTCCATGCTCAACAGCTACTCGGGCTGGGCGGCGGCGGCCACCGGCTTCATGCTCAGCAACGACCTCTTGATCGTGGTCGGCGCGCTGGTCGGCTCCTCCGGCGCCATCCTGTCCTACATCATGTGCCGGGCGATGAACCGCAACTTCATCAGCGTCATCGCCGGCGGCTTCGGCACCGGCGGCGGCACGGTGGCGGCCAAGGCCGACGGCCAGCCGGCCGGCGAGGTCTCGCCGATCAGCGCGGTGGAAACCGCCGAGCTGCTGCGCGAAGCCAAGAACGTCATCATCGTGCCGGGCTACGGCATGGCGGTGGCGCAGGCCCAGCACACGGTGTACGAGATCACCCAACACCTGCGCGAGAAGGGCGTCAATGTGCGCTTCGGCATCCACCCGGTGGCCGGCCGCATGCCCGGCCACATGAACGTGCTGCTGGCCGAAGCCAAGGTGCCCTACGATATCGTCATGGAAATGGACGAGATCAATGCCGACTTCCCGGACACCGACGTCTCCATGGTCATCGGCGCCAACGACATCGTGAACCCGGCCGCCCAGGACGATCCGACCAGCCCGATCGCCGGCATGCCGGTGCTCGAAGTGTGGAAGGCGAAGACCTCGATCGTCATGAAGCGCTCGATGGCGTCCGGCTACGCCGGCGTCGACAACCCGCTCTTCTACAAGGACAACAATCGCATGCTGTTCGGCGACGCCAAGAAGATGCTGGAAGAGGTGCTGGTGGCACTGATGGCCTGACGGCGAGAGGCTGGAAAAGAGAAGGGCGGCTGCGGCCGCCCTTTCTTTTTGCCGCCGTTTCCCTTTGCGCCGCCGGCGTTTTGGGAGAGAATTGCTAGCTACCGGACATTTTTCACCGCATCACGCGCCCCTTGATCGACACTGCCCAGCCCAACGCCCAAGGACTCCTGCGCGAATGCCGCGAGCTGCTGGAACACGATCTGGGCGAATGGATCGATGAACTCGACGCCATCGTCGCCGAAGACCTGTTCACTCTCGCCAAGGAGACTCGCGACAGC
>DATKKT010000023.1:0-15838 GCA_035542795.1 Burkholderiales bacterium
CATCGTCAAGCGCCTGCACACAGAACTCATCAAGGCGCTCAACGCGCCCGACATGCGCGAGCGTATCCTCGCCGACGGCTCCGAGCCCGTCGGCAATTCGCCGGAGGCCTTCCGCCAGTTCATGCTGGCGGACACGGCGAAATGGGCGAAGCTCGTGAAGGAGAGCGGCGCTAAGCTCGAGTGAGCCGCCGCCAGAGGCTGCCTTCCTTCGCGGCCTTGTCGATCCCGTCCAGCAATTTTTCGTGCGCGGCCGCTTCAGCGGCGCTCGCGCGCAGCACCTTGAGCTTGCTGGCATCGACGCGCGCGGCCGCGACGGCCGCCTCGGCGGGCGTGTCGAGATCCATCACCAGGCTGTCCTGGCCGCGCGTGAGCGCGAGGTAGACCTCCGAAAGCAGGCGCGCATCCAGCAGCGCGCCGTGCATGGTGCGATGCGAGTTGTTCACGCTGTAGCGCTCGCAGAGAGCGTCCAGCGAGTTCTTCTTGCCCGGGTGCAGCTCGCGCGCCATCGCCAGCGTGTCGACGACGCCGGCGACGTACTCGGACAGCTTCTTCATGCCGGCGAGCGCGAGCTCCTGGTCGAGGAACTCCACGTCGAAGGCGGCGTTGTGGATGATGAGCTCGGCGCCGCCCACGTAGTCGACGAATTCGGCGGCGATATCGGCGAACCTCGGCTTGTCGGCGAGGAACTCCGCGGTCAGCCCGTGCACCTTGGCGGCGCCTTCCTCGATCTCGCGCTCCGGGTTGAGGTAGCGGTGGAACTGTCGCTCGGTGACCCTGCGGCTGAGCAGCTCGATGCAGCCGATCTCGATCACCCGGTCGCCGAGCTTGGCGTTCAGGCCCGTGGTCTCCGTGTCGAGCACGATCTGCCTAGCCGCCAAGGTCGATGCCCCTGTTCGCGAGCGCATCGGCGCGCTCGTTCTCCGGATGGCCCGCGTGCCCGCGCACCCAGTGCCACTGCACGCGGTGCCGGCGCGCGGCCTCGTCGAGCGCCCGCCACAGGTCCTCGTTCTTCACCGGCTTCTTGTCCGCGGTGCGCCAGCCGCGCCGCTTCCAGGCATGGATCCACTCCGAGATGCCTTTCTGCACGTATTGCGAGTCGGTGTAGACGCGCACCTGCGAAGGCCGCTTCAGAGCGCGCAGCCCCTCGATCACCGCCGTGAGCTCCATGCGGTTGTTCGTGGTCTGCGCCTCGCCGCCGTGGAGCTCCTTTTCGCGGCCGCCCGCGCGCAGCAGCACGCCCCAGCCGCCGGGGCCCGGATTGCCGCGGCAGGCGCCATCGGCGTAGATCTCGACCACGCGCTCAGCCATCGCCGCGGCGATGCGCGCCGTTGGGGGCGCCGCTGCGCGTAGGGTGGCCGTTGCGCTGTGGAATCGCCGCCACCGAGCGCCGCCGTGCGCGCTCCTTGCGCCAGGCCGGCGTGATCACGCGCATGCCGTGCACGCGCTTGACCGCGCGCACGACGTACACGCCGCCCATGATCGGCCACCAGCGCGCGCCCGCCTTCTCCAGGAAGGCGAAGCGCTGCAGCCACTGCGTGCTCTCGAAGGGCGGCGCGTAGCAGCCGAAGCGCCCGCCGTTCAGCTCGAAGCCGAGCAGGTGCAGCCAGTCCTTCAGGCGCAGCAGGCCGATGAAGCGCTCGTCCCAGGGCGCCCCGGCGCCGCGGTGCGCGAACATCTGCCGCAGGCGCCAGAGCGAGAGCGGGTTGAAGCCCGAGATCACGAGCTGGCCCTCGGGCATCAGCACGCGCCCGGCCTCGCGCAGGACCACGTGCGGGTCGGCCGTGGATTCGAGCGCGTGCGGCAGCGCGACGAGGTCGACGCTCTGGCTGGCGAGCGGCAGCTGCATCGGATCGGCCGCGAGCTCGGCGCCGTGCTCGAGCGCGAGCGTGAAGCGGAAGGGGATCCGGTTGGCGCGCAGGAAATCGATGCCGTGCAGCCCCATCTGAACGGCGCGGTAGCCGAAGACGTCCTCGGTCGCGAGGTCGAACTGCGCGCGCTCCCAGTCGAGGACGTGCTGCCCCTGCGGCGTGGCGAACCATTCGGCGAGCCCCGCGCGGGCGCCGCTATACTGCTGAGCGCTGCCGTTCACGAAGGACTGCCTGTCCATGCGCGAAATCGTCCCGCTACCGGCGTTCAAGGACAACTACATCTGGACGCTGCGCGACGCGAAGCGCGCGGCGGTGGTCGACCCGGGCGAGGCGCAGCCGGTCGCCGAGTACCTCGCGCGCGAGGGGCTCGAGCTCGTGGCCATCCTCGCCACGCACCACCATCCCGACCACGTCGGCGGCATCGAGGAGCTCGTCGCGGCGCGCAAGGTCCCGGTGTTCGGGCCGAAGGGCGAGCCGATCCCCGCGCTCACGCACCCGGTGGGCGAGGACGACACCGTGCAGATCCCCGAGCTCGGCGCGACCTTGTCGGTGCTGGAAATTCCCGGGCACACGCGCGCGCATGTCGCCTATTATGGCTTAGGTTCCCTGTTCTGCGGCGACACGCTGTTCGCCTGCGGATGCGGCCGCGTGTTCGAGGGCACGCCCGCGCAGATGCTCGCCTCGCTGCAGAAGCTCGCCGCGCTGCCGGATGCGACCCTGGTGTATTGCGGTCACGAATACACGCTGGCGAACATCCGCTTCGCGCGTGCCGTCGATCCGGACAACCCCACGCTCGCCGCACGCGAGGCGCGCGCCCGGGCGCTGCGCGACGCGGGCAAGCCCACGCTGCCCTCGACGCTCGGCGAAGAGCGCGCGACCAACCCGTTCCTGCGCTGCGCCGAGCCGGCGGTGATCGAATCTGCCAACAAATACCTCGGTGCGCGCGCCGCCGACCCGGTGCGCGTGTTCGCCGCCATCCGCGAGTGGAAAAACAAATTCTAGAGGCAGGGTAAACTCGCGCAATTCGATTTTCGGAGGCGGATCTATCGTGCGTGGGTTTGCGGGTCTGATCGCGCTGGCGGCGCTGCTGCTGTCCGCCTGCGCCACGCAGCCCGCGAGCGAGGGTGCGGCGGCCGGCGCCACCGCGCCCGCCACGGTGAGCTCGCGCTCGGGCTCGCCGGTGTTCGACCGGCGCGGCGAGCCGGTGCAGGCGCCGCGCTCGCGCATCGCTTCCGGGCCGCCGCTCGACGCGACGAAGCTGCCGCCGTTCGACGGCCGGCAAGAGGTGCTCGCCAGCGCCCCCGCGCTGCCGCGCATCGACCGCACGCAGCGGCAGGACGACCTCTGGAAGCGCATCCGCGCAGGCTTCGCGATGCCCGACCTTGCCGGGCCGCTGGTGGCGGAGAAGACCGCGTGGTACGTGGCGCGGCCCGATTACCTGAAGCGCGTGTTCGAGCGCAGCCGGCTCTACCTGTACCACATCGTCGACGAGATCGAGAAGCGCGGCCTGCCGACCGAGCTGGCGCTGCTGCCGATGGTCGAGAGCTCGTTCAACCCGATGGCCTACTCGCGCGCGCATGCCTCGGGCCTGTGGCAGTTCATCCCCGGCACCGGCAAGCGCTACGAGCTCACGCAGAACTGGTGGTACGACGGCCGGCGCGACATCGTCGCCTCGACCGCGGCGGCGCTGGACTATCTGAAGGACGTGTACGACATGCAGGGCGACTGGCACCTCGCGCTCGCTTCCTACAACTGGGGCGAGAACGCGGTGGCCCGCGCCGTCGAGAAGAACCGGCGCGAGGGCAAGCCGACCGACTTCTACAGCCTGAGCATGCCGGCCGAGACGCGCGGCTACGTGCCCAAGCTGCAGGCGCTGAAGAACATCATCTCCGACCCCTCGCTGTTCGGCATCGACCTCGACCCGATCCCGAACCAGCCGTATTTCACGAGCGTGGAGCGCACGCGCGACATCGACGTGCGCCTTGCCGCGAAGCTCGCCGAGATGCCGGTCGAGGAGTTCATCGCCCTGAACCCGGGATTCAGCCGTCCCGTGATCCGCGCCGAGGTGACGCCGCGCATCGTGCTGCCGGCCGACCGCGTCGACGTGTTCCACGAGAACCTCACCAAGTACGACGAGAAGTCGCTCGTGTCCTGGCAGACCTACCAGCCCAAGCGCGGCGAGACGCTGGAAAGCATCGCCAGGAGGCACGGCGTGACGCTCGCCATGCTGAAGGAGGTCAACGGCATCACGCCGCGCGCGCGCGCGATGCCCGCGCTGCTGGTGGTGCCCGCCGACGGCAGCGCCGGCAAGGAGCTGGGCCGCCTGCCCATCATGTACGCTCCGCCGATCCCGCTCACCGGCCCGCGCACCTTCGTGCACACCGTGAAGGCCGGCGAGACCCTGCCGGGCATCGCCTCCCGCTACCGCGTCGGCGTGAACGACCTGCGCCGCTGGAACAAGGTCGGTCGGCTCACCCCGGGCCAGCGCCTGGTCATCCATACCAAGGGGACACCGGCCCGTCATGCCAAGAGCAGCGCGAAGGCGACCAAAGGCAAGCCGCGAGCAGCAAAGAAACCTGTCAAGAAATCATGATGATAGAACAGGTACTTCGCGCTTCTTAACATAAGTTGCTGCTGCGCGGCACCGCAGGCGCGCGGGCTTGCCTAGAATGCGCGCATGGGCCGCAGGCTGCGTCAAGGGGTGGTATTCGCGCTTCTGTTCGCGGGCCTGGTCGCGCCCGCGGCGGCCGACCCCGTCCTGATGCTCCTGCTCGGCATCGCGCGCGACATGATCATCGACCACGCGAATGCGCCGAAAGGGGCGAACGAGCCGGTGCAGCCGATGCCCGATCTGGCGCGCGTCTACCCCGGCACTTCGGTCGAGCCGGAGGTCCTGCGCCGCCTCATCGACGACAGCTTCCTGTACCTGAGCAGCCGGCAGCGCCAGGAGATCTTCGACCGGCTCAACGCCGCGCTGCTCGATCCGAAGAACGCCGCCATCCGCGGCACGATGATCGAGTACTTCACCGAAAAGGCGCTCACCGTGCGCGCCGCGCAGCTGAAGCTGGCGCAGATGCCCTACAGCGAGAAGCAGCGCATGGCGGCCGAGTTCAGGACGGAGATCGCCGGCATGCCGGCGGAAGACCAGGCGCAGGTGCGCAAGCTGCTGCGCAGCGGCCTGATGCCGGTGCCGAGCGACCTCAATCAGCTGCTGCTCGCGGCGGTCGACGGCGGGTAGCCGTCCAGCGTCGGCACCGCGGCGAGCAATTCCGCCGTGTACGGATGCCGGGGCGCATAGAGCACCTGCGCCGCGGCGCCCTGCTCCACGATCCTGCCCTGGACCATGACCGCGACCTCGTGCGCGAGGTACTGCACCACGGCCATGTTGTGCGTGATGAACAGGTAGGCGACGCCGAGCCGGTCCTGCAGCGACTTCAGCAGGTTGAGGATCTGCGCCTGCACCGAGACGTCGAGCGCGCTGGTCGGCTCGTCGCAGACGATCAGCCGGGGCTCCACGGCCAGCGCGCGCGCGATGGCGATGCGCTGGCGCTGGCCGCCGGAGAATTCGTGCGGGTAGCGCGCGAGCGCCGCCGGCGGCAGTCCGACCTGCTCGAGCAGGCCCTCGATGCGCTTGCGCCGCCCGCGCTCGTCGCCGCCGACGCCCAGGCTCTGCATGCCCTCGGCGAGGATCTCGGCCACGCGCATGCGCGGGTCGAGCGAGGCGTAGGGATCCTGGAAGACGATCTGCATGCCGCCGCGCGCGGCGCGCAGCTCCGCGCGCGACAGCGTCGCGAGGTCGCGGCCCGCGAACGTCACCGTGCCGCCCGTCGGCTCGAGCAGCCGCAGCAGCGCCTTGCCCGCGGTCGTCTTGCCGCAGCCCGACTCGCCGACGAGCGCGAGCGTGCGGCCCGCACGCACCTCGAGCGAGATGCCGTCCACCGCCTTCACCCAGCCCACCGTGCGCCGGAACAAACCCTTGCGGATCGGGAAATGGACTTTCAGGTCCTGCAGCCGCGCGACCACCGGCAGGCTGCCCGCGGCGATCTGCGTCTCTTCCGGCCGCTGCGCGGCCGGCGCGCGCGTCTCGTCCAGCCCCTGCTCGCGCAGATGGCAGCGCACCAGCCGGGCCGGGCCGCCCCCGGGCGGCGCGATGAGCTTCGGCGCCTCGCTGCGGCAGCGCGCGTAGGCGAGCTCGCAGCGCTCGGCGAACCGGCAGCCGCTGAAGCCGCCCGTGAGCGGCGGCACCTGGCCGGCGATCACGCTGAGCTCGCCGCCGCGCTTCTCGGGCGACGGCAGCGCGGCGAACAGCTTCTGCGCATAAGGATGCTGGGGCGCGGCGAAAAAGGCGTCGCGCCCGGCGACCTCCACGATCTCGCCCGCGTACATCACCGCCACGCGCTGCGCCATGCGCGCGACGATGCCGAGGTCGTGCGTGATCAGCAGCAGCGCCATGCCGCGCTCGGCCTGCAGCTTCGCCAGCAGGTCGAGGATCTGCGCCTGGACGGTGACGTCGAGCGCGGTGGTCGGCTCGTCCGCGATCAGCACCTCGGGCTCGGCGGCGAGCGCCGCCGCGATCATCACGCGCTGCTTCTGGCCGCCCGAGAGCTGGAACGGGTACTGCTCGAGGCGGCTTTGGGGATCGGGCAGCCCGACCGCCTCGAGCAGCGCAAGCACCTTGTCACTGGGGTTCCGCTCTCCGCGATGCCTCTCGATCACCTCCGCGATCTGGCGCCCTACCGTGAGCACCGGGTTGAGCGCGGTCGCGGGCTCCTGGAAGATCATGGCGACGCGCCGGCCGCGCACTGCGCGCATCGCCGCCTCCGGCAGCGCGAGCAGGTCCCGCTCGCCGAGCAGCACGCGGCCGCCGGCAATGCGCCCCGCCTCCGGCAGCAGGCGCATCAGCGACAGCGCCGTCATCGACTTGCCGCAGCCGGACTCGCCGACCAGCGCGAAGCACTCGCCCTTGCGCAGCTCGAAGTCCAGGCCGTCCACCGCGTGCACCGTCCCCGCGCTCGCCTCGAGCTCGGTGCGCAGTCCGCTGACGGCCATCACCGCGCCCCCGTTCATACGCGCACCCTCGGGTCGAAGCCGTCGCGCGCCGCGTCGGCGAACAGGTTGGCCGCGAGCACGAGCGCGAACATGAAGCTGAACGCCGTCGCGAGCGCCCACCAGACCACGGGATCCCGGGACATCTCCAGCCGCGCGGCGTTGATCATGGTGCCGAAGCTGTTGGTCGAAGGATCGACGCCCACGCCGACGTAGGACAGCACCGCCTCGGCGAGCACCAGGCCGGAGAAGTCCATCACCATCGCGATGATCACGATGTGCGAGACGTTGGGCAGGATGTGGCGCGACAGGATGCGCGCGTCGCGCACGCCGAACGCGTGCGCCGCCTGGATGTACTCGAGCTGCGAGAGCTTGAGCGTCTCGCCGCGCAGCAGGCGCGCGAGACCGGTCCAGCTCGTCAGGCCCAGGATCGCGCACAGCACGAGCAGCCGGAAATCGGCGCGCTGCGCGGCGACCGAGAACCACTCCGGGTGCCGGTCGATGACCACCTGCATCATCAGGACCGAGGCGGCGATGAGCAGCACGCCCGGGATCGAGTTCAGCGTCGTGTACACGTACTGGATGACGTCGTCCACCCAGCCGCGGAAGTAGCCCGCCATCGTGCCGAGCGCGATGCCCACCGGCAGCAGCACGAGCGTGGTCAGCGTGCCGATCGCGAGGCTCGTGCGCACGGACTTCAGCGCGAGGTAGAACACGTCCTGCCCCACCTTGTCGGTGCCGAGCACGTGGTAGCCGGTGGAGAGCGCGACCGCCGGCCCTGCGAGCAGGATCAGGACGCTCAGGGCGGCGGCGGCGGCATGCCAGGGAAGATCGGGGCTTCCAGCCTTTAGTTTTCTTACGAAAACAAAAATCAAGAAAATCAAAACAATCGATATGCCCGCGCCAGCGAGCGTGCGCCGCGCCACGTCGTCGGCCCAGTCGGACTCGCTTTTCAGGTGCGCGCCGCCGAAGCGCAGCCGCGGGTAGTCGCGCATCTGCTTGCCGCCGGGCAGCTCGACCTGCTCCTTGGCGTAGGAGCGCGTCGCGAGCGGCGCCGAATAGGTCGTTTCGGCGCGGCCGCGCAGATGGTCGAGCGCGAGATCGAGCACCGAGAGCACTTCGGTCGCGTACGCCGGCGGCTCGCCGGGCTTGGGCTCCAGGCGCGGCCGGAAATGCAGCGAGTCGAGCAGGCCGACCGCGAGAAACGCGGCGAGCACCACCGCCGACGCCATCGCCGCCGGGCTCTGGAACACGCGCCGCCAGGGCAGCGCGAGATGCGCATGGCGCCGGCAATACGCCGCATAGGCCGCCGCCGCGGCGACCAGCAGCCAGAGCAGCGCGTCGGTAGCGAGGAGGACGGGCACGCTATTCGAGCCGCACGCGGGGGTCGACCAGCGTGTAGGAGAGATCGGTCAGGATCAGGCCGACGATGTAGAACACCGAGCCGAGGAACACCATCGCGCGCACGACCGCGAAGTCCTGCGACTGGATCGCCTCGATGGTGTAGCTGCCGAGGCCCGGAATGCCGAAGAAGGACTCCTGCAGCAGGCTGCCGAGGAACAGCAGCGGGATGACCACCACCGCCCCAGTGAGGATGGGGATCATCGCGTTCTTCAGCACGTGCCGGAACATCACCGCCGTCTCGGCCAGGCCCTTGGCGCGCGCGGTGCGCACGTAGTCGCGCCCCATCTCCTCCAGGAACAGCGTGCGGTACCAGCGGCTGCTCGCGCCGACGCCGCTGATCACGCCGATCGTCACCGGCAGCACGAGGAAGCGCGCCGCGTCCAGGCCGCCCGCGTAGCCGGAGATCGGCACCAGGTGCCAGAGCTTAGAGGCCACGTACTGCCCGCCGATGATGTAGAACAGCGTGGACACGGACATCATCGCCACGCACAGCACGACGCCCCAGAAGTCCACGTAGGTGGCGCGGAAGAAGGCGAGCAGCAGCGCGAAGCTGATGCAGACCGCGAGGCCGACGAGGAACACCGGCACCGCGAGCGCGAGGCTCGGCCACATGCGCTGCCGGATCTCGGCGGCGATGTCGCGCTTGTCCTCCGAATAGCCGAAATCGAAGAGGAAGAGTCTTGCCGATTTCTGCGCGAATATCGTCTTGCCTGCCTTGTTGAAGAGGGATTCCTCTTTCGAATTCCAGGCCAGCGGCAGGTCATAGCCGCGCTCGGACTTCCACTTCTCGATCGCCTCGGGCGTCACGCGCCGCGCGCCGAGCTGCATGCGCGCCATGTCGTCGGGCGTGTTGACGACGAAGAACAGCAGGAACGTCAGCAGGTTGACGCCGATCAGGATCGGCACCGCGTAGAGCAGCCGCCGGATGACGTAGCCCAGCATCTAGGCCGACGGCCTCGCCGCCATGTTTTCCCGCTTCCGGAAGGCCACCACTGCCGGCACGAGCGAGGCGAGCAGAAGGAGCGCGACGAGCACGAGCGGCCACAGCACCGGCCGGTTCCACTCGCGCCGCAGCACTTCGCGCTTCGCGGCGTCCACCTTCAGGTATTTCAGGTTGTTGCCGGAGATCTCGTTCACTTTCGCATTGCCGAGCCAGCTGTGGAACAGCGCGAAGTTCTTCGGGTGGAAGCCGCCGATCCAGGGCGCGTCGTGGCGGAAGATCTCGTTCATGCGGTCGATGATCTTCTGGCGCTCGGGGCCGTTCGGCATGTTGCGCATGCGCTCGAACAGCGCGTCGAACTCCGGGTTCTCGTAGTTGGCGGCGTTCTCGCCCTGGTGCTTGGCGCGGCTCTGCGGGCCGTAGAGCAGGAACAGGAAGTTCTCGGGATCCGGGTAGTCCGCGCTCCAGCCGACCATGAACAGCTGCGTGCTGCCCTTTCTGAGCTTCTCCTGGAAGCGGTTCCAGTCGGTCTGCCGCGGCTCGAACTGGATCGACAGCTTGGCGAACTGCTTGCGCCACCAGTCCATCATGGCCTTGTCGCCGGGACCGCGGCTCGTGCTGTCCATATAGAGCACGAGCGGCTGGCCGGTCTTCGCGTCGCGGCCGTCCGGGTAGCCCGCCTCGGCGAGCAGCTTCCGGGCCTCCTCGATCGGGCGCCGCTGCGCCCTGCCGTTGCGCCAGACGTGCGTCACCGGGTTGATGCTCTCGGGCCCCTCGCGGTAGCCGAAGATGCCGGGCGCGAGCGGGCTGTACGAGGGCACGCCGCGGCCGTTGGCGAAGATCGCCAGGTACTCCTCCCAGTCCGCGGCGATCGCGAGCGCCTGGCGCAGCTTGCGCGCCCGCTCGGCGGCTTCGCCGCCCTGCGCGCCGCCGACCACCGGATCGAGCCAGTTCGCGCCCAGGTAGAAGATCGTAGGCGCGATCGTCGTGTCGAGGCGGATGCCGCGCGCCTCCATGTCCGGGCTGAGGCTCGCCTCGCCTTCCAGCGAAATGCGCACCGCCTGATCGAAGGTGTCCGAGCCGATGCCCGAGAGGTCGTAATAGCCCTGCAGGAACTTGTTCCAGAGCGGGATCGCCTCGCGCTCGCGCGTGTAGACCGCCTTGTCGAGGAACGGCATGGTCTTGCCCGCGTCGGCGAGCAGGCCGCGCTCGCGGTCGCCGGGCTCGCCCTCGGACGGATAGGGCTCGCCGCGGAAGTTCGGGTTGCGCGCGAGCACCATGCGCGAGTTCGGGTCGTTCTCGGCGAGCATGAACGGCCCGCTGCCCACCGGCCACCAGTCGAGCGAGAAGTTCTTCTCCGCCATGCCGGGCTGGCTGAAGAAGCGGTCGGCCTCCCAGGGCATCGGCGCGAAGAACGGCATTGCCAGCCAGTAGACGAACTGCGGGTAGCGCCCCTTCAGCGTCACGCGGTAGCTGTACGCGTCCAGCCGCTCGACCCCCGCGATGTCCAGCTTGCGCAGATCGAGCCACTCGCCCTCCCGGTCCGCGGCCTTCAGGCGCGCCGCGAACTCCTTCAGGCCGACGATGTACTCTGCCATCAGGCCGTAGATCGGCGAATGCAGGCGCGGATGCGCGAGCCGCTTGATGCCGTAGACGTAGTCGTCGGCGGTGAGCTCGCGAGCGCCCTGGGGAAGGTCGTACGGAGACTTGAGCTTCCCGATCCTGTCCGGGCTCAAGTTCAAATTCGCCGAAACGAACGCCGGGTGCGGCTGGAACTTGATTCCCGGCCGGATATGGATGTCGTAGACGCTGTAGACCGCGCCGCCTTTCTCCACGACGCGCGGCGTCGGGATCCCGGTCGCGGTGAGCGGAATCAGCTCGTAGGGGCGCTTCAGGTAGTGGTACTGCAGCGGCGGCTCGTAGATCTGGCGCGTGAAGACCGACTCGTCGGTCGCGTAGGACTGCACCGGATCGAGATGCTTCGGGCGCTCGGAGAACACCGAGTAGAGAATGTTCGCGCCCCGCTCCGCCGCCGGGTACGGGTCGTTCCAGACTTCGCCGCAGCCCGCAAGCACGAGCGCCTGCAGGGCGAGCACCGGCAGCAGCGCGCGCATGCCGGAAAGTATAATGCGCGCACCATGGCGTTTCTCACCGGCAAGAAGATCCTCGTCACCGGCCTGCTCAGCAACCGCTCGATCGCCTACGGCATCGCGAAGTCCGCGCGCCGCGAGGGCGCGGAGCTCGCCTTCACCTACGCAGGCGACCGCTTCAAGGACCGCGTGACCGACATGGCGCGCGAGTTCGGCTCCGGGCTCGTGTTTCCCTGCGACGTCTCGAGCGACGCCCAGATCGAGGAGCTGTTCGCGTCCCTGCGCGGGCGCTGGGACGGCCTGGACGGCCTGGTGCACGCCATCGGCTTCGCGCCGCGCGAGGCGATCGCCGGCGAATTCCTCGACGGCCTGTCGCGCGAGGCGTTCCGCGTCGCGCACGACATCTCGTCCTACAGCTTCCCGGCGCTCGCCAAGGCGGCGCTGCCGATGATGGAAGGCCGCAAGAGCTCGCTGCTCACGCTCACCTACCTCGGCGCCGAGCGCCAGATCCCTCACTACAACACCATGGGGCTCGCCAAGGCGAGCCTGGAGGCCTCGGTGCGCTATCTCGCCGCGAACCTGGGGCCCAGAGGCATCCGCGTGAACGGCATCTCGGCCGGACCGATCAAGACGCTCGCCGCCGCCGGCATCGCCGGCTTCGGCAAGATCCTCAAGCACGTGGAGACGTTTGCGCCGTTGCGGCGCAATGTCACGATCGAGGATGTGGGCAACGCCGCGGCATTCCTGCTCTCGGACCTCGCGGCCGGCATCACCGCGGAAATCCTCTACGTGGACGGCGGCTTCAACGTCGTCTCGGTGACGATCGCCGGCGAGAACGGCAGCGCCGCGGGCTAGTTCGCGCTCTTCTCGAGCGCCGCGGGCCGGATCTCGACCTTCGCGCGCGCGCGCAGCGCGAGCAGATACGCGTCGAGCTGCTCGGCGCCGGCCTGCTGATCGTAGTGCGAGCGCATCTCGGCGGCCTGGGCCGGCGTAGGCGCTTCGGCCGGCACGACGCGGCTGATCCGGTAGAGAACGTAGCCCTCCTCGCCGCGCTCGATGCCCGCGTAGGCCGGCAGCTTCTGCGCGTCGGCCGCCATGATCTTGCGCAGGGCGGCCTGCGAGAGGCCTTTCGCGTCCTCGCGCGAGACCGCCTTGGCGGCGCCCCACGCCAGCCCGGCGTCGCCGCCCTTGGCGAGCGCCGCGAGCTTCGCCTCGCCCTCCTTCTTCGCCAGCGCCGCCGCCTCGCGGCGCGCGAGCGCGCTCGCGACCTCGGCCTTCACCTCGTCGAACGGGCGCAGCGCCTCGGGCTTGTACTCGGCGACGCGCGCGGCGACGAGCACGCCGGGCGAGACCTCGATCGCGTCCGTGTTGCGCTTCTGCTTGACCGAGTCGGTCGAGAACAGCGCCGCCAGCAGCTTGGGATGCGCGAGCGGTCCCGGGGCGCCTTCACCCCGGCGCGTGATCCACCCGGTAGTCTCGATCTTCAGCTGGTAGCGCTCGGCCGCGGGCTTCAGGCTGTCGGCCTGCTCGTAGACCAGGTTGTTGAAGGGCTCGGCGGCCTCGGCGAATTTCTTCGCCGCCTTCTGCTTCAGCAGCTCGGCGGTGAGCGCCTTGCGCGCCTCCTCCAGCGTGCCCGCCTTGGCGGGCTGGATGGCGTCGAGGCGCACCACGTGAAAGCCGAATTCCGACTTCACCACCGCGGCCTCGCCCGGCTTGAGCTTGAAGATTTCGCTCTCCAGCGCCTGGCTCGCGAGCGAGCCCTTCGCGTTCATGCCGAGGTCGCCGCCGTTGCCCGCCGAGCTGGAATCCTGGGAGCGCTGCTTGGCGAGCTCGGCGAAGCGCTGCGGCGCCTTGCGAACTTCGGCGAGCAGCTGGTCCGCCTCCTGCTGCGTCCTGACGAGGATGTGGCTCGCGCGGCGCTGCTCGGCCACGCCGAACTGCGAAGCGCGCGCGTCGAACGCCGCTTTCAGCTCCGCGTCGCTCACCGTCTCGCCGCGCGCGAGCTCCTCGGCCGACAGCACGACGTACTCCGCGCGCACGCGCTCGGGCAGCCTGTACTGCGTGGGATTGGAGTCGTAGTACGCCTTCATCGCCGCCGCCTCGGGCTTGATGCCGGCGGCGAACGGCGCCGCGGGCACGAACGCCTCGGCCACTTCGCGCTTCTCTCCCTGGATCGCCGCCAGGCGATCGGCCACTGTGCGCGGCTCCATCGCGGTCCCCGCGATGGTGCGCGCCAGGCGCGCGGACGGGATGTCGAGCTGCAGCCTGGCGACGTTGCCCTCGTCGCTCAGCCCCATCACGCGCAGGTAATTGGCATAGCGCTCGCGCGAGAATTTGCCGCCCTCCTGGAATTCGGGGGCCGCCATGAGGAACGCCACCACTTCGTCCTTGGACAGGTAGAGATGCTCCTTCGCGACCTCGTTCGTGAGCAGGCGCTGCGTGATCAGGGAGTTGAGCACCAGCGTGCGCAGCTCGGGCGTGTCGAGGACCGACGGGTCGGCGTTCTGGCCCAGGGCCTGGCGCAGCTGGTCCTGCTGGCGGCGCAGCTCGTCGCTGAACTCGCGCTGCGTGATCGGAGTGCCGTCCACGCTCGCCGGATCGTTCGCCGCGCCGCGCGACGCGCGCGTGTAGTAGTCCAGGCCGAAGAACGCGAAAGGCACCATCGTCAGCGCGAGAACGAGCTGGATCAGGCGCTTGTGCTTGGCGACGAAATCGAACATGGGGGGAAGCCGCGGTGGTGCGTTACAAGATGTTGATTATTTTACCTTAACCCTTTCGGCCGCACGCGGCGTTCAAGGCTCTGGAACCTCGACCTTCAGACCAGGAGCAGATCATGAACCAGCGCACCCGCATCAGCCTCGCCGTCGCCGCCGTGCTCGCCGCCTCGGCTGCCTTCGCCAACGAGAAATCCAGCACGCTCACCGACCAGCAATCCGTGGCGGTCACCATCTACGACGAGAATCTCGCCCTCATCAAGGATGTGCGGCGCCTCGTGCTGGATCATGGCTCGAATCTCGTGGCGCTGCGGGAGGTCAGCGGCCAGATGCGTGCGGAGACCGCATCGTTGCGCAGCCTCTCGCACCCCGGCTCCCTGCAGCTTCTGGAGCAGAACTTCGACTTCGACCTGCTCACGCCGGCGAAATTGCTGGAGAAGAACGTAGGGCGCAGCGTGCGCATCGTGCGCACCCATCCGACCACGGGGGCCGAGACTCTCGAGACCGCCACCGTCCTCGCCGCGAACGGCGGCGTGGTGCTGAAGATCGGCGACCGCATCGAGACCGGTGTTCCCGGCAGGATCGTGTTCGATGGCGTGCCGCCGAACCTGCGCGACCGGCCCACGCTGGTGAGCGTGCTCACGAGCGCCCGCGCCGGGCAGCAGACCGTAGAGCTCTCCTACCTTTCCGGGGGACTGGCCTGGCAAGCCGACTACGTGGCCGAGCTGAACGCGAACGACACGGCGCTCGACCTCAACGGCTGGGTAACGCTAACCAACCGCAGCGGCACCGCCTACCCCAACGCGAAGCTCCAGCTTGTCGCGGGCGACGTCAATCGCGTAAGGGGGGAACTGCGCCTCGCCGCCCGGGACGTGGCCATGGCCGCCAAGGCCGCCGCGCCCGCGGCCGAGATGCGGCAGGAGTCCCTCTTCGAATACCACCTCTACACGCTGGGACGCCCGACCACCATCGCCGACAACCAGACCAAGCAGGTGGCGCTTCTGAACGCGAGCGCGGTGCCGGTGGCGAAAGAGCTGGTCCTGCAGGGCAACGACTACTACTACCGCTCCGGCATCGGCCACGCAGGCCAGAAGATGAAGGTGGGCGTCTTCGTGCAGTTCGAGAACCGGGAATCGGCCCATCTCGGCATCCCGATGCCGAAAGGCGTGGTGCGCGTCTACAAGAAGGACTCCTCCGGCAACGCGCAGTTCGTAGGCGAAGACCGCATCGACCACACGCCGAAGAACGAGAAAGTGCGCCTCAAGCTCGGCGAGGCGTTCGACGTCACCGCCGACAAGAAGCAGACCGACTTCAAGCGCCGCGACCTGCCGAGCCCCTGGAGCTACGCCTTCGAGAGCGCGTACGAGATCGTGCTGAGGAACGCCAAGAAGGACGCCGTCACCGTCGTCGTGCGCGAGCCGGTGCCCGGCGACTGGCAGATGCTCGACGAGACCCACAAGCACGCCAAGGTCGCCGCCGGCACGGCGGAGTGGCGCATTTCCGTGCCAGCCGAGGGCAACACGATCCTGAAATACCGGGTGCTGGTGCGCTACTAGCCGGGCTGGCGATGCGTTACGCTCAAGCACGGTGAAATCGCAAGCGACCCGGATATAGAAGGAGGATTCGTGGCCCTGGTCAAAATGATCGAGTACGCCGAGGCGAGCCCGGCGGTGAAGACAGTCTACGAAGACATCATGAAGACGCGCGGTGTAGATTGGATCAACAATTTCTGGAAGGTTCTCGCGAACGACCCGGCTCTGCTGGAGCACGTGTGGA